>NZ_JBFSVA010000023.1:0-72936 GCF_041467655.1 Vibrio sp. 10N.247.311.49
TATAACTCTTTACCATGCTGTTCAAAAAACACTCACGAAAGATCAACACGCCCTAGTAAGCGGTGCGCCAACTTCAAAGGTAGAAACCAACAAAGGTGGTTGTTCACGGTGTACAGCTTCATTGTTACAGGCTTGAAGTAACAGAACCGACGCGACAACAACTGATAATTTTGAAAGGTTCATTAAATACCGCCCTCACGAAGCCAAGCTTTTACTTGTTGTCCGTCTGATAACACATCCACACCCGCTTCAACGATAAGGTCACCAGACGACAATCCGTCGATAACCTTGCCTTGCTCATCAAGAAGGACTTGTACTTTAGAAATCAGTTGAGAGTCAGGGTTATAACGCCATAGTTCACCATGGCCTACGTCTTTGTTTAACCAAGCTGAATCCACAATACCAATGCCGTAGTCAGATTTACTTTTCTGAACTTCAACTTGCGCTGTCATACCAGAAAGTAGATTGATGCCTTCTGGCTTTTCGATAGACACAACCGCTTGGTAGCTGTTGGTATCTTCATCTGGTTGCGTTGAGATTTCTTTAAAGCGAGTCGGGATACGAATGCCGCGGTGGCTGTCCATCACAACCCACATGTTTGAGCTCGTTAGGTCTTGAATAGAACGGTCTTCAAGCTTTGATACTGGAATTGAAAACGTCACATCCATTTCACTGTGATTCAAAATATTCAGTACAGGCTGCTTTTCTGCGATCAATTGATATTGCTTTCCAAACACCATCGATACCACGCCATCGAATGGAGCAACTAAGGTAGTGTAGCCAAGGTTTGTTTTTGCTTGGTCCAACTCAACTTCAGCGGCAGTAAAGGTGTTTACGGCTTGGTCGTAGTAATCGGTACTGACCAGTTTTTTCGCATACAACTCAGAAGCTTGTTTGTATTGGCTGTTCGCCAGATCAAATTTAGCTTGGGCTGCGTCAACGGCAATACGGTAATCCGTCGCGTCTAATACGGCTAACACCTGACCTTTCTTCACTTCTTGTCCCATACGAACATCGAAGGTTTCTATATCTCCACCCACTTGGAAAGAAAGTGCCGCACGGTCGGTTGCATCAACCTTTGCAATGAAGCTATCGAGATCAATATCAGTCTGTTGTGGGATTTCGAACAGCTTGACTGGCTTGATTACCTGCACATTTTCCTCTGACTGAACTTTGTCACATCCAGTTAGAGAGCCTGCGAGCAATAGTGCTGCAATAACAGCTCCCATGCGCTTGCTCGATATGGCATTGATCGACAAATTGAACTGCATGATGCCTCTCCGTTTAATTATTATTATTTATTACACAGGTGGGCAGTATATTTAATATTAAATAATTCTCAAGCTTTACTTTCCACTTGTGCAGTATTTTTATTTCAGTAAAAACAGTGTAGAATGTTGTAATCAGGTAATTATGTGAAATGAAGATGACCGAAAAGAAGCAAGGTAGAAGAAGTGCAAAAGACGCCGAAGAGACGCGTTTTTTGATCATGAGCGTTGCCGCAGACATGTTCTGTGACTTTGGCTACGATCGTGTATCACTGCGAAACATCAGTGAAAAGGCAGGCGTCTCGCATAGCCTTATCCGCCACCACTTTGGTAGCAAAGAAAAGATTTGGCATGCAATAAGTGATTGTTTACACGATTATTTTCAGTCTTACATCAGTAAGATTATGGAAGAGCTGCCAAAAGATGTTGCGCCAAATATCGCTATCTACCTGTTTAGCATGCGTCTGTTCACCAACATGATTCACTCACGTAGGCCAATGCAGCTTATTTCAGACTCTGTTCGCCAAGAAGACAACCTAGTTGATTACTTCATCGACAATGTCGGCGATGTTGAAAAAGAGATTAACGGGCTTGCCGCTGAGTACAATGCAGCTAACCCAGACAAAATGATCAACATTTACGAAGTTAAATGGCAAATGATCATGTACGCAAACGGCGCTGTATGCCTCACTCCCTTTATGGAAAGCACTTGGAATGAAGGTGATATGGTCACCTCACCCGAAGACGCCCTACTTAAGCATTGGCAGCTTTTCAACACGCAGATGGTCAGCAAGTTCAATATTGATGAAGAGTGGGCTCTAAATCCAACCTCGATTGAAGAGCTGATTTATGAAGTGCCATGTGAATGGAAGTGTAACCAGGAACATAAAGCTTAATCGGGTTCATAACCATTATGAGCTTATAAGATACAAAAACGCGCCGTTACAGAAGTCACTGTAACGGCGCGTTTTTATATGTATAGATCTTTAAACTGGAGCTTTGTACAGCTTATTAGCGACGTGCTTTACCGCGGTTTTGGTGAATCTTAAGCTTCGCTTTCATCTTACGTTTTTCTGATGAACGGCTTTTGCTGCGACCACCACGATCGGGCGCTAGATCTTTTTCAAGGCTTGGTTCAAAGCCCTCTAGCCACTCTTGAGGCAAGCGAGTATCAAGTAATCGCTCAATATCACCCAATAGGTAAGCTTCATCCTGACTCATCAAAGAGATCGCTAAGCCGCTGTTACCCGCACGGCCAGTACGTCCGATGCGGTGAACATAATCTTCTGCTTTAAATGGCATGTCATAGTTCACAACTTGTTCTAGCTGCTGAATATCAATACCACGAGCTGCCACGTCGGTTGCGATCAACGCACGAACTTTGCCTGACTTGAAATCGTCTAGGGCTTTTTGACGCGCACCTTGGCTCTTATCGCCATTGATTGATGCCGCTTTAATGCCGTCTAACTTAAGCTCTTTAACGAGAGCATCAGTGCCCTGCTTAGTCTTTGTGAACACCAACACTTGTTGCCAGTTTTTTGAACCAATCAAATACGCTAATAGCTCACTTTTACGCGACTTATCTACCGGGTAAACCATCTGTGTTACGGTTTCAGCGGTGCTGTTTTTTGGCGTAACTTGGATTTCACTTGGCTTCTGCATCATACGGTGTGCAATCGCTTTGATTTTGTTATCAAACGTTGCAGAGAAGAACAGAGTTTGACGCACTTCGTTCATGCGAGAAAGAATACGCTTGATGTCAGGCATGAAGCCCATATCTAACATACGGTCAGCTTCATCCAGTACCAGTACTTCCGTTTGGCTCAACATGATGTTTCTAGTGAACATGTGATCAATAAGACGACCAGGCGTCGCGACAAGAATATCTGCGCCACCGCGTAAGTTATCAGTTTGCACCTTCATGCTAACGCCGCCGTAAGCCACCACGACTTTAATGTCGGTGCCCTTTGCGTAGCTAGTTAAGTTATCGAAAACCTGTTGTGCCAATTCACGAGTTGGCACTAATACAAGCGCACGAACGAGCTTAGGGTTCGGAATAACGTTGTCTTTTGTCTCGATTAATCTTTGAATAATCGGTAAACCAAACGCAGCCGTTTTACCTGTACCCGTTTGAGCACCAGCCAGTACATCTTTGCCTTCTAATACCAATGGAATTGCTTGTTCTTGAACACTGGTAGGAGCCGTAAAATTAAGCTCAGACAACGTGGCAAGAAGATGCTCAGATAATCCTAGTTGGTTAAAAGATTTTGTAGATTCAGACATAGTATGATGCTCAAAGATTAAATAGGCGCGGATTGTAGCAAACCTGCATTACGCTGTTTACCTTTCCTTTTGATTTTTCTTCATTTGAAGCGCATTAAACTGCTTAGCTTCCTCTAAAACGTTGGGATAAAGCTCATTAAAGTGACACTGCAACGTATCATAGTGACGTTCGAGGTCATCGTAACATGCCTCGAGCATACCGAGCTTAGGCCTTCTCAACGCCATTCGCTGCAACACCACCTCTATAGATGACATGTCTTGATAGCTCTCTAACCATCTATGCTCAGCCATTTTCTGATGAACCATAACGAAATTTTCAGGCCAGTGTGGCTCTTGATGTTCAAAGATCTGCTCATGGCTATCTAAACAAAAACGCTCTAATGTCTGCTGTGAAAACTGATCCCAATGATTGGCTAAGCAGTGATCCCAAAATACATCGAGTGCGATAGGCGCAAAGCGTCGTGTTTGGTCTGAGAAAAGTGATTTTGCAGAACGAGATACATCATGACGATCAGTATAGCTATCAACAAATCGATGAAGCCTAATACCGTCAGAAAGGGAATCAGAATAGTGTTTATTAGGGTCGCCTTTAACAAAATCACCTAACAGGTTACCTGCTAAGTTGCTGTTACAGTGCTTGGCGATGTGAAGGTGTGCGAGAAAGTTCATTGAACCTCATTAAAGTATCGAGAACTAAGTAACATGGTAAACGTACTCGTTTATCTTCGCGAACTTTAATGAGGATAGTTTTGGTATGACGTGTGAGCGAATACGATTTGCTCAGTTTAGAATTGTTTGCTTTGAGAAGCTTTAGCTAAGAAAACTTTTAGCTTTAAAACGTTTCAGTTGAAACTGAATTAAAGATCTTAAAAGCTTAGTTCGAAGACTTGAAAAGCTCTTCTGCTAACTGTTTCACTGTCTGCTCATAGTCAGACAAATCAATGCCAATTTCCATAGCATCTAACAACTCTAGACTTTCGTCGTTATAAGATTGGTCACTCATTGTGCCCCCTCTATTCCTTGATGTGGACATGATGTCCGATTAACTAGTGCACCATCTTGGACTTATATTATGTCACTTTGATGAACGCACTCTACTCTACCCATTCCATATTCATAGCTTAAAGCTACTCGCGATCATTAACGCTTTTTTGCGCTAAAGGGGTATACGCGAACGACATATGTACTGCCACCTTACACCAAGTACAACAAATTACTCTATAAATTTTGAAACCGATCATGGTCAAACGTTTGCTTTGCTCAATTGAATGCTGACACGCCCCTTTGTGTAAATATTAATTTACAGTGGATGTTTTTAATTACAATAAGAATTGCATTTGGAATTAAACTCAATCAGAATACTTCAAAATCGAGATATTCTTTGGGTTTATGCGCTTAAGCTAGAAGAATTACAATGAAAACACACCCTAACGTAAAGAATTATATACAATGAATAAATCAAAGGTTTTTGGTAGTACTTTGATCATTGCAGGCACAACCATTGGTGCTGGCATGCTCGCTCTTCCACTTGCTTCTGCAGGTATTGGCTTTTCAACTTCACTTTTCTTGATGCTGGGTTTATGGGCGTTAATGGCTTTTACTGCGCTATTAATGGTAGAGCTTCACCAATTCGCAGAATCTGACGCTACCCTACACACGTTAGCTCATACCATTTTGGGGACAAAAGGAAAGTGGATTGCGAGCTTCGCGGTGATGTTTCTTTTCTACGCTCTGTGTGCGGCATACATAGCTGGCGGCGGTGCGCAATTTAACCAACGAATTTCGGATATCGCGGGTATCGAACTTAATGCTCAAATCACCACGCTTCTATTTACCCTATTAGTTGCCGGCGTTGTTACGATTGGTACACACAGTGTTGATAAAGTTAACCGCGTTTTGTTTGGCTTAAAGCTTATCGCGATGGTTTTGGTACTCAGCTTCCTAGCGCCAAACATTACCTCTCAATACTTAATGAGCATGCCTTTACAGCAAGGCCTGATTGTTGCGGCTATTCCGGTTGTGTTTACCTCTTTTGGTTTCCACGGCAGCATCCCATCAATTGTTCGATACCTAGATGGTGACGTTCGTTCTTTACGTAAGGTAATGATTATTGGCTCGGCACTGCCTCTGGTTATCTACGTTTTCTGGCAAAGTGTTACTTTGGGCGTGATTAGCCAAGAGCAGTTGTTGTCTGACACAAGCTTGGGCGCGCTATTAGTCTCGCTATCGCAAACGGTTCATCAATCCAACCTAAGCGTGATCGTCGGTGTGTTTGCAGACCTTGCACTGCTGACATCTTTTATTGGTGTGAGCTTGGGCTTATTTGAATTCATGGGCGACTCACTGAGCAAGAAACTAGGTAACGCAAAACGTGTTAAGACAGCTGCTATCACCTTCTTACCGCCACTGGGGTTTGCCTTATTTTACCCACAAGGCTTCATCATGGCTTTAGGCTACGCAGCCATTGCACTTTCAGTGCTCGCGATTCTGTTACCAACAGTGATGGTCTACAAGGTTCGTTACACTGATTTCTCTGTCAAACCACAATCTTCAGAAGCCAGTTACCAAGTGTTAGGCGGTAGCAAAGCGTTGTTTTTAGCAGGTAGCGTTGGCGTATTTATCATTGCGATTCAAGTTCTTATTTCAGTAGGGTTACTGCCTTCTTTAGGCTAATAAACCTATACAGAACTAATTTACTTGATTCAGATCTCATAAATGACATATCACTATCATTAATTTTCACAATTAGTCGATTGAAGTCACATTTTTATTGAGGTCGGTTATTTAGAGTCCACGGTAAAGGATTTACCGTGGAGTTTTTATGAAAGAAGTACAATTTCGAACGATAGACAAACTGTTTATTAAGATGTCGATCAACGACAAGTTTTGGGTCATTTTCTTAATCTTTTTTGCCGCTCTGGCAAGCCTAGCTGGACTGAACTACGTCAACAAAATGGAACACATTGACGTAACTGCAAAACAGCAGGTCGAGTATCAACTGCAAGGCATTTTATCAGCATCAGATTCCCCGGCATCTGTTCGCTCTGTTAGCCAGCAAACTCGCGCTCAACAAACCACTATTTCAAATAATGGTTCTGTGACTGCCACAGCACTCGCACAAGATGGCAACTACTACTCACTTACCGTTTCAACTAACGATATACAGAATCAAAAGCAGCAAGCACTGTACACTTTATTACTGAGCTTCTTGTGGTGTGTGCCTTTTGGCCTTTTCTGTTACTGGGTAGCGACTTTCCTAGGCGGCGCACTTTGGGTTCTTTATTCAACGACTCAAAAGATTGGTGATGGTGACTTAACATCACGCCTTGGCTTCCACCCTGGCCGTGATGAGTTCGGCACGATTGGTTGTGCGCTTGACCGTTCAATGGACACGCTTAGTGAGTTAGTCAACAACGTAAACCACAGTGCAGCAACGCTAAGCGAAACATCGGCTTCTTTCGAAACTGAGATGAAGCGCAGCGAAACACAAATCATGAGCCAAAATGCCTCTCTAGACTCTGTAGCGACAGCAATGGATCAGATGACAGCTTCGGCAAATGAAGTCTCTAACATCTCTGCACGCTCAACTGAACAAACAGAACAAGACGCGCAGCAAATCAACGATAGCCACGCGAAGGTTCAACAGGCAATCTCGGAAATCACCACCCTTTCTTCTTTGATTGAGCAAACCTCATCTTCTGTTACTAGCTTGAATGTGAATACGAGCCAAATTAACGAGGTCATCACGACGATCAATGCTATTTCAGAGCAAACTAACTTACTTGCTTTAAATGCCGCGATTGAAGCCGCTCGTGCGGGCGAGCAAGGCCGAGGTTTCGCTGTTGTTGCTGATGAAGTAAGAACACTGGCAAGCCGCACTCAGTCGGCTACTGTAGAAATCCAAGCGATGATTGAACGCTTACAGCAAGAGAGCCAAAATATCGCGAAGATCACCGAACAGACGGTTGACCAAGCGCAAACCAGTAGCCAGTTGATTTCAAACATTGGTCACGACGTAAACTCGATTGCAGATTCAGCTCAAGCACTAATGGACATGAGTATCCAAATCGCAACATCAGCCGATGAGCAAAGTAACGTTGCCAATACGATTGCAGCAGAGCTTAACGATATTCGAAGCCAATCCGATGTGATTAAAGACGTGGCTCAGAATTCTTCAAATGGCGTATCTAGGCTAACAGAAGCGTCGGTTTCTCTATCTCAGACATTGGCACGCTACCGAACTTAAGGATCAACTGGTGAACTAGCGGCGTGAATTGAAAACAAACTAATGAGGACTCGTAATGGGTCCTTTCTTTTTGGCTTTTGTTTAATAACATTACAAGAACCATGGTCAATAACGATGACATTATCAATTACCATGAAGCAAGTCGCAAAGGAGAGATTAAGAAGTGTCAGAACTGTCTAATATTCGAGCTTAGGAGTAATCTAATTGAACGGGTCTTTTTTCGCTTACCCCCTTGCTGCAGGTGACACATAATGAATAAAACAGAAACACCAAACACCGACGACATTGCATGCCCTTTATGCCAACACGACGAGTATCTGCTTTCAGAAAGTGGAGAAAAGTTTACTTGTGCATCTTGCGGTTTCCACACCAAACAATTTAGTAAGGTAGTCAGCCTTCAACTAAGCTCTACCCCACCAAAGCTGCAGAATTCGATATACCACCATTTGAGCAGTGCTTGCCATTAATCCAAACTGAAATTTCTTCTAAACTGTAGATATCCTGAGCCGCGAGTTCTGCTGAGTCGGCTTCGGGATCTACGATTGCTTCATCAATACTCGGGCGTAATCGAAACGATTGGATACCCGCGCGAACACCAGCCTCAATCCCTTTCAACGTATCATCCACGTAGATGCACTCATTTGGCAGAAAGCCCATGTTCATGGCCGTGTACATGATTAGATCAGGCTCTGGCTTCCAGCTGTTAGCATCAAAAGCTGAGAACACTTTGCCTTTGAAGTCGTCTAGCATGCCTGTCATCGCCAATGAAGATTCAACCCTAGATTTCGGTGCATTGGAAGCAATACAAAACTCGATGTCTTGTTGTTTGAGGAATTCAATAAGTTCGATAGCGCCATCCATCGGTTTTAAATGACGCTGGAACAGTGCTTGTAATTCATTGCGATATAACGGCTCAAGTGTATCAATCGAGATAGATAACCCAAGACGTTCTTGTGTATCCATTAAGATGTCGGCTAGCTTCCCGCCTTGAAAGTGCGCATAGCAGTCGTTGACGTTTAGCTCCGCTCCAAAGCCAGTGAAAACGTTCACCAAAGCTTGGCAGCACAGCTTTTCACTATCGATAAGTGTTCCGTCACAATCGAAAATCACACATTTAGTCTGTTCTAACCGCATAGGTATCTCACTCAGATTGAATCCAAGTTTTATCCTATAGTGTTCTTTCAATGCGCGAGATGATTGAGGTAACAGTTTGCAGATACAGGCTTATTTCTCTTCGCGAAATATGGAGTTGATCACTTTATCGCTCAGCATAAGCAACAGTTTTCATTAAATTAACCCAGATTCTACGAAACCAAATACTGCGAGGTTTACATAAGCTACTCAATTTCAGGAGAAAATATAAATCACTACTTCCTAGCCGGATCGTGGTGAATCGATAAAAAAAATGGCTTATAGGCTACTCAGATAGAGCGACAATTAGCTAACAACCGACTCTTCTAAGACCTTAGCTTCAAGCGAAGGTGAAGACGCATATTCTACAGTTCCAGTATCGGGGTACGAATCTCGGATAGCGACAAACTCGGATAAGTGTTTCAGTAGCAATTTAGTTAGCTGAGGATCAAACTGGTAGCCACACTCTCGCTCAAACAAATCGACCACCATATCTAACGGCCACGGTTCTTTGTAGCAACGTGCACTAAGCAGCGCATCAAACACATCGGCTACGGCAGTGATACGAGCAAACAGGTGTATTTCATCACCCACTTTTCCATTCGGGTATCCAGCACCATCCCAACGCTCGTGATGTTCGTTAGCAATGATTGCCGCGAGGTTGGTAATATCACCCGCTCCGCTCTTTAGTAAGTTATAGCCAGCCGTAGTATGAAGCTTCATCACCTCCCACTCTTGGTCGGTTAATTTCCCAGGTTTATCCAAGATTGATTCAGGGACTGAAATCTTACCCACATCGTGCATTGGGCTGATGATCTCAATCATCTCGACCTCGCGATGGCTCAAGCCACGATACTTAGCAAGCAGTGCAGACAACTTGGCTACACGCTTAACATGATTACCAGTTTCGCCAGAGCGGGTTTCAATTGCCTCTCCGAGAACATGAATCATATCCTTTTGGATATTCAAGGTCTGTTTCTGAAGCTTTAAGATTCGTTTGTTCTTATTCGCCAACTCTTTCTTTTGGCGCAGAGTGACAAATTGCATCAAGATGATCAGGCTCAAACCCGCAATCACCATCGACAGCCCCAATAACAACTGGAAGTTTTTGCGAATAAAGGATGAAGGCTCGTTAATGAAAACCGCTTCGTCAGGTAACGCGTTTCCACTAATCCCGTATCTCTTCATTGCAGGGTAATTGAATACAAAACGTTTGTTGTCTCCGGGAGTTAACGGTGTAGTAAAACCAAGTGGAAGGTATTTATCCAACGCATCGACGGCCTGTTCACCCATGCTTTGTGAGTGATTAACGTAACCACCGAGTACATCACCCGAAATATAGAACTGCCATAAAGCAAACACCGGAGCAGCACTCGCTTTTGACAACGTATCCGCAATCTCTTGGTAAGTGTGATAAACCCCTTGCTTTAACTCGGTGTTGTAATGACTGAGCAATACCGCATCGTCCGCAGAGATCCCTTCCAAAAATTGGCTCGTATGCTCCAGCGACAAGTCGCGAATTTCTACGAGATTGATATTTGAAAATTCAGCCATCATTTTGTTCATTTCTTTATGAATCAATTCAGACGTGACACTATAATCATTTACAAAATAGAGATTCTTTAGATTAGGTCTTAATTTGGAGATCAGCTTAATATTAACGTCTATCTGATCGTTCTCGTAAAGCACAGTTGCTCTGTCAGACACCGCGTACATGTCGGTGCTGAAATCATTGATGCCGGCTGCAACGACAGGTGTGGAGCGATCAATCAAATTAGGCAGAGATTCAAGAAAATTGGCTGCGTTATCGTCCGTCGCAATTACGCCATCAAATTTATAACCTGCATACTTCGCACGTAAGTAGTTCGCGAGAGAGTCGTAATACTCTGGGCTGTGGACACGCTTTGAATCCAAATACTCTATTGAGAGTTTAACTTCGGTTTGAGACTGGCTGAACGCACTGTCTATCCCTTTTTGGAAGTCAGCAGTCCATTGATAAGAAGGTTCGTATGAGTGTAAAACTAGGATGCGTTTAATATCCCAGTCGTTAGCAAAACTGAGTGAAGAATAAGCGCTAACACATAATACAGCGATTGATATCAATAGCTTGTACATACAATACCCTTTAAATAAGACGGGGTATTGTACTTAGATTAACGCTTTGTCAAAGAATCTTTAGTTCTCGATCCATACTTTATCGCAAGAAGCATGATCTTGTGCCCAAAAATCGTGTAACTGCTTAGCAAAGTTGTTGATACTTTGACCATTTTCAGCAACGACATCCGAGATCAATAGGGAACCATCCGCTTCTGTGACGATAGCGCTCGCCACAACTTCACCGTTTTGAGTACCAATATATAATACATGATCGTCAGAAAGCATAATTTGGCTCAAGAACTCAAGCATGTGTGCCCTTTCGATTTCATCTTGGTAAACGCTTGCTTGGTTGAGTGAAAATAGCACGGTCAATTTATGGAAATCGACTTTATGCAGTTCATCAATTTGGGAAGGAGTTTGATCTTGTGCTAGGAGTTGGTATGTCTTGGATGGAAGTTTGCTTTGATAAAGTTCACGGCCGAGGAGGCTCTCTTTTGCGGGGTAAGCAATATCGAGCTGACTAAATAGCCATTGGTTTTTCTTGTGTGCAATTTCAGGTATTTCGTTATTCATTCTTTTAGTACCTACGGTTAGTATCCCCAAATATCGCAGTTATTTGGAAGACATACGGTCGGCTGAGGTGCCGAGCTACAAGCAGAGAGCATACAGAGCATGACCAAGGCCAACAAGTACTTTAAATGCTTCATATTTTTCATTATCCAACAACATCCTTTAAGAACTTAACGAAAAGCTCTACACTCGTATCCAAGCTTTCAATATCCTTATAGTAAACAGAACTATATAAATAAAAAGGACTTCTTATGAAAAAAGCCTTAATAGCAGCAGGTATCGTGACAATGTTAGCTGGCTGTTCGGACAACGAGGTTGGCGACGTCTCACTGGGTTTCTTCACAATGAAGGATATCAAGATGTCTTCATTAGATGACGATAAGATCGCGGGTGTTACCTGTCATATCGCATCAATCGAAGCAAACCTTAGCCTTTCTGATCCAAGTGATAGCTCTATATCTTGTCGTCAAACAGGTGAAATTACACCAGAAATGATTGCTCAAATAGACAAGAGTAAGTCTGGCGAAGTGGTATTCAAGCAATCGAAAAGTATCTTCTTTAAAACAATGAAGGTTCGTCGTATCTACGATGCAGAGAATCAGTCGCTGCTCTACTTGTCTTACACCACCAAAGAAACAGAAGGTAGCTTCAAACACAGCCTTTCAACTGTTCCACTATGGGGTACAGAGGCTTACGTTGATCCAGCGGCGTTAGTACAGCCAACCGAGTAGTTTCAAACATATAGTTAGTTGAATCACCTGTACAGACATTGTGCAGGTGATTCAAAATGTAATAAAAATGAAAGAAACAGAAACAAAATGTGATATCATGCGGCAAAATTTTTTCACTGTATTTTTCATATGAAGTTTCCTGGACAGCGTAAATCTAAGCACTACTTTCCAACTCACGCACGTGATCCGTTGGTCAACCAAATTCAACAAACGCCTAAGCTTCACCGCGCAACGATTGTGGGTGTTGGCCAAACGATTGTTGATATCGAAGCCCGTGTTGACAACGAGTTCCTAGAAAAATACGAGCTGAGTAAAGGTCACTCACTGGTATTGGAAGAAAGTAAAGCAGATGCGCTGTATGAAGAGTTAGTTGAGCGCGGTTTGATCACGCATCAATATCCTGGCGATACTATCGGCAACACACTGCACAACTATTCCGTACTTGCGGACAGCAAATCGGTCCTGCTTGGCGTAATGTCTAAGAAGATTGAAGTTGGCTCATTTGGTTATCGTTACCTTTGCCGCACTTCTTCTCGTATGAATCTAAACCACCTTCAAACTGTTGATGGTCCAATTGGTCGTTGTTACACGCTGATTTCTGAAGATGGCGAACGTACGTTTGCAATCAACGAAGGCCACATGAACCAACTTCTTCCAGAAAGCATTCCTGAAAAAGTCTTCGAGAAAGCTTCTGCATTGGTTGTGTCGTCATACCTAATGCGTGGCAAACCTGAAGATCCGATGCCAAAAGCGGTACAAAAAGCGATTGAATACGCGAAAGCGCACAATGTGCCTGTTGTACTAACACTTGGTACTAAGTATGTGATCGAAGGCAACGCTGAATGGTGGCAAGAATACCTGAAAGAAAACGTAACCATCGTCGCGATGAACGAAGATGAAGGTGAAGCGCTAACGGGTGAAAAAGATCCTCTATTGGCTGCTAACAAGGCACTTGAGTGGGTTGACCTAGTTCTATGTACTGCAGGTCCTATTGGTCTATACATGGCAGGTTACACTGACGAACCAGCGAAACGCGAAACCACACTGCCATTGTTACCGGGTAACATCCCTGAGTTCAATAAATACGAATTCAGCCGTGCGATGCGTAAGCAAGACTGTAAAGACCCAGTAAAAGTGTACTCTCACATTGGCCCTTACCTAGGTGGCCCACTTGAGATTAAGAATACCAATGGCGCTGGCGATGGTGCACTTTCAGCACTACTTCACGACATGGCAGCAAATAGCTACCACCACGTGAATGTACCAAACTCAGAGAAACACGAGCACACTTGTCTAACTTACTCTTCACTGTCTCAAATTTGTAAGTACGCAAACCGTGTAAGCTACGAAGTGTTGACTCAGCACTCTCCTCGCCTTTCTCGTGCATTACCTGAACGCGAAGATAGCTTAGAAGAAACATACTGGGATCGTTAATCGACCATATTAGGCAGTTACCTCTTAAAGGTTAACGCCAAGTGAGATTACCCATTCCTTGAAGGGCTGCTATATGCAGCCCTTTTTGTATTCAACACCAATATAACGGCAGGTGAAGTTAATCATATCGAATATTTTGCTCGTTTAAGATTTGATCTCGCGCAATGACTCTTTAGATCTGTTATCTTCCAGCACATAATTCGTGTGGTTTGCCTTTACTTGGCAAATTTATACAGTACTATCGCCACGCAAACGTTTACGTACCGCCTTTCGGTTCTGATATAAGGATCAAATATGCTGTCTGATATTGATATTTGTCGCTCTACTCCCCTTAAAAACATCAGTGAGGTTGCCAAGCAAGCTGGCCTGCACCACAACGAACATCAGCCATTAGGGCAATTCAAATCTAAAGTGTCTCTCACGTCACTTGAACGCCTCGCCAACCAACAAGATGGTAAATTAGTCGTAGTCACGGCGATCACACCGACACCTCTTGGTGAAGGCAAAACCGTCACTACTATCGGATTAGCACAAGGCCTCGCAGAGATTAACCAATCTGCAATGGCCTGCATTCGCCAGCCTTCAATGGGTCCGGTATTTGGTGTAAAAGGTGGCGCTGCGGGTGGTGGTTACTCTCAAGTTGCCCCTATGGAACAATTAAACCTGCACCTGACGGGCGATATTCATGCTGTTACGGCCGCTCACAACCTCGCCTCTGCCGCCATTGATGCACGTTTGTATCATGAACAACGGGAAGGCTTAGAGGCGTTTGAAGCGCGTTCTGGCTTAAAAGCCTTGGATATTGACCCAAGCAGAATCGTTTGGCGACGTGTACTTGACCACAATGATCGCGCACTACGCATGATCACGGTTGGCAAGAACGAAGCAGACAAAACAATTAACGGCTTTGAGCGAGAAGATGGATTTGATATCTCAGCTGCTTCAGAGCTAATGGCCATTCTTGCTCTAGCCAATGACCTTCAAGATTTGAGAAAGCGCATCGGACGAGTGGTACTTGCCTACAACAAACAAGGCTTGCCGTTGACCGCAGATGACTTCAACGTTGCAGGCGCAATGACCGTAACCATGAAGGATTCTATTGAACCAACATTGATGCAAACCCTTGAAGGCGTTCCTACCCTAATTCACGCCGGGCCTTTCGCGAACATCGCACATGGTAACTCTTCAATTATTGCCGATAAGATAGCGTTAAAACTGAGTGACTTTGTCGTGACCGAAGGTGGTTTCGGCTCAGATATGGGCTTTGAAAAAGCGTGCAACATAAAAGCAAAAGCGTCGAACAAAAAGCCCGATTGCGCTGTGGTTGTTGCAACATTACGTGGATTAAAGGCCAACTCTGGTTTATACGATTTGAGACCCGGCACTCCATTACCAGATTCAATTTTTAATGATGACCAAGACGCGCTAATTGCAGGCTTTGAGAACCTAAAATGGCACATCAACAACGTTAAGCAATACCAAGTGCCTACAGTTGTTGCGATTAACCGATTCCCACAAGACTCAGCTCAAGAGCTCGATGCTTTGAAACAGATGATCACCGACTTCGACTCAAGCGTTAACGTTGAAGTAAGCGAAGCATTTGGTCAAGGTGGCGAAGGCGCGACTCAACTGGCTCACGCTGTAGTCAAAGCTTGCCAAAAACAGAGTGAATTTAAGCCTTTGTATCACTCAGAGCAAAGCCTAGAAGAAAAGCTGATGGCAGTTGCTGAAGTTGGTTATGGCGCGGCAAGTATTTCGCTATCTCCACTGGCTAAAAAACAACTGGCTGAATTCAAACTGCATGGCTATAGCGACCTATCAGTTTGTTTGGCAAAAACACCACTATCGATCTCGACAGAAGCACACGTAAAAGGTGCACCAACCCAATTTGACGTGCCTGTTAGAGAACTAAAATTGTGTGCTGGTGCTGGCTTTATTTACGCGTTGTGCGGCAATGTAATGACCATGCCAGGCTTGCCTGACAAACCGGCGTTCATGTCGTTAGATATTGATAGTAATGGAAATATCGTCGGCCTAAGCTAGCTGCCCTTAGTTAGATAATCGGCAATTAATCGCGATTAATTTAGCTTAGGTTTCGGAGCAGTGTTCTATATTGAGCAATCATTTACTAACGAAGTGATTGCTCAACAATCAAGCTTAAATGCAAAAAGTTGCACTTAAATCGTAGTTATATGCGAATCTTGTCTTAACTTCTGGGTCAAGATCACATTAAAAACCCTATAAAATATATAGTATTGCGCTGATTCTTTGAGGACAGTGATGAATACAAGTATAAAAAAACTAGTCAGCCAATTTCTATGTACCATCTTTGCCCTAGGACTAGTCCCTGCCCTCTACATTAACTCTGAATTTGACAGGGTTGAAGCTCAGCACACGCTAAATATCCAACAGTCCAGCCAGAACCAGATCGAATACAGCTTTCATGAACTCGCTGTTATTGTTGAGCAAATCTCTAACTCTGTTCCGTCAATCGCCGACTCTCAAACACTACTCCGAGCGATTCGAGAACCTTCTATTATCCATAAAGAAACCCTGCAAGATCTTTGGGTGATGTTAGCTCGTGGCCAAAAATACTATTCCCAGCTTCGTTATCTCGATCTAGCCGGCAACGAAGTGTTCCGCGTTAACTACAAAGACGGTCGAGCCACTGTCGTCCCCGAGAACGAACTGCAGAACAAATCTTCTCGAGATTACTACCAGATGCTTCAGAAATTAGAGATTGGCGATGTCAGATCCAGAGGCATTGACCTAGAAATGGAAAATGGAGAAATCATCCACCCGTTAACGCCGGCGCTTCGCATTATGACGCCAGTCGCTGAAGGGAATCGAATTATTGGTTACTTCATTGCAAATCTAAACATGCTAGAGATTTACAACCGCCTTCATTACCAAATTGGAGACTCAGATGCAGTCCCGGTCATTCTAAACAAAACTGGTCATGTCATCATGGGCCCTGACCCAGCTGAATCATTTGGGCATGTGATTGAATCACGTTCAGACAAGACATACGCAAAGCTATACCCAGAGCTTTGGAAAGACATTCAAGACAACTCTTCGTCTAGCTATTTCGATGGTAAGAACTGGTATTTCCACTCGGACATCAGCCCAAAGATAAAGCAGTTTGCAGGCCCTATTTACATGGTTCTTCACATTGAGAATCAGCATTTCAGCAGTCAATACCGACAAGAAAAACAAGCGATTGTCGTTCAGATCATCACCTTGTCTTTCTTGATTTCGATGATCTCCGCTGGCTTTGTATTGTGGAACAGTAACCACAAGAAGAACAGTATCGATAGTCAACTGGCTAAAGCCGCGATGAATGGTATGTCTGCCTTAGTGATTACCGACAGAAACAACCGTATCATCAAGGTAAACCAAGAATTCACCCGTGTTAGTGGCTACGAGTTAGAAGACGTAAAAGGCCGCCAACCATCCATGTTTGCCTCTGGTCGCTACAACGAAGAGTTCTACATCAAGATGTGGAGCATAATCACTAAGACTGGGGTATGGGAAGGCGAAGTGGTCAATCGCCGTAAAGACGGATCTTTGATCACGGAAATATTGCGAATCCAAACCATTAAAGACTCGAAAGACGTGATTCAGTTTTATGTCGCTTCATTTGTGGATATCAGTAAACACAAAGAGCTAGAAAACAAACTGAGAAACCTGAGCGAAAAAGATGCCTTAGCTGGGTGTTGGAACCGCCGTAAGTTCGATCTTGAGCTGAGAGATGAGTGCTCTCGTGTGAATCGATACCCTACTCGCGAACACTCTTGCTTAGCGATCTTGGACATAGACTATTTCAAACGCATTAACGACAGATTTGGTCACGATTATGGTGATCGCGTCATTCAAACCGTTGCTGAGGTATTACAACGTGAGTGTCGAGAAACTGATTTTGTGGCTCGCATTGGTGGTGAAGAATTTGGCGTTATTCTGCCTCATACCACAACTGAAGAAGCTGAATATGTGCTTAACAGATTGAGAATCGCAGTCAATATTGAGCTCGACAACGTGGTGACGGTCAGTGGCGGAATCACCAACCTGACCAACGACCCTACTCTCAACTACAAGTGTGCGGATTTAGCACTCTATGAAGCCAAAGCCGCAGGTCGAAACAGTGTTTGCCTGTTCCTAGACAGCGAAATGAGCGAAATCGCCTAACAGAAAATCAGTATTGTTCCGCTAGGCTATCAGTTTGGCGGTTTAACAACCCAATCCTTTCAATCAGCTTGGTGCTGGATAGAACTCTAACTTTTTCCCTTCTACCACCAGAATACAATCCATGTTCGCAGCATGAGCAGCCTGCTTACCTAAGTTCGTATCTTCAAACACAACACACTGCTTTGGCTGTAATCCCATACCAAAACACGCATCTAAGAAGGTATCCGGATTTGGTTTGTGATTCTTCACATCTGTTGCTGTCACTAGGATATCCAGCTTGCTCAAAATATCTGTTTTGTCCAACAACTGTTCGGCACTTTTACGTTGACTGCCCGTTCCTACTGCAATCTTCTTGTTACCCAGATGCTCTAACAACAGAGAGTGAGTACAAGGGATAACGTCTCCTTTGTCTTCAATAGCCGCAAACGACGCCATTTTAAACGTAGAAACCGCTTGTGGGTCGAGCGATAAACCGTATTTGCTGTTCACCTCACCGGCTATCTTATAACTCGGCATGCCACCTAAACTATGTAGCCAAGACGCTTCAAAATGAAAACCAAACTCTTCAGCCGTTTGCTGCCACGCCTTTACATGTGCAGGCATTGTATCGATCAACGTACCGTCCATATCAAAGATTAATCCTTCATATGCCGTTAAATCTATTTTCATCACTACTACCACTCTTTAATAAAGTTACTGATACCATAACCAATATTCAGTATCATGGCGCCATATTACCGTTCAAAATGGATGTTTATGTTACAAATATCTAATTCTGTTTCGATTCAAGACTGGGAACTTCAGTTAACAGCGATCAGAGCACAAGGAGCCGGCGGTCAGAACGTCAATAAAGTATCGAGCGCGATACATTTACGTTTTGATATCAAGCACTCTACCCTACCTGACTTCTATAAAGAAAAGCTCCTCGCACACAAAGATAGCCGCATCACCAAAGACGGTGTGATTATCATTAAAGCGCAACAGTATAGAACTCAGGAACAAAACCGAGATGATGCTTTAGTGCGCTTGAAAGAATTGATCTTGGAAGCGACAAAGGTTCAAAAAGTAAGACGAGCAACTAAGCCGACGCGTGGCTCTCAGAAAAGACGTTTAGAAAGCAAAAAACAAAGAAGCACCACCAAACAGCTGCGTGGAAGAGTGAGCTGATGGCTTCATGCCCTCAGAGAACACATTACCCTAGAAGTATCTGTCAATTTGACTAACGAATCGATCTATTACGCTGTTTATTTGAAAGAAAGACTACTGCTTCTTTTTGACCGACAAAATCAGCTTGATCAACAACAGGCGCTCTTCGCTGGTCAGCAGACGACTGACCGCAGCTACATCTTCCGCTGTTACTTGTGATGCGCCAACAATATCAAGCACCACATCCAAATCCGTCACTTTTAAGGTTCTAGTGATTGAACGATACTGAGACATCTTGATGTCCGCCTCTCCGCGTTCAATCCTTTGATAGGTTTTTAAGCTCATTCCTGCACTCGAGGCTAACTTTTCTTGAGACAAGTTGGCTTGTTTCCTACGCTCAATCAGCGCCAATATTATGGGTTCTTGTGACATAAGCTCATCCTCAAAAGACAGTTATGTCCTAAATTCAGCAAGAAGCAGACCATATTGACTTGTGATGGTTTACATAAGCCATCAAAGGCATATTATTCGCTTGATAAAACCGTTACGTTTCATAAACCTTCACACTGATATCAGTTGTGAACGTACAGGCTAGGTAACTTGAGTATTCAAGTGTTGGGAAATTAGAAAAATTGCAAATTGCGAATAAGAAAGACGTCATATTGGAAATTGCGAATCGTTATAGATTGGCATTTCCTTGCATTAAGCACGCATTAGAAACGGACAATCCCCGCTCCGAAATTATTGCAGTGCAGCATAGGCTACTCACTTACAAAGAAGTGCTGCTGCACGGAAGTATGTTGGAAGAGAAAGAATTGAAGCAGGCCTTTTCTGCTCTGAACCAAAATGAAAAAGGTGTCGCACAAGGCGGTATTCAAAGCATCAACGACGCAGTTAAAGAGATGGATGTGATTGTCGAAAGGTACATTAGAAAAGCGTCTACTGAATTCTGTGCCTAATCCTCTGAACGGCTTAAACAAACAAAACAAAAACGGCCAGTCATAGTTGAATGACTGGCCGTTTGTTTAGCTAACATGAAGACGTGGGTATCTAACAAGACATCGCTCTTCTAAACCTACCGAGTAACATCAACGCGCCTAGCACGCCAAACGACAAACTGCCTCCACTGCCGCCTGAACCAGATGAAGTCCGTGCATTCACATAAGCCGTTCGCTTAGCTTCTGTTGCTGAAATTTGAACGGTTTCAGAACTATCTATCACACCACCAGTTACATCTGTAATCCAATCTCTGTAGTCATAGATTTCAGTGAATACCGAAGTTACTCTTGAGCTGCCACCACACGTTTCAGGACCAAAGCTGGTAATCCCTACTTGTCTGTAAACCGAACCATCCTTCCAGTAGACAGGACCTCCAGAGTCACCTTGACAAGTGCCACCGTACAAGCCAGAAGTAGCCACATCTCCAACGAAACAAATTTGATTCTCTGTTAACTCATTGCCAGCAGCAAATACCGTTTTACAAGTCGCATTGTCTACATAATTGAGGTTTGCTTTTTGTAGCAAAGTGGTTCCGTCGAAACCAGTGCGTGTATCACCATGGCCCACAGCGGTAAACGCCTCAGAAGAACTGCGATAACCATCCGAACTAGGACGCTTTACAACATCATTGATTGAGTCGATATTCAGTGCGCTTTCTAACTTAAGTATTGCAACGTCATTGCGTAATAGGTCGCTCAACGCATTTGAATAATCGCTGCGATAGTAAACCTCAGATACACGAGCTTTTTGGATGTTACCGTTGGGAAACTGAGAAGTATCTTCAATTTGAGGGACGACAACAGTAAACAACTGCCCTTCTTCATTACCGTATATACAATGCGCTGCGGTTAGAATATGCGTTGGATCTAAAATTGTTGCACCACAGTAAGGGCCTGTTGAGTAAACACCGTCATAATCAATACGATCAATGAACAAGCTTGCCATCGAAGGAAATTCCGTGACTGAAGCGTCGCTGCCATTAACAATATAAGGTGTCACAGTCGCGTCAGGAGAAACTTCGACCGAGTTTTCTGTCGCCATAACACTTGATGTGTAAATCATTGGCGCTAAAAGCCCTAAAACGGCTTTACGAACTGGACTCATTGTATGATTCACATTCATAGATAACTCCTTGTAACCCCTACTACTTATTTACAAAATTGATGAATAGACACCATAACACGTACTGACCATCATTATAGTAAGTATTTGTAACGATATTGCCACATCTCTCAATTTATAGACGAATTTAACAACCTGACTTCAATTGTTCTATTCTGCCTTGTATACGTTTCAAAAAACAAAAAAGCCTACCGTTAAACATCCCTAAAAAGAGAAGCTAACAATAGGCTTTCGTTATAGTTTGTGTTTTCTCTTAAAAGAGATTAGCCACGGTAGTAACGTTGAGGTACGAATGGCATTTTTTCTACTGTCATTGGTAGCTTCTTACCACGAACTTCAGCAAATACTTCTGTACCGATAGCCGCTAGATCAGTGCGCACGTATGCCATTGAAACAGGTTTACCCGCGTTAGGACCCGCAGTGCCACTCGTTACCACACCTACTTTGTTTCCTTCCGCATCGAACAGTTCAGCACCTTCACGTACAGGCGCTTTAGTTTGACCCACTAGACCAACACGCTTGCGTTGAACGTCTTTAGTTGCGATTTGTTCAAGGATGATATCAGCACCTGGGAAACCGCCAGCACGCTCACCGTCAGTACGACGCACTTTTTGAATGCCCCATAGAAGGCTAGCTTCTACTGGAGTCGTTGTTGTATCTAAGTCGTGACCGTATAGGCATAGGCCACACTCAAGACGAAGTGAATCACGTGCGCCAAGGCCAATCCACTCTACTTCAGCTTCTGCCGTTAGTTTACGCGCTAGTGCTTCAGCGTGATCGTTCGGTACTGAGATTTCATAGCCATCTTCACCTGTGTAACCACTGCGGCTCACAATGCACTCTACGCCGTCGATATCGACTTTTTGAACATCCATGAACAGCATGTCTGCAACACTTGGTTGGAAACGAGCAAGAACTTCAGACGCTTTAGGGCCTTGAAGTGCTAATAGAGCGCGGTCATCAATCACTTCCATTTCTACATCTGCAGGAAGGTGAGCCGTTAGGTGGTCGATATCTTGTGTTTTACAAGCCGCGTTCACAACAACAAATAGGTGATCGCCAAGGTTAGCAACCATAAGATCATCCATGATGCCGCCCTGTTCATTAGTAAAGAACGCGTAGCGCTGCTTACCAGAAGGCAGGTCGATAATATCTACTGGAACCAGAGATTCTAAAACAGCGGCTGCATTTTCACCGTGTAGACGCAGTTGCCCCATGTGAGAAACATCAAAAAGACCAGCAGCGTCACGAGTGTGTAAGTGCTCTTTCTTTACACCCAGTGGATACTGAACTGGCATGTCGTAGCCAGCAAAAGGAACCATTTTTGCACCGACTTCAACGTGAAGCGCATGCAGAGGTGTTTGTAGTAGGTCTTGATTAGCGTGTTCTTGAGTCATTTTATTCTCCATGAAGCGTTGCAGGCTTTCCAAATCGAATCTGCCGCTTATATCTCTATTTAGAGTCGCCTCTAACGATATGGGTTAACGTTAGAAACAGTAGATAGTAAAAAGTGATGTCTTCTATATAGGCTTTTATTACTAGCGATATAAAAAGAGGCTTCTGTATAAAAGCTATACGACTCACTTTCTAAGAATTCACTTCAGTAAACTTCAATCAACATGAGTAAACCGTGTTCACTATAGTAAACAAGCCTGAGTCAGTTTTACACCCTTAACAAGATTAAAACAGCTCAAAATGTGACATTTAACAATTTAAAAACAATTTTCAATCGCATACAAAAACGCGATATTGATGCTTTTCACACCAATATCGCGTCTTTTGGCAAACGTTAGAAACAAAAGCAAACGTTTGCATTCACTATAAGAAATTCTAACTTTGTTAACTTATTTTGCAGTCACCCACAAAATCAGTGCATCTTCTGTACTAGTAGAAATCAACATATGCCCCATGTTGGCGTCGTAATACATGCTGTCACCTTCGCTCATGGGTACCGGCTCATAGAATTCTGAGTAGAACATCACATCACCAGAGATCACCATCAAGAACTCTTCACCATCGTGGCGAACCCAATCGTTATACTCTTCAAAGGTGCGTGCTCTCACTCGGCTCTTGAACGGCATCATCTTCTTATTCGAAAGTTCTGTCGCCAGCAGTTCATGCTCGTAAGTCGGAGTTGGGTGAGGTTTACCCTGGCCTGCTTTAGTTAAGTCACGACGTCCTGTGGCAACTTTTTTTCTTGGCGGCTCAAAGAGTTGCGGCATATCGATTTGCAAACCCATAGCCAATTTCTGCATCGCTTGGAACGTCGGTGAGATTTGTTCGTTCTCAATTTTACTCAGCGTTGAACGTGCCAAACCAGTGCGTTGGCTCGCCTCTTCTAACGTAATGCCCAGCTTGCTGCGGATATCTTTAATACGCTGGCCGAGCCTAAGTGGTTCGATATTCTGATCTAACGTCTCTTTAGCCAACGTTAAAGATGGGTACTCATCATAAATGTCTTCTGACATAGGTCCCTCATTTATTTCTTACTTCCTGTCTATTAATTTCATTGTTGCATGAAGCGCTTTGTTGATTAAAGAGCACACAGGAAAATAAAGCGTGCTCCCTGTAGCAAAATGAGAAAAACTGTTTCCTATTGGAAATTTTTGTTGAAAATTGATTTTATCGGAGCTATGTTATCGACTTGTTAGATGAAGAGATGCTACTTCAGCTTGCAGCAAGTGATAGATTTAACATTTGTAAGAGCTGTTTTTTACCCGAAATTTTTGGGAACCAATTCGTGCTGCATTGACCCTACAACGATCGCTTTGACGCTATGGTCGTATAAATAAGAATCAACGCACCATTTATACACCTAAATAACGCAAACGATACCGATGCAGAAATCAACGTAAGACCTAATGGACTATAAAAACAATCACCATTAGCTTAATGAAAGGTCTCGACAATGAACGCTTATCAAAACCATAGCTTAGACAGTTTTTTCTCTACGAACCTATCTGCGACTGACGACGCAGTATTTGCTGGAATCCAAGCAGAGAACACTCGTCAAAACGAACAAATAGAACTTATTGCTTCTGAGAACATCGTTTCTAAAGCAGTAATGCAAGCTCAAGGCACTTGCCTTACCAACAAATACGCAGAAGGCTACCCAGGTCGTCGTTACTACGGTGGTTGTGAGCACGTAGATACAGTAGAAGCTATCGCGATTGAACGTGCTAAACAGCTATTCAAGTGTGAATACGCGAACGTACAACCTCACTCAGGTGCTCAAGCGAACGGCGCAGTTAAACTTGCCCTACTTCAACCTGGCGACACTATCCTAGGTATGTCTCTTGACGCTGGTGGTCACCTTACGCACGGTGCACGCCCTGCGCTTTCAGGCAAATGGTTCAACGCAGTTCAATACGGCGTAGACCGCGACACTCTTGAAATCGATTACGAAGCGGTACGCGCTCTCGCTATCGAATGCCAACCTAAAATGATTATTGCAGGTGGTAGTGCTATCCCACGCGTTATCGACTTCGCTAAATTCCGCGAAATCGCTGACGAAGTTGGCGCTATCCTTATGGTAGATATGGCACACATCGCGGGGCTTATCGCGACAGGTGCACACCCTAGCCCACTGCCACACGCGCACGTTGTAACGACAACGACACACAAAACACTTCGTGGCCCACGCGGCGGTATGATTCTGACCAACCACGAAGACATCAATAAAAAGATCAATTCTGCAGTATTCCCAGGCCTACAAGGCGGCCCACTAATGCACGTAATTGCGGCTAAAGCTGTCGCATTTGGCGAAGCACTTGGCCCAGAATTTAATACTTATATTAATTCAGTGATCGATAACGCAAAAGTTCTTGCTGAAGTGTTGCAAACTCGCGGTTGTGACATTGTGACTGGCGGAACTGACACGCACCTAATGCTGGTTGACCTTCGTCCTAAGGGCTTGAAAGGTAACGTAACTGAAGAAGCATTAGAGCGTGCTGGGATCACATGTAACAAAAATGGCATACCATTCGACTCAGAGAAGCCTATGATTACTTCGGGTATTCGTTTAGGTACGCCAGCTGGAACCAGTCGTGGTTTTGGCACTGAAGAATTCAAACTTATCGGTGAATGGATCGGTGATGTTCTTGATGGCTTAGTTGAAAGCCCTGAAGGCAACGCTGAAGTTGAGCAACGTGTTCGCAAGCAAGTTAAAGAGCTTTGCAAACGCTTCCCTCTTTACCGTTAATCCGTTTTTAAGATTTAAATTAAAACCTCATAAATTTTTGGAGAATAAGCAATGGACAATACACTTAAGTTTGCAGACAGCCACGAGTGGGTAAAAGACAACGGTGACGGTACTGTAACTATCGGTATTTCTGAGCACGCTCAAGAGATGCTAGGTGACGTTGTGTTTGTTGACCTGCCTGAAACTGAAGACGAAATTGAAGCTGGCGAAAGCTTCTCTCTAGTTGAGTCAGTTAAAGCTGCTTCTGATATCTACGCGCCAATCTCTGGTGAAATCGTAGAAATCAACGAAGAACTAGAAGATAGCCCAGAGCTAATCAACGAAGAACCTTATGAAGGTGGTTGGATTGTTAAAGTGAAGATGTCTGATGCGTCTGAACTAGACAACCTTAAAGATGCGGAAGAATACCTAAGCTCTATCGAAGAAGACTAATAGGTAACCTCATTACGATAAAGCTGCTCTTGTGAGCAGCTTAATTTTAGGGGCTAGCTCACGGCTCCAGAGAGAAAGTAGAACGATATCATGACTGAATTACTTCAAAGCCAATTACTGAAAGACTTGGGTACACAAAACGAGTTTGTTGCTCGTCATAACGGCCCAAATAAAGCAGACCAGCAAAAAATGCTTGAAGCGATCAACGCGACTAGCCTAGACGCACTGATCGACGAAACGGTTCCTGCACAAATCCGTCTTGAAAAACCAATGACACTTGCTGCGCCACTGAGCGAAATGGACATGCTGACCTCTCTTAAAGAGATCGCTAATCTAAACCAAGTGAAACGTACTTTCATTGGCCAAGGCTACTACAACACATTCACTCCAAACGTTATTCTACGTAACGTTTTAGAGAACCCAGGCTGGTACACAGCTTACACACCATACCAACCAGAGATCTCTCAAGGTCGTCTTGAAGCTCTACTAAATTACCAACAAATGGTAATGGACCTTACAGGTATGGAAATCGCGAACGCGTCTCTTCTTGACGAAGCGACAGCGGCTGGCGAAGCAATGACACTGTGTAAGCGTGCTGGTAAAAGCAAGAGCAAAGTATTCTTCGTTGCTGACGATGTTCACCCTCAAACACTAGAAGTTGTTAAAACTCGTGCTGAGTACATCGGTTTTGAAGTAATGGTTGGCGCTCTTGAAACACTTCCAGAGCAAGACGTATTTGGTGCATTAGTTCAATACCCTGGTACAACGGGCGAAGTTCGTGACCTAACAGACATCATTGCGAAAGCTCAAGCAAACAAAACTCTAGTAACCGTTGCTACTGACCTACTCGCATCTGCTCTACTTAAGCCTGCTGGCGAAATGGGCGCAGACGTAGTAATCGGTTCAGCACAACGTTTCGGCGTTCCTATGGGGTACGGCGGTCCACACGCTGCATTCATGGGTACTCGTGAAAAGCATAAGCGTACAATGCCAGGTCGTGTAATCGGTGTTTCTATCGATACTCACGGTAACCAAGCGCTACGTATGGCAATGCAAACTCGTGAGCAACACATCCGCCGCGAGAAAGCGACATCGAACATCTGTACAGCTCAAGCACTTCTAGCAAACATGGCGTCTTTCTACGCGGTTTACCACGGTGCAGAAGGCCTACGTACTATCGCTCGTCGTACACACCACATGACAGCTATCCTAGCGGCTGGCCTGACTAAAGCGGGTTACGAGCTAACAAACAACAGCTTCTTCGATACCATCACAATCAACTCTGAAGAGAAGACAGATGCACTGTACGCGAAAGCACAAGCAGCAGACATCAACTTGCGCCTTCTTAAAGGTAAGATCGGTATCAGCTTAGATGAAACAACCACAGTCGACGACGTGAATGCCCTATTCGCTATCTTCGACGTAAAAGAAGACGTTCAAGCGCTATCTTCTGACATTGCATCAAATGAGTTTGCGGCAATTCCAGAAAACTGTCGTCGTGAATCAGAGTTCCTAACTCACCCAGTGTTCAACACGCACCACAGCGAAACGCAAATGATGCGTTACCTAAAACAGCTTGAGAACAAAGACTTCTCACTAACGCACGGCATGATCCCACTGGGCAGCTGTACGATGAAGCTGAACGCTGCTGCTGAGATGATTCCAGTAACATGGCCTGAGTTTGGTTCAATTCACCCATTCGCACCTCTAGAGCAAGCGGCGGGTTACACAGCACTAGCAAAAGATCTTAAAGAGAAGCTATGTGAAATCACCGGTTACGACGATTTCTCACTACAGCCTAACTCTGGAGCATCTGGCGAATACGCAGGTCTAATCGCGATTCAACGCTACCACGCAAGCCGCGGTGAAGGTCACCGTAACGTTTGTCTGATTCCAAGCTCGGCGCACGGTACTAACCCTGCAACAGCATCAATGGTTTCTATGAAGGTAGTGGTTGTTAAGTGTGATGAAGATGGCAACATCGACATGACAGACCTAGCAGCGAAAATCGAGAAGCACAAAGAAAACCTATCAAGCATCATGATCACTTACCCTTCTACGCACGGCGTATACGAAGAGCAAGTGAAAGAAGTGTGTGAACAAGTACACGCAGCGGGCGGTCAGGTTTACCTAGACGGCGCGAACATGAACGCTCAAGTAGGTCTAACTTCACCTGGCTTCATTGGTTCAGACGTATCCCACTTGAACCTACACAAAACATTCTGTATCCCACACGGTGGTGGCGGTCCGGGTATGGGTCCTATCGGTGTTAAATCACACCTAGCACCTTTCCTACCAGGTCACATCGAAAACGGTGTGCAAGGTTCTGACTACGCGGTATCAGCTGCAGATCTAGGTAGTGCTTCAATTCTACCTATCTCTTGGGCTTACATCGCAATGATGGGCGAACCAGGCCTAACAGACGCAACTAAAGTAGCGATTCTGAACGCGAACTACGTGATGGAAAAACTACGTCCTCACTACCCTGTTCTTTACCGTGGCACTAACGGCCGCGTAGCGCACGAATGTATTATCGATATTCGTCCGCTTAAAGAAGACACAGGCATCAGCGAAGAAGATATTGCTAAGCGTCTGATGGACTTCGGTTTCCACGCACCGACTATGTCTTTCCCAGTAGCTGGCACGCTAATGGTAGAGCCAACTGAGTCAGAAGACCTAGAAGAGCTGGACCGTTTCTGTGAAGCGATGATCGCAATCCGCCACGAAATGGCAGCAGTGAAAAACGGTGAATGGCCACTAGACAACAACCCTCTAGTGAACGCACCGCACACACAAGTTGATCTAGCTGGCGCAGAATGGGATCGCCCTTACTCTCGTGAACTTGGTTGTTTCCCATCGAAAGCAACGAAGAACTCGAAGTACTGGCCAACAGTTAACCGTGTAGACAACGTATACGGCGACCGTAATCTAATCTGTTCTTGCCCAAGCATCGATAACTACGAAGAATAATTCGTAGCGGCGCTAAGCAGTGAAACATAACAAAAGGCGAACCAAATGGTTCGCCTTTTTGTTTTCTGAAATTCGACGTAAACAAATGCATTGACCTTACCGTAAGGTAAAAGTTTAAGGTGAAATGAATCTAACGATGAATGAGGAAACGATGATGGGATGTTGCAATAAAGCGCCAAAAGGTGGAGCCCCTCTTGGCTTACTTCTAAAGGTCACGCTTGGGATTGGGTTATTAGTGTTTCTGCTGGCTTTGTGGCAGTAGGAACCTGATATGGCATTAGATTTCAAACGAAGACGTGAAAGTACTTAAGAGTCATGTAGTTACAAATTGCTATTGGCGCCATAGTCGTTTGTTAGGGCTTCACTGTTTTGGGCGTGTATGAATTGAGTCCTTAACTATACTTAAAGACTCCTTTTGCACTTCATTCATCTCTCCTAAAAACACCCAAATTTTATGAATCAAATTCAGAAACATTAAGACCACACCAGAGATAGATAATAAAATCATTTTCAAAACTGAAAATTTATCAATAGGGCCATCACTCATAACTTCCAAGTATAGTTGGTAAGAAATAACAGAAATTGCCCCCAACGTTAGCAACTTCATCATGATTTGTCTTAAGTAATCATCAGACTTTTTGCGTGACGACATACTACTCAACTTGTTTTCTAATAATTTTGAAATAATGGTTACTATAATTGCAATAAACAATGGTATTAATAAATCTTTCATATAACTCCATATTTAAATACCGCACTTTTCTATCAAGTTTTTATGCTATCAATTGTACTAGCCTTTGTCTTTCCATAACAATCACTTATACCGTAATCTTAGTGATTAGCGTGGCAAATGTAGAATTTACCCGTCTAGTATGATTCCCACTAAATCATGAGCTTACGCGCGTTATATCCGTGTTGTAACCATCACAACCTACCCTTACCTCGGAGCAAGTAAAACTCTATAAATCCAATGCTTGACCGTATACGGTAAGGTGTTTATATTGTCGCCGCCCAAACGGGGCACATCCTAAAATGCACACCGGCCATCCTGCCATCACTGGTGCATTTATATTGGTGTTTTGAACTTCCATGCTAACGAAACTTCGTCCTTTTACTCGTGAATCGGGTGCGCTTATGCACCTTTCGATTCCAATCATTTTGACTCAAATAGCTACCCAAGCGATGGGATTTGTCGATACGACAATGGCTGGCCAAGTAAGCCCTGCTGATCTTGCCGCTATTGCACTCGGCACCAGCCTTTGGATTCCTGTGTTGCTGTTGCTGCGTGGTGTGATTATGGCGTTAACGCCTGTAGTCGCTTATCACAGAGGCGCTCGCGACTTCCAAAGTATCTCTGTTGAATTCTTCCAGATGGTTTGGTTGGCATTAATTGCTAGCGTACTACTCATCGCTTACCTCGTAAGTGCCAAACCGCTCTTGGAATGGATTGGGGTTGCCGCTGAAATCATCCCTATCGGCAGTGACTATGCCTTTGCCCTCGCCTTCGGTGTGCCGGGTATTGCCCTGTTCTACACCTTGAACGGTTTCTGTGAAGGTATGAACAACACCAAAGTGCCAATGATCATTTCTGTGGTTGGTTTATTGGTCAATATTCCGGTCAACTACGTGCTTATCTACGGTAAGTTCGGCTTCCCTGAAATGGGCGCTGTAGGTTGTGGTTGGGCGACAAGCTTGGTGTACTGGTTAATGTCGGGAATGCTGTATTCCTACATTAAAGGTCATCACCACTACAAGACCATCATCAAGTTTTCAGATGCGAAGCCAAAAGCAAAAGAGATGCTTCACCTTCTAAGATTAGGTTTACCCATCGGGATGAACATTGCAGTGTGTGGCAGCATCTTTGCGGTAATCGCACTGATGATTGGTCGTATTGGCGCTGAGAACGTAGCAGCCGCGCAAATTGCACTTAACATTTCGAGCCTAACTTATGTGATCCCGATGAGTATCTCGTTTGGCATTACGATTCGTGTTGGGCACGCTCTAGGTGAAAAAGACGAACTCGGTGCGATTGAACGCAGCAAAGTCGGTATCTTGGTTGCGGCGTTGATTTCATTACTTTCGGTTGCGATGTTCCTTCTGTTCCCTGAGTGGATCATTAGGCTTTACACAACCGACCCTACAATAAGCGCGACAGCAGCAGTATTGTTGACCTTTACCGCTATGTACCAATTCAGTGATGCATTGCAAACCTCTGCTAACGGCGCACTGCGTGGTTATAAAGATACTAAGATCCCGATGATCTTAGCTATCGCTTCATACTGGGGCTTAGCGTTACCACTGGGTATGGTGTTGGGCTTAACAGACCACATTGTTCCAGCAATGGGTGAAGAAGGCTTTTGGATTGGTATTCTAACGGGCTTGAGTGTGTCAGCCGCTCTGATGCTACTTCGCTTACGTTACGTGATTAAGAAGCGTGACTTGCCACCAGCAGATGCGGTAACAGCAAATTAAGATAAACCAATAAACTGATACAAAAAAGCGTGTTACTGCCATTGGCGATAACGCGCTTTTTATTCGAAGCCTTAAAATCAGTTACAGGGTTCGGTTTAACAATTGTTGTTTACAATACGAACTGTACACTCACATCCTTCATCAGGACATTGGCTGCCATTTGTTCGGCCAAAAGAGTCATAAAGAACAAAGCAACCTTGGCGCGTCTCTAGATCCGCATCCGTTATGTTCGTACTATCTAATTCAGCTTGGGTAAAGTCGTATTCATACCCGATCACAGTGTGTCGATTACCAAAATCAGAAGTTAAGCTGTCATCATCTGATAAGGTCATAAAATCGATCATCGTCAATTTGTCGCCCGACTCCCCTCGGCTTTCCGGACAAAGTGTGCCCCAGTCAACCTCAACACTACCGATACCAAAATCGATCACATAGTTGCTCTGATCTCCTGGGTTTGATGCATCAGGGTTAAGCCCAACGATAATAGCTTTAGAAGTCACTTGCGTGATCACGCCTTCCATCGCACCCGCAACACCTTCAAGTACCGCTTCTCTCGCTGATTCCTGAATACCAAGGAATCTTGGAGCAGCCGTTACCGCTAATACTCCGAGTATCACGATCACGATGATTAATTCCATTAAAGTAAATCCGTTTTTCTTCATGACATCCGCATCTTTTGATAACTTAAACATTCAATAACCCAATGAATTACCTATAACTATACACCTCAAATAGGACTCATAACACTCCACGGCTATCGCTTTTTATAACGCTGGTTGTGGTATTTGTTCCCTTTAGAGGCTGAAAAGATAACTGGAAGCGTTATCACATAAGGTGTCAGCGGGTTTAAATTCGATCAAATGCGTGGTGCAACTGAAAGTATCGATGGAAGAAGGTTTAATTGATTTATTTGAACTGAGGCTCGCTGCGTATAATCAAAGTTAGACCATTTTTGAGTCGCCCTTTGTGTTTCTACACTTAAGAAAGCAAGAAATGAAATAGAATCCATAAAAAAGCGCGTTATTGCCATTTGGTAATAACGCGCATCTATAATCGTTGTACGACTATCGCAACATTAGTTCACTGCTTTCACGTAAGGAAGCACTCGGAATCCATCACGTACTTTTTGGCTTGGAATGTAATGACGGAAAGCTAAGTTAAACACACCAGAATCGTTTTCTGTTTTGATGTTGTTTACTGCATCATCACCACAACCAAAGCTTACGGTGTAAGTGCCGTCTGCATTTTTCTCAGCCGTGTTTGAGCTTACGTTCGCCACTTCACCAAACATGAAACCTTGCTTGTTGTAGACCGTTACCGACCAAAACGCTTGGTTTTTAGGGTCTTCAAAAGTTACCTGATGACAAGTATCTGTTGGGAAGTTTCCAGAGATTTCATAGATGTTATCTTCTAGCTGTGCGCCTCCCCAACCGACAGCTGCGCCAACTGCGTATTTCTCTTTAGTAAACATCTCTTTTGAAGCATCTTCAGGGCTTGTAAACATACCAAATGTCGCTTGAGCGCCATCTCGCTTAAGTATTGTTGGCATTTCCATCTTAAGGCTCGTCTCTACCTCTTCAAAAGATTTCTCATCCACTTGCATAGCAGTAAACTCGCCATCCGCTTTTGCATCAATGCTCATTTTATCTTGGATTTCATGAACTTCATTTTTCGAGAATGTCGCGTCGGTACGAACAATGACGTAAACGTGATCACCGCTATGAGTAGAAAGATCAAACGTACCTGAACCGTATTGCATTGGCTGAATGCGGTGATCTTCAGTAATCACTTCCATCGACATGTACTTGCCTTCAGGGATCTCAGGTAACGTGACGGTCGCCCCCTTTGATACATTAATTACTGCCATTGAGTAGTAGGTGTCTCGGTTCATTCGAACCACATCCTGTTCATCTGTTGGCGTTAGCTCGCGTTACGTTCCTCTCTTTGATTAAAACACTTAACGACACCAATAAGTTTAGATCCAGCCGAGAAAGCTGTTGTTCGATAGTCATCATAAGACATGCATCTGAGTAATATCACTCGTTAAATAATTGCACCATTGTGACTAACAAACAAGTCTCTGTTTAAACGATGGCATTTATATCCAACTAAAAAGGCGAACCCATCGGTTCGCCTTTTTGTTTAAAGATTCGTATTTATCGATTGATCGCCAAATATGAGCCAGCAGCAATCATTATTCCACCAGCACTTTGGTTTAACCTTTTATGTGCGCGTGGCGTTTTTAACAAACCTGCCATTCTGCCCGCGCCCACAGCGATAAGCATTAAGCCTGACATCAGAGCAACAGATGCTAAAGCAGAAACTAATACGATATCTTGTGAGCGCAGAACAGTCAGATCAATAAAAGTCGGCAAGAACGAAATATAAAACAGAATCACTTTAGGGTTCGATGCTGAAATCAAAAAGCCTTGCGCGAAACTCGCGAGTTCAGATTTCTGACTCTGTTTGGCCGCAAGTTCCGCAGAGCCTTGCACTTCAGGCAGGCTCTTAAACATCTTGTAGCCCAAGTAAATCAAATAAGCTGCACCAACATAGCGAATCACCTCAAACGCAATCGACCAATTCTCGGCAATCGTTGCTAGACCGAAACAGGCAAGCGCAAGGTAAATAAGATCACTGCATATCATACCTAACGAAAGCGTGACGCACTTTCGCCATCCTTGAACCATAGCACGAGCTAAAATGGCAAAGACGCCAGGCCCCGGAGTAATACCAAATACAAACATGGCAATAAAGAATGTAATCGCACTTTCTAATGACATTGAACTGTCCTTTTCTATAACCCAACATAATTGATCATGAACGTATCATGGAGCTTCGATTCTGGTAAAGAACGTTTTTTACTAAATACGATTTACACAACTCATGTATTGAATAAGTGTCGCACGTAATTTACCCACCAGACTTAATTAAACCTAAACCTAAGTACTTTTCGTTAGGGCATAAAAAAGGCGAACCTATTGGCTCGCCTTAATCATTTTGTTCGCCAGAATCGTTTAGTCGTTACGAATGGGTGATAACAACTCAGGGTTAACCACCAAATTTCTCACACCGTGGGCGTGATCTTCGTTAAAGTCATTGCCTTCACACCAGCTACCTACTGTCGCGATATTTACTTTCGCGACTTGTGGTCTAACGCTCCATGTTACTTGGAAAGGTGAACCTTGCTCATTATAACCAGGACCCGTTGTAGAGCCTGCGTATTGGATCGCTGAGCCCGTATCTTGTGGGATGTTTGGTGCTTGGTGTAAGCCGTTCACTTTTGAATGTTTAGCGAGCGCTTCAAAGTCGGGTGCTTTGTCGTCATTCACTAATACGTAAACTTGGGTTTCTACACGCAGTTGCGGGTTGGTAATCGCATCGTTAAAACAAGCACCCAGTGTTTCACCCGGTTCAACTTGCGCCGTTGAATAAACATAGTGAACTTCAATGGTGTCACCCGAATGCAAAGAACCATGCTCGCTCGGACAAACCTTGCCCTCAAATGGTTTCAGCTCAGCAGAACTCAGCTTGCCTGTGTATTTAAAGCCACTCTGGAATCCCTTACCATCACCGTTACCAGCGTATTGAGTAAACTCTCCACCTTTATGCTCAGCATTTTTATGGAAGTGAATATTACATAAGTTCATCGCTGTTGAATCAGGGGCATCCGAGAACAGCCTAGTATTTTTACCTTCTAATGAACCCAAATCTCGTGGAGCTTGCGGTCCAAAACCTTGTCCTTGGGTATTTTCAGAAAGCTTCGCTCTTTGTTCTGCGATAACTCCATCTGATACAGACTCATGGTTCGCATCTGATGCATTTGCATGAGCTGACAACATCACCAATGCGGCACTTAAAAACACACTCTTATTCTTCATTTTTCTTCCCTAGAATATTGATAACTAAACCTAAACCTACTTAACAGCAAACATCTTACTATGCTCGTAAGTGAATATAAGAGTTGTCTTTGTAAGATTAGATTTCATTGCTTACTTTGGGATGAGTATTAGAACCCTTGATGCATATAACAAGTCAAACAGGGTAAATTCGGCGACTCCCTTCCAGAACTAATAATTCCTATTTTCGTTAACCGTCGCCTGACTCAGCGCTCAGATAAGTAAACACGATTCTTAGGAAGAATGGTGGCCAGATTTAGAAGACCAAAAAAGGCGAACCATCTGGCTCGCCTTCACGTTTCATTCTATCTATTAGGTTGTCGTTCTAGGTTAACGATTTAACCGTTACCGGTGGCAAATATCCCAAACGTCATGACGTTCAATGCATCTGTCACGCCCTCTAGTGATTTAATCACCGTCTTAGTCGGTTTATTATGACGAATAAAATAGCTTCCGATGCCTTTTTCACCGCCACTCTTAGCATCGCTTTCAGTTGTTTCTGTCGCTTCTATTTGAGAAGGCTCCACTGATTCTGGCTCTGCATTGGCGTGAGCTATCGTGTCTTTATTTGAATCAAGGTTAGTGAGTGGTTGATGATTAACGATTGAATCATGGGAAGAATCAACGCTGGTCTCAGCGTTTGTATCCTTTGAAGTCTCGAGATTACTCTCTCCCTCTATACTTTTCGACATAGCGTCTTCGTTGCTCAATGTCTCGTCGTCTAGCTGATGATTACTCGTTGAAGAACAGGCTGTTAAGAAGAACAGGCTAACGATGAATATGAGTAATTTTCTCATCATAATGATAAAGCACGAATTAATAAAACATTGTTCGATTGTATTTTATTTGGCTGACGACATCCAGTGATAAGCGGAGTAAACACGAACAGTCACGGTCTTGAAGAGTAAACAAAAGCGTACGGGTTTAGTGCTTAAGAATAATAATTCGAGAGCTCAATTAGGTTGCCCGCCGCTTATCATCTGAAAGGTGGTGTCAGTTAGGCTTGGGGATTCACACGCTATAAGCTTAATCTTTACTGGAACACAGTTCAGAGATTCGGTCACACATGGCTTGGTTGACTGCGAAGTGGGTGTTGAGGAATGCTAGTTGGGCAAGTGCCGATTCAGCGGTGCGCTCGTAGCCTTGGGTAAAGGTTGGTAGCAATTGGGCAAACTTAGGGAAGCGTGCTTCTAGCCTTCTATCCGACATAAATTCATCAACGAATTCAGGCTCAGACTGTTCAGTTTGATCCACAAGATCGATCAAACGATCGAGTGCGTAAGATTGAACGAACCGACTGCCCGACAGCTTTTCGCCTCGGTTATAACGAGACATACCCACATAAAGATTGGTTAGAGCCTCACCAATGATCCAATCTTGGGAATTAGTGTCTGTCTCCCCTTTTATTGGTGAAACACAACACTGTGTATCAAATTCATGTTGCTGCCAAACAATACGCCCTTCAGCAAACGGAATGTGCGCTAACTCGTGGGGTTCAAACACTGCAAACTCACAAAAGATTCCGTCAGCGTACAGAACTTTATAGCCATCGACGGTATTTCTCACTGCGTAGTCGATTGAGTGAATATCAGATAGCCAATGCAAACTGTCTAAGAAATACTGCTTGTGCCCTGTTTGCACTATTGCGAAAAAATCGACATCTGAATACTGATCAAGTCGTTCTGTTTCAATACCTACTGAGCCCAATCCCAGCAAAGCATGAGCCTTACCCGATGCTTCCAAAGACTCCCCAATCGCATCTAAACGCTGGAGTAATTTTTCTGGTGTGTTTATGTGTCTTATCTGTATCACTTTGTCCGTCTGCATTGCTCAATCCCTATCAAGTTGAATGCCACTCAACCTAACTGATAGTTAGAACATCTAAGAAGCTTAATTTATAAAATGTGTGTTTTGGATAACGATCTGTGCAAGTTATTGTTTGAATTAAGGTGGGATTTAGAGGTGAGAAAGAGTGTGTACAAGCTATAAACAACACTCTTCTATCATGACTTATCTTTTTAGCAGCTCATATTTGCAACAACGTTGACGCCATCCATGCTCACGAAGTTTGCTTTTCTTCCAAGCTCTCGCGTCTGCCGACATGTGAACAGAGACCGTAAAACCCAATTTTGCACTCATGATACCGATCGACATGCCTAGATTACCCGTTGAACCTACCGCAATGCTGTATTGTTGGAAGAAGTTACGAAACTCAGGTTCGAGCAGCTTGCTGTAGTCATCGCTCTCACACAGTAACCCCGCTTCAATCGCAAGCTTCTCGGCATGTGTTAGTACTTCATAAATACCACCACGCGCTTTGATTGAACCTGAAATCGGCAAATGGCTGTCTTTCTTCATCATCAAACGCCCTTTTATTGGCTGCTGATAATGTGCTCCCAATGCTGATTTCATAGATGGAATGTCAACAAGCTCAGACTCGATGATGCCATTGGTCGCTTGAGTTTCAGGAAACGCCTTGGCTAGATAAGGAGCAAACCTTTGCAGCCTCATGCTCGCATCGTGAATATCTTGTTCGCCTAAACCCACATAAAGCAAACCGCGCTCCAGAGTCGTCACATTTGGGTTAAACCAAACCACTTCTTCCAATGCAATCAATTGTTGAAGCAGTGGGAAGTCCGAGATGAGCTTGTCGATATTTAATACAGTCATGGGTGACTTTTCTGGCTAAGCGCGTACTGCGCAGGTTCAATCATTAGTAAACCTATTTAAACGGTATTTGTGTAATCATTCAATGATCTGTAGGCTAGCCTGTCTTCTCATAAGCAAACAGTAGAACAACCTATGAGCGCCTCTCTTCGTAATAGCATTTTCGTGATGTTAGGGATTCTATTCCTAGCACTTAACCTTCGTGGGCCTTTTACGAGCTTGGCTCCTGTGCTTTCTCAGGTTATGGAAGGCCTCAACCTTACGTCATCGGCTGCTGGCTTCTTAACAGCTTTGCCACTGTTAACTTTTGCCTTATTCTCACCATTAGTCACCAAGATATCCCAACGAATTGGTCTAGAGCCTAGCCTGTTATTAGGCTTAGTTCTGATCACTACGGGTATTACACTGCGCTCTGCTGGGTTAACCCCAACCTTGTATATCGGCACGGTGATGATCGGGCTTGGTATCGCGATTGGTAATGTGTTGTTGCCTGTAGTAGTGAAAGTTAGCTTCCCGACACGCATCGCTACTGTGACTTCTCTGTACATCTTTACGATGGGCATCGGGTCGACGTTAGGTTCAAGTTTGATGGTGCCGTTTTCAAATCTAACCTTATTTACGATAACGGGTTGGCAATTAGCACTGTTAATGAACCTAATATTCCCAATATTAGCTTTGATGATCTGGTTGCCTAAAATCAAAAAGCGCTCTTCTTCATCGACCAATAACAAGCATCAAGAAAAGCCGATTCCGATGAAGAAGATGATCAAGAGTGGCATTGCATGGCAAGTGACACTAGCTCTTGGGCTTAACTCATTTACCTTCTATTCTTTGGCAGGCTGGCTTCCACAGATCTTAAACGACCTTGGCTACAGTGAAATCGATGCGGGTTATATCTACGGATTTCTACAATTTTCGACTATGGTTCCGGGATTACTGTTACTGCCGTTCTTAGGTAAAAGCGATAACCAACAATGGCTCATTACGCTTTGTACTTCGAGTGTATTTATTGGATTGATTGGGCTGCTGTATTTGCCTGAGTTTGCGATCTTTTGGGTGGGACTCTTTGGATTAGCCAACTGCTCTACGTTTATTATCGCTCTCTCTTTTGTTGGCCTGCGAACTTCGAATAGCAGCCAAGCCGCATCGCTGTCGGGTATGGCGCAAGGAATCGGTTATGCGTTGGCTGCCACTGGTCCAACATTGGTGGGTAAGCTTCATGCTCAGACAGATTCTTGGAGTGTTCCTATTCTGCTGATCGCATCTGTTGCCTTTGCGTGCACGATTTTCGCAGCACTGGCAGCACGAGATAAAAAAGTGAGCGTTTAGGCCAAACAGAATGATTATGGTGTCGCGACTTTATTGCTGACGACAGTTTTGATGTATTCACTTGGCGACAAACCAAACTTCCCTTTAAAGCGCTGGCTAAAACGCCCTTCCGATTGATAACCGCAAGACTGAGCTAACATCGCCACATTCTGCTGTCCGTTTTGCATCAGATAAAGCGCATGACTCAACCGAACTTCAGCCAAAACCTCACGATATTGCATGCCTTCAAGTTTCAATTTACGGATAAGCGTGGCGCGGCTCATCGCAAAGCGCTCTGCTACCGACTCTAACGGATGTTTCTCGTCCGGTGAATGTGAAAGGTAGTGGCTGAGTTTCTGGCTAAACGAAACGTTTGAGCTAATAAACAATCGATGCAGTACGCCCTTCTCGGCTAATTGCTGGTATAAGCCCTGCAACCAAAACTGCTGGGTCTCTTTACTCATGCTTTGTTTATCAAAGGAAAACAGAGCATTGAGTGAATCTTGTAAGCTACGATCCGCTTGTACTTTAGGCAGCCCCAGATCATTCGAGCGTTCCTCACTTAAATCAAGCATCGCCTGAGAAGGTTGGAATTGAAAGCTGAACACTCGTGATAAGAAGCGCCCTTTGTGGGGCATGTTCTCAAAACTTAGTGAAGCTGATGCCTCACACAACAACAGCTCAGAATGTGAGAGTTCTGCCGCTGAATCTTTCCAAAACAGACGCTTACTGCCTGTAATGATCTGAATAATACTAGGAGATAGAATCCTCACATTACGCAGTTTTTGTAACTGCTCTGCACGAAAGATCGTCACTTGATATTGATGATTCATCTCATCCTCCTTGTTTACTTATTATCAACGACCAGCTATCGCATCAATAACTGGTCGCTTTATTAGCTTGTGTAAATTATCAACGTGTATAAAGCTATTAACGTATACAAATTATTGACGTACATAAGCCATTAACGTGTGTAAGTTGTAGTCAGTTTCGCTTTGTCTAAAGCCATGCTGTTCAACGTGAAACCAACCACAGCCGACGGCGTGTTTTCGTCTAGGTTGAGCTTATCCGTTGGCAATGCCCAAACCGTGAACTGGTAGCGGTGCATGCCATCTTTTTCAGGAGGACAGGCGCCACCGAAACCTACCGTTCCATAATCTATGCGGCCCTCTTTGCCACCCACTTTAGAGATATCGACACCGCGAGGTAGCTCGCTCACTGTTGCTGGAATATCAAACGCCACCCAGTGCCAGAAACCACTTTCAGTTGGTGCATCTGGATCATAAGCCGTGATTGCAAAGCTTTTGGTTCCTGTTGGAGCATCTTTCCACATCAACTGCGGTGACAAGTTCTCGCCATCACAGCCCCAACTTGAATATTCAAACGTCTTCGCCATTGGGTGACCTTCTTGAATATCATTACTCGTTAATTCGAATGCCTGAGCCGAGCCCGCTGTTAAGATACTAAGTGCCAATACTGATTTAATGAGTGTTTTCATGGCGGTTCCTCTGATTAGGTATGAGCCCAGTATAGTCCCCTCCATCTGCCCAACAATGACAATAAGTACATAATTACCTAGTTTAATCCATTCAAATGATACTTACTGTATTTGTACTTTATTATTTAAAAGCATGACCCACTCGACAATTTGTTGTTAAAAGAACACTTGTTGACATTCAGGTTACAAATCGCGCCCAAAACTCTTTAGACTCGCCCCACGACTTTTAACGAGAATGATTGGATGCGCAGGTTTACATTAGCTCTTTGCTTGATCTTTTGGCTCCCAACCCTAGTCAATGCCCAAAGTTTGCAAGATAAGTGGCAAACTCTGTATCAACTGAGCTGGCAATCATCCCCACTCTTAGTATCTCAACAAGAGTTGGCTCAGTATCCGAAAGTTCTGCTCCATGAAAATAGCCGCTATCCTGATTTCAACCAATTCAGTTGGGACGACATCGCAGCGTTAGCGTCAATACAAGATCACTGCCAAGCGATTGAAAGCAGTAACCCTTCATTACATGAAGCCATCGAGTTCGAGCTCGCTCTGTGTCAGCAACAAACATTAGATTCGATTTGGTTTGCAGCACACTCCAAACGTCACCCTGCCGGTGGCAGCTTTGCTGGTCGTTATTTAGCCGCTTACCCAGATGTGACCGAGCAGATACGCCCATTTTTGAGTCTTACCAACCCTCAGCACCCTTTATATAACAAACTAGAAAGCCTAAGTGCACAAGGCAGAGAAGCACTGCTCAATGGATACCGCGCTTGGCAACAAGATGATGTGCTTTGGTTAAGTGGCGAACAAGGCTGGAAAGCTATTCCCTTAGATGTTTGGCAACCTATCGCAGAGCAACAAGAGGTATCTTTGGCAGGTGAAACCTGTACTTTTCGTTACAGTAACGTGTGCTTAAACGAGCCTAGCAATGACAATCTGATCATGAAAACGTTGATCTTTACATTGCTGCTAACGTTGCTTTCCGGGCTCGCTAGAGTCTTATACCTAAGAACAAAACAACGAAAAGAGAGGCAGTTCGTTTTACAGCTTCTTACTCATGAACTGCGCACGCCTATTACTAGCCTAGGCTTAACCGTCGAAATGTTTAGAAATCGCTACGATGACTTTTCTGATGATACTCAAAGTGCGGTTTGGCGTTTAATATCTGACTATCAAAGGCTTTCTCAGCTCACCGAAAACAGCAAAGTGTACCTAAGTTCGGATCAGTCAGAGCCTTTGTTGAAGCAAAACGCTTCATTAGAAGAGTGGCTCGATCATGTCTGTGAAAAGCACAATATTTCTTATCAATGTGAAGCGCGTGAAGTTGAACTGAACCTTCCCTATTACTGGCTAACCATCTGCTTGGATAATCTAATCAAGAATGCCAAACAACATGGTAAAGGTGAGGTTTTGGTAAAGGTCGAACTCGGTGACAAGCTGACGATTGAGGTACAAGACGAGGGGCACTTCCCTTCACCGATACAACGGCTCATGTCTGGTGTCACGCCAAGTGAAACGCACGAACTGGATAACATGGGCATTGGCCTGACTATTGTCGAGCACTTGATGAAGCAAGCGAATGGCCGCCTCATTATTCTTCGTAACCCAACCCGATGTATTTTGGAAATTGCTTATGAACACCCTACTGCTGATTGAAGACGACCAACTGCTTGGACAAGGCCTCGTCAGCTTCTTTGAATCCAATGGTTACCAATGCCTTTGGGCGAAGGATTCAGAGAATGCCAGTAAGAAATGGTTTCGAGCCGATCTTGTGATACTGGATCGACAGCTTGAAGATGGGGACAGCTTGCAACACCTTCCAAACTAGTTGCTCCTCAAAGCGCTGCCTGTGATTGTGTTGACCGCTAAAGTAGAAGTTCAACAACGTGTTGAAGGTTTAATGGCGGGTGCCAATGACTATGTGACTAAACCATTTTCGAACGACGAATTACTCGCTCGAGTCATTACCCAGCTACGTCCGTTAGGTGTGAGCCTCTTAACTTACGCAAATATCCAAATCAACTTGTCGGAACGGATCGCTTATCTGGATGAAAGCCCTGTAACACTAAAACCTAAAGAGTTTCAGCTATTGGTACTGTTTGTTCAGAACCAAAGTCGTGTGTTTCACCGAGATGAATTACTCAATAAGATTTGGGGATATCAGGCTTTTCCTAGTACCCGAACTATTGATAATCACATACTGCGCTTACGCCAGAAGCTGCCAACATTGAATATAGAAACACATCGTGGCGTTGATTACCGCTTGGCCGGGGAATCATAATGAAAGTTACTTCGTTAACCGCACTGATCTACACATTGCCGCTCGCAAGTCATGCGGCATGGTTTACCGACACGCCATTGCAGCACACCTATCAATCTCTACTTGATGACCAACCTCAAGTTGCGTGGCAAGAGCTGCAAATCGCACTCGATCACAAATCACTCGATAGTGAGCTTTGGCTGCCAGTCAAACAAGAGATCCTGAGCCAGACTCAATGTGGAACCTTACTCAAACAAAGTGCTGAGCCAAAACACCACATCCAAGTCAGCTTCATTCGACGCTATGGCCTGTCGTCGCACGGTTATCAAATCAAAGTCTCTGCCGAGCAACTCAGCAAAGGCTCAGAAACTCAAACTCTTTCTTTGGTATCGCCTAAAGGTAAAGTCCTTCTCGATGGACAACTCGCTTCCAATAATGAGTATCAAGAGATTGAAACCAATGAAATGTTCATCAAACCCGAATCTGGTGTTTATCAACTAAAGATAGGTTCAAATCACTACCCTATTATTGTCGCTTTAAATAACAGTAATCGATGGCTGACGCTCGAAAGTAAACTCAGCGAACCACATATCGTGCTCTCGCCTCCAAAGGTGATCGACAACTGCCCCGACGCTAACGTGAGTTGGCAATGGTTTGATGAAAACTACAACCTGCTGGGTTACAAAGTGCCAATCAAAACAGCGCAAGCACCCGTTCCCACAGAAAGTCCACTTGGAACCAAAGCCAAGCACTTGTGTGCTTCGGTTGAAATGTTTGAATACCAAGGCGCTATTGAAGTCCAATATGTGCAGCGCGTCGCCGTGCCTTTCTAATGGAAAACCACTAAAGCCAAACAGAAAATAGAGACATATAGGTGACAAAGCACTAGCGCTACTTAGGTGTAATAACCGTAGTTACCCTTTACGGAATCTAAATATGCTCAGCGTACGTCACCCACTCAATCTATCTAATTTTGCCATTGTGGCTTTAACAACAGCTTGTCTGTTTTCATCCAATGCACAAGCGAGCCAAATAACGCTCACAAGTAATAGCAGCGTTAGCGGCAGCAGTATTCGCGACAACGCTAACGCCACTACCAGCAATGCCATCTCTATATCGTCGAATACTCTAGAGATAGATTGGAACGGCTTAAGCGTTAACAGCGGTACTCTCACCGTTGATAGCAAACCACAGAAAACGACCAATCTGGTTATTGGCTTTTCCGATAAAGCTGACTCAGTAAAAATCGCCACTTGGACCTTAGTGCCCAGTGGGATAAACCTTGAGGCAGAGCTTAATCAAGACCAGCTCACTTTTCAGTTCAGCTTACCTTCAAATATACAGGTGAAACGAAACAAACCCATCGAATTGACGTGGTTTGATCTTGCCGAACAACAAACTCAGACACTATTTCTTCCGTTTAGTGAAGGTATGCGCGTGCCTACTGACAACAAGCTTTGGGCAAGTTATCTCGTCGGTAACCATTCTGGAAGTAACACTACTCAAGACTTGAAGATGCCTTTTTGGACAGTACAGCAAAACAATCATTTCATTAGCTATCAAATGGTTAATGCAACCAACAATCAACTGCTCTTTTCAGATGCTTCCTCAAATACAAAAACCAAAATTGATATGAAGGCAGCACACCAATTTACGATGCTCAATCAGTCACAACCTTTTCTTGTTCGTATCACCCTCGGAGACTCGTGGTTAGATGGTGCCAAACAATACCGAGATTGGCGCATCAATAATGACCAGTCTGATACGCTTGTAGCAAAGCAAAAGCGCAATACAAAGCAGCACAGGATAAGAAGAACTGGTTGCTAAAGCACGCTTCCCCGTACCTAAACTCGTCAGATACTTGGGGACAAGCGCTGTCTTCAGACATGGTCGCTAATCTAAATAAGGCAGGTTTAAAAAAACTGTGGCTAGGATTCAACAATTGGATGCCAGCATTCTATCAACCTAACGCTGTGGGTCTGGCAAAACAGTCCGGATATCTGGTCGGTACTTACGATTCCTACAACACCGCAATTCCTGCGAAGCTCAATGACAACTGGCTAACCGCTCAATTACCAGAGCCGATGCGTCAAAGTTGTGCGATTGAACTAGCGGATGGGAGTTTGAAAAAAGGATTTCGTGGAAACGGCTTTTACTTAAACCCGAACTGCCATTTAGAATACGTAAAACAGCGTGCTCAAGACATTATGAGATTCGGCAACTTCAACAGCTTGTTCTTAGATGTTGATGCAACCGCCATGGCACGTGAAGATTACCGCGTCTCTATAGACAGTAATGGCAATACAAACGACGAATCAGACATGCTTTCTGCGTTCAACAACCGAATGAAGTGGCTTAGCGAGCAACCTTCGTTAGTATTAGGCTCTGAAGACGGCAACAGCCTAACAACAAAAGGCATCGCGTTTGCACACGGCTTAGAAACGGTTGGTTTTGGATGGACAGACAAAGACATGAAAGAGAACCGCCAATCTCCCTATTACTTAGGTCGTTGGTACCCAGACCACAAGCCTGACTTCTTCTTTAAGCCGGCCGAGGTTAAAGAGCCCTACAAGTCGCTACTATTTTCGCCACAATATCGAATTCCACTTTACCAAGCCGTTTTCCATGATGAAGTAATCAATACGCACCATTGGCATTCAGACAGCCTTAAGTTCACTAATGTACAAGCAGAACGTGACTTAACCGCCATGCTGTACAACACACCACCGATGGTTCACTTGACCAGAGATGAAGCTTTATCAAGTTCAAGCCAGAGAATCAAAGCACTCAAACACTATCAAGATGGCTTTGAACCAATGCACGAACAGTTATGGGATAAACAGTTAGTCGATTCCAAATGGTTAGATAAGAGCGGCGATGTTCAACAAACTGAGTTCAGTGACGGGAGTAAGATCATTGCTAACTTTTCTAACAAGGCATTTCGTTACAACGGTGTCGATATTGCTGCCCTATCGGTCAAAGCTATATTGGCGAATGGGCAAGTCGTCGACTGGCAGCCCGATCATAGTTAGCTTCGATACGGTTTAGACAATAACGAATAATAGGAAGCCTAAGCACTTAACCGCTAAGGTTTTCCCCGTTACTTTTGCTTCCTATTTTGAAAGGCAGTCAGTAGATAGTCGATAAAGACCTTTTTACGTTTCGGCATCAACTGCCTGTCTGCATACACTAGGCTTACTGAAACTTCTGGCATCTCATATTCAGGTAACAGACGAATCAGCTTACCTGTCTTAAAGTGTTCCCGACAAATGAATTCAGGAAGCACCGCCAAGCCGAGCCCATCCACACACGCTGTTAGGCATGCCGTGATGGTATTCACCCGCAACTGACACGGTAGATCGATCAAAATCGACTCTCCGCCTTCTAATTGTAAATGCCACTTGGGTAGACGCGCGGCCTTGTTCACCACCTCAATCATTCTGAATGGCGGTTCAAGATCATCGGGTGAAGAGACGTCATCGAACTGCTCTAAATACTCAGGGCTGGCTGCCAATACACGCTTTGATGTTGTGAGGTAGCGAGAAACCAAGCTCGAGTCCACTAGCTCACCAATTTGTGCGTAAAGATCGATCCCCTCCGCAATGATGTCGACTTCTCGATTCGACAGTTCTAAGTTCAAAGTCACGTTTGGGTGCTCTTTTAGGAAGCTGTGGATGTATTTAGCTAATACTTGATGCCCCAATTCGACAGGCAACACAACATTTAACTGCCCTCGGATCAAATCCTGATTGGCTGAAACCTCTAGCTCAGCTTGGTTCATGATCTCTTGCATCTGCATGCTCGACTGATAAAAGCGCTCACCCTCTGGCGTTAAGACTAAACTTCGTGTCGAACGAGTGATCAACCTCACACCTAGATGCTGTTCCAGCTCGTCTAGCTTTCGGCTGACGGTCGACTTGGTCATGTTCAATGCTTCAGCTGCGTGCGTGAAACTCCCACAATCAACAACTTGTGTAAAAACAGTCACAGCATTTAAGTCCATCGTACTTCTCCCAAAGCGCCATTAGTTAGATTTTTGCAACAGTGTTTCCCTTTTTTCCTATCTTATCAATCAATCGAATTCATTTACAATTCGTTACATCTAAATAAAAACAAAATGAGAAAGAAAAAATGACAGAGAACAACAACGCTTCGCAAACAGTAAGCACAAAAAAACGTAAAAAAGCTCCGCTTATTGCTACTGCGATCATGCTGTCATTGGGTTTAGCCGGTGCTGGATACTGGTACGGCTATGGCCAGTACTTTGAATCTACCGACAATGCCTACCTACAAGGCGACATCACGAATATTAGCCCTAAGGTCTCTGGCTATATTGTTAAGTCTTATGTGAGTGATAACCAATCGGTTAAAGAAGGTGATTTGCTGGTTCAAATCGATGACCGTGATTACCAGTCAGCACTCGCTCAAGCAAACGCCCATTTAAGCGTCGTGCAATCAGACGTCAAAAATCTAGTGGCACAACAAACGTTACAACGTAGCAAGATCAATCAAGCAGAAAGCCGCGTTGATTCTGCACAAGCTGAATACGAACGCGCGATTCAACAAGTGGTACGTTCTCGTAGCTTACTAAAGCGTAACTACGCGTCTCAAGATGAAGTCGATAGCATGGTTGCACAACAAAAAGTAACTCAGGCAGATTTAGAAGAAGCAAAAGCAAACCTCGTTGCAACCAATGACCAATTAACCGTTATCGCTAGTGAGATTGAGCAAGCAAATGCATCCGTGACCGAAGCTCAAGCCCAGAGAGATCAAGCACAGCTTAACCTTGATTACACCAAAATTTACGCGCCAGCAGATGGCGTGATTGGTAAACGCAGCGTACGTGAAGGCTTGCTGATTCAAGCAGGCGCACCACTGATGAGCTTGGTACCAAACAACCAAGTGTGGATTGAAGCCAACTTCAAAGAGACACAGCTAAGTGGTATTCACAAAGGTCAGACGGTTGAAGTAGAGCTGGATGCGTTCCCGGGGCAGCCTCTTGAAGGTGTGGTAGACAGTTTCTCCCCTGCGACTGGCGCTAAATTTGCGCTCCTACCACCAGAAAACGCGACCGGTAACTTCACTAAAATCGTTCAACGTGTACCGGTTAAAATTACTATTCCAGATCAGCAAGAGTTGAAAGGTCGACTGCTTCCTGGTTTGTCTGTGGTAGCGACCATCGATAAACGAGGCTAGACCATGAGTAACGCTGGTGTTGTCACCCAAACAAATGATGATGACGAGGTTTCGAGACGCCATTGGATCGCCCTATTTGGCGGCTTGATTGGCGCGTTTATGGCGATCTTGGATATTCAGATCACCAACTCGTCTCTCAAAGATATTCAAGGTGCGCTATCAGCCACCTTGGATGAAAGCTCGTGGATCTCTACGTCTTACCTAGTCGCAGAGATGATCGCTATCCCACTCAGTGGTTGGCTTTCTAAAGCGCTCGGTAAACGCCGTTATATCACGTGGACGACAGCCATTTTCACCATTTCATCTTTGTTGTGTTCGTTCTCTTGGAACATGACCTCGATGATCGTTTTCCGCGCGATGCAAGGCTTCAGTGGTGGTGCTCTAATCCCGCTTGCTTTCTCGCTGGTGATTCAGTTATTGCCGGTCAACAAGCGTGCTGTGGGTATGGCACTGTTTGGTGTAACCGCGACCTTTGCTCCATCGATTGGCCCTACCTTTGGTGGCTGGCTGACGGAGAACTTCTCGTGGCACTATATTTTCTACATCAATATTCCGCCAGCTTTGCTTGTGATCACCATGATCCGATATGGCTTGGACGATGAAAAGCTCGACCTTGGCACGCTGAAAAAAGCCGATTGGTTTGGTATCGCCACCATGGCATTAGGGCTAGGTTGTTTGGAAGTGGTGTTAGAAGAAGGTAACCGTGAAGAGTGGTTCAGTTCGAGCTTTATTATTGGCTTGAGTATCGTGTCGGCGGTGAGTTTGGTTTACTTCGTGATAAACGAACTCCAACACAAGAAGCCATTGGTTAACCTGCGGCTATTGCGGGATGGGCAATTTGCGATGTCTTGTATCGCCTATTTGATTCTAGGAATGGCATTGCTCGGCTCTATCTATGTTCTACCGATGTATCTCACTCAAATTCAGCAATATAACGCGATGGAAATTGGTGAAGTGCTAATGTGGATGGGTTTCCCACAGCTTCTGATATTCCCAATTGTGCCAAAGCTAACACAGATCATTAAGCCTAAGTACTTGGTTACCTTTGGCTTCGCGATGTTCGGTTTTAGTTGTTACGTAAATACACACATGACAATCGATTTTGGCGGGCAACAGCTGATTTTATCTATGGTTCTGCGTGCTATTGGTAGTCCGTTCATCATGGTTCCGCTGTCTTTGGTTGCCATGAAGAACATCAGCAAAATGGACACGCCAGACGCATCAACGTTAACCAACGTAATGCGGAACTTAGGGGGCGCTTTCAGCATCGCGATTATCGCTACGCTATTGGATAACAAAACCCGTGAGCACTTAGCACACATCAAGGAGTCGCTACCTTCAGTGAGTCAACTTGGTTGGCAGACGCTTCAGCAACAACAAGCGTTTTTCATTCAGTCAGGAAGTGATGCCGCAACTGCGATGCAACAAGCACAAGCAAGTTTGCTCGGCACAATGCAACGTGACGCAGCCATCATGGCTTACAACGATGTGTTCTTAATGATGACGGCGTTCTTGGCTCTAGCGGCAGTATTGATTCTAAACATGCGTGATTAACGCTAGAGTTTCGGTAAATAAAACTTCAAGCAAAGAACAACATTTCGAATAAAAACTCGAACAATAAAACAGAGAGGTGAGCTTATCGGCTTGCCTCTTTTTTATTTCTAAAACACGTATAACCCCACTAAAATCAGGTAAAAGTCACCTGCGTTTGAAGGCTTTCATAAATGTTATCTAATACTCTTTAATTACCAATAGTTTATTGAGTGTTTGTATGTGATATAGGCACCTTGACAATGTGCAACTTGACACCTAAATTAAAAAATAACATTTGGTATTAAGGAAAATGGATTTGACCTTACCAACAGACCTTCGAATTTTGATCGTCGACGACTCTAAAAGCGCAACAATACTTATTAAGCAGCAACTGGCTAGTTTGGGAGTTTCGCGCGACTGTATTTTTATTGCGACCGACTATCGAAAAGCCATTAAAGCGGTCGAGACACACTCTTTTCATGTACTCCTCATTGACTACCACTTAGAACAGTCTTTTACTGGCTTTGAGCTGTTGGGCATTCTGTATCGAAACCGCCTCATCGATCATACTGTGGCGACAATCTTGCTCTCTGGGGATATGCGTCAGGAAACAGTATTAACCGCCCTTTCAGGTGAAGCACACCACTTCGTTTCTAAACCGATTAATACTCAAACGTTGGGTAAAAAGATCCAAAGTGCCGTGTCCGTTTCAAAGAAACTCACCCAACTGAATGATTTGTATCCCATTGCCAGTCAAGAGAGATTAGCTCAAGCTTTGGCGATCTCCCCTAATGGTACTAGCGTTCAGTTCGAAGCGACATTGATTGAACATTTAATTGCAGGTAAGAAATGGCAGTTACTCTCTAGCGTCATTAACAACTCCAAAACCAACATGCACCCAACCAAATTGGTGGCTGAGGCGCTGATTCTCGACAGCTTAGGCAAGCCAAATTTAGCCATAGATAAGCTCCACAATTTTCTAATAGCACAGCCACTCTCATTGAGCGTGATTGACTGCTTAAGCTGTATCTATGAAAAACATAAAATGCTGCTGCCTGCTCTTAAATTAGCGATTCGTGCATTTGAGATGACTCCCAGCATCAGCCATCGTGCAATCAGGGCCATCGACTTAGCTGAGAACGCAGATAACACACATATGATCATAAAGTTAGGTGAGATGTATGCAACCCACATTTCAGCTGCTGACATTGATGTCATCCATTCCATTGGTGCGCACTTTAATTCCTTAAAAGCAACGTATCAGCGCGAGACGCAACTAAAGTACAAACGTATTTTGCTTGAGCACGCCAACCAATTCACCGAGTTGGTAAACCTGAAACTTCCGGTAAAACAACAGCAGCAAGTTTTGGCCAGCCTTGCCCTATTTCAGAGCAGCATATTGCTCATCGAAAATAGCCCTCAGATTGCCCACAAAAAAGTGATTAGAGCTTCGACACTGTTAGCGAACAATTTCCACAGCCAACCGACTTATTTGCTCACTCAGTTATTACCCATGCTCGCCCACTTTGGTGAGTACTCTCTTTATCATTTAACAGTGGAATGTCTCAAATCTCGTGGAGAAGCCATAAATCACCAACTTGAGTCCAAAAATGTCGACCCTTCAACGTGTATAAACATTGAAAATTTGGGTTCGATCCAAGAAATAAAGGACTACATTCACAGTTACCCATATTCAGTTGCCGCCAAACTTGACTATATATACGCCGTCAATAAAGCTCATATAGATGAGAAACTTAGCGACGACTATCTAGAAGAAATCTTACAGTTAGAACTTCCTCCAAAATGGAATCAATGGATTAGTGATTCATCAAGGTATGGTTTTTCCACTAAGCCGCCTAGCCCATTTTCAACATTCAGCCGACAGGAGTCCACATGCTAGACTTTGATGCTTTAAACGCCTATTTAGACAATGACAGAGACGTCATTTACGCCGTTTTGTCTACATATCAAGAAGACCATGGCAATTCGCTACAAGAGATCGAAGAGTTGGTTCAACAACAAGATTGGGGCAAGCTTCATTTTACCGTGCACACCTTAAAAGGCATTTTAGCCAGCTTTGGTGAAGAAACGGCCACAGTTGCATTGGAAAGAGTAGAACAAAACACACTCAATAAGCTTGCGCCGCAAGATGATGATCTTTCGGTTATCTACAGCGAAATAAAGATCATTAATCAGCAAATCGATGAGGTTCTTAGCACTTATTAGTCGATAGAATTAAAACGTGCATGGCGATACTTAACAGCCGACACAGCTAAAAGAGTTGAGGTGCTTGGAAACATTGAACCTCGACTCTTAACATTTTTCTCATCATTTCTCCTCTCAATTATAGTTCTAACCCACACCTATAAATTCACGTCATTTATCTAAATAAACCGATGTATAACACATGCTTTATAAACTATCCGTCTTAATGTTTTAAACGAAAAACCAACACACTTGATGAGATGCAAAATAGTTAAATATTTGTAGATCTTTTTGTGACATAAACATACGAAATTGCATTTTATTTATTGGTAAAGAAGAAATTGTTATCTACACTCTAATGAAACCAAGCGTTAATCACTTGGTGGCATAATAAAAAAACTAAAACGTTCAGTCGGCTAGATAAGGACAAGGAAATGAACAACGATAGTTTTGCTGCGTTTCAGGGGCTCACGGATGAAACACCCATTACCGAATCATTTTCTACCAGTGCAGACCCTTATGCTCATTATCTGAAAGATATTGTTGGCATTGATCTGCTGTCGCGTGAAGATGAGGTGTATTACGCAAAATTGAATCGCGCGGGTGATAAAAAAGCGCGTGATGTCATGATCGAATCAAACCTGCGCCTTGTTGTGAAAATCGCAAAGAGTTACCTAAAACGTAAAGGCAATAATTTCACCCTGCTCGACCTGATCGAGGAAGGCAACATTGGCTTGATTAAGGCCATCGACAAATACGATCCAGAACCAGGCTATCGTTTTTCAACCTATGCTGTTTGGTGGATCCGCGAAAACATTGAAGCCGCACTCATGAACACGGGTCGAACCGTTCGATTGCCAGCCCACGTGTGTAAAGAAATAAACAGCCTCGCCTCAAAAAAGCTCGATGCAAGCAAAAAAATGAGTAAAGAGGTTTCAATTTCTGAGCTATCAGACAGTTCAGGTGTAAAGGCCGAACGCGTCGATCAACTGGTGGCGTTAAGCGGGTTTATTGACGTGACGACAACGGTTGGAACTAGCCATGCGCCTATGGTGCTTGATCAATGCGAAAGTGAATATATCCCAGACCCTCAACAAGATTGTGAGGATCAATCCTTTACCCAAGCTCTAGAACAAATCATCTATACACTTCCTCCAAAATTACAAAAGGTGCTCATCCACCGTTTTGGTTTCTTTGATAACAAGGTGAAAACGCTGTCTGAGGTCGGACAAATGTTGGATGTGAATGTTTCTAATGAACGTGTTAGACAAATGCAGAAAGAAGCGGTCGAAAGAATTCAAAAACGACTCAAATTTGATGGTTGGGTGTAAGTCGTAACCCAGTTGAGAATTAGTTGAAAATAACGTTAAGCCAAAACAAAGACCTTTAGGGTGAGCCTCCAAGCTTGCCCTTTTTGTTTGCTGATTCGTTAGAAAAATAAAAAGATCGTAAGCACACGAACCCTAAGTCGCTAATCCCTAATGCCTAATGAAAAATGCCTAATGAAAAATGACAAATGCCACACCATTAACTTACCTTAAAGAAGTGACTCGCTCACTGCGCAAAATGAGATAATTGATATAAGTGGTTTCAAGACAATCTTGTTCCCACACTGATAAAATCCGTTTAGCCGCAAAATAATAATCTTTGTTTCTCAACAACATCCCAACGGTGCGGCTAAGCTTTTCAAATCGAACGTGATCGCTCGCAGAGATGTAGTCATCGTCACTTTCAATAATGGGCGCTAAACCATCAGCAAACCAATTATTCAATATTTCTCGCATCTCTAATTCAGACTCAGGCACATCCACACTCGACAACTCTCGATGTTGAGGCGGTGGCACTATGTACTTCGACGCTTGCGGTGAACTGACATAACGATACATGTCGTCCCTCCTGTCTAACGGACCCTTCTAATAATTAAGGACATATTTACCTGTTCTCAAGTTTATTTAGCGAAACAAAAAAATAAATAACAAAAGCCATGTATCAATAACTCTACATGGCTTTAATGAGGGCAACTTTACGCTGCCCTATCTACTTGTCGGTTTAGACTAAATGTCGGTTCAGACTAAAACCAAGCCCTCTCGATTAAATCGAGCTTTGGTCGAAGTCGTTGCCTTGATCGGTTCCAGTTTGAGAATCTGAATCAAAGCTTCCAGAGTCATCCGTGAAGTCAACACCTTGATCTTGACCACCTGAACTTGTCCAGTCGCTGCCTCCAGATTCCATACCCGCCATGTCTGGTTGCTGCTCTTGAGTAGAACCTTGCATGGTGTATTGATCATCGACCTCAACCTCAACAGAACCGCTAGCACCGTCTATTGAACTACCCAATTCGTCGTAACCTTGGAATTGGATCTCGCTAGTACCTTCATAACCTTCTGGAAGTTCAACGGATACAGGCTGCTCTAGGTTGCCACTGATTGTGAAGCTACCATCACCGTTATCCAGTGCGTTGTTCACAGTAGCGCCCTCAGGTAAGCCAGACATATCAGCGTAATCAACCGATTCGTTACCACTCACCTCATCTGGAATCGAGATAGAGATAGTATCGCCCGGTGCCGCGGTTACATCTGCTGTGCTGCCTTCAGCTTCAGCATCTTGAGCTTGGTCATCAGCTTGTTGAGCCACATCTACTTGTTGCTCTTCTGTTGCTTGAGCAGCTTGTACTTGTGGTTCATCACTTTGTACTGAATCATCTTCAACTTGGATGCTTAAGCTGTGACTTGATACTTCACCCCCGTCGTTAACTTCAACATTCATCGCTAAATTGCCATCGAAGTCTTCGTTCGGCCAGTAAGTCCACTCACCTTCACCAGATTGAGCAAAGAAGCCAGCATCGTTCGCGTCTGCAACATCAACAACCTGTGCAGAATCACTCACGCCCAACTCATCCACCAGCTGTGCATCCGTGATAGTTAGTGAACCATCATCAGCTAAGGTATAACCTTCGCTCGCCGCTGTTTCATCGCCACTTTGGATATCCACATTGAAGAAGCTTTCGATGCGATTTTCGCCATCGGTCGCGATAAACCCAACTTGAACATCGCCGGTGTAGTCTTCAGCAGGAGTGAATTGATAGTTACCTTGGTTATCGCTCTCAATTACGCCCTGACCTTCCATCAAGCTTACTGACTCAATGCTCAAGCTATCGCCTTCTGCATCGCTCAGATTCGCTAACATGTCTTCATCAGTGAACGACAAGGTTGCATCCGCTGCGATTTCCGTCGTTGTGATGCTGTTAACTTCTGGTGCTGCATTCTCTTGCGAGTCGCCTTCTTTCACGACCACGCCAGTTTGCTCATCATGAAGCACGCCATCTTTATCAACCACGTAAGCTATATCTGCTTCGCCAGTGAAGCCTGGTGCTGGTGTGAAGGTCCAAGTGCCATCGCCATTATCGACAATCTCACCTTGGCTGCGGTCGGCAAGATGAACCAGTTTCACTTCATCATCACTGTCAGCATCCACATTCTCAGCCAAACCGATTAGGTCGTCCGCCGTTAGGATGATGGAATCACCCGCTACGGTTTCGAAATCACCAGAATCGATGCCATCTTCAAACGCTTCCGGCTCATCTCCGTAATCAACCGTTGTTGCGCTAACCGTTACGAAGAACTCACCATGGAAGTCTTCAGGAGGCGTCATTTGAATGTTTGAGATATCCCAGTCGAACAGGTCGATGTATTGACCCGGCTCGGTGATCATCACGGTATTCACACCATCTGTTACCTCGAATCCAACAGGGAAACCTGTCATCACCAAGTTACTTAGTGTTTCTGAATCATCGACTAGGCCAACGTTCAGTCCCAAGTGACCCGTTTCATCTTCGCCGAAGACTAATGGACCGTCATGGTCAGTTGAAATAACCGCGCCATCTGCGACAGGACGTACGTACACAGGAACATCGAGAACCGTTTCGAACTCACCGTCACTCACGACAACTTGTAGGTCAGAAACACCCGCAAAGTCGCCTGTTGGTGTGAATGTCCAAGTACCATCACCGTTGTCTGTAACTTCTCCGCCATCTTCACCGTCTGCGGTGATAATGCGAGAAACAACAAGGTCTGCGGTATCAATGTCACCGAACAAGTTCATCAAGTCGCCAGCATCGAAGGTGAACGCGCCATCTTCGTTGGTGGTCATCATTGCGTTGCCGACGTTGAATGGTGCGTCGTTAACCGGAATGACATCCACATTCAGCGAGCCATCAACCACTTCTTCACCGTCAGTCGCTTGATAACCGAGTTCTACTAAGCCATTGAAGTCTTGAGTAGTCACTAAGTGATACATGCCGTCTGGTTGCTGAGTTAAGGTCGCGTTCGCTGGAGCTCGAACTGTGATGCTCTCAATGCTGATCTCGTCGCCATCAAGGTCTGTCACTTGACCCGCGATGTATGCAGGGTCAATCACCATGACCACATCTTCTTCGCCTTGCATCTCAATCATTGGTGCTTCAGGTGCATCATTCACTGGCGTGACATCGATGTTGCCGTCGACTGAAATTGTCTCTTGGCCATCGCTAACGTTAAACGTCATTGGCACATCGCCATTGAAGTTTTCGTTTGGTGTAAATGACCAAGTACCATCTTCGTTATCTAGCAACTCACCCAAGCTAGGGTCGATTTGTAGACCAGAAGCCGACAGCTCGTCTGCGGTGTTATCGATGTCGGTAGCTTGAGCTAACAACATGTCTTGTGTGATAAGAATGGTGCTGTCTTCGGCTGTGGTTAGTTTCACATCCTCAGATTCAGGTCCATCGTTCACAGCCAGAACTTCGATTCCAGCCGTTGTTGTTGCAGTTGCACCGTCATCATCGGTCACAACCACATCTAGGCTGATATCACCATTAAAGTTCTCGCTTGGCGTGAAGGTCACAGACCCATTATCGTTTTGAATCAAGGTGCCGTCAGAGCCTGAGTAAGTCACGCTTTCAAGCGACACTTCGCCATCAACGTCAGAGCTATTAGCAATTAACTGCTCAGGGCTGATTGTGATGGTGCCATCTTCGTTCATTTGGTAAGACGTAGAACCCGCTACTGGCGCATCGTTAACATCCGTTACCGTCACACCAATATTCGCATCGACTGTCTCAGTGCCATCAGTCACTGTGAAGCCAAGGTTTACATCGCCATTGAAGTTCTCGTTCGGAGCAAAGCTATAAGTGCCGTCACCGTTGTCAGTGAACACACCCTCTGCACCCGTGTAAGACACATCCGAGATAGACAAGTCATCGCCGTCAATGTCTGCAGCACCTGCTAGTAGGTCTGCATCCGTGAAGATTAGCGTTCCATCTTCCTCAACAGTAAAGTTTTGGTCTTCTGCTGTTGGTAGGTCATTGACTGGGTTAACCGTTAGGTCGACTCCAGCTTGAACAGTTTCAAGGCCATCTGACACATCGAAGCTCAAATCAATGTCACCGTTGAAATCAGCATCCGGAGTGATAGTAAATGAACCATCTTCGTTCGCTGTTACGGTCGCATTGTCACCTGCAGATAGGTTGCTTGCGGTTAGTGCATCACCATCAACATCGGATGCGTTAGCCAGCAACTGCTCTTGAGATAGCGTAATTGAACCGTCTTCATCAACCGAGTAAGCCACGTTTCCGGCCACTGGTGCGTCGTTAACTGCAATAACTTCAATACCAGCGGTAGTCTGAGCCGTTGCACCGTCGTCATCAATAACCGTCACATCAAGGTTGATGTCGCCGTTAAAGTTTTCGTTTGGTGCGAACGTTACCGACCCATCTTCATTTTGAACCAAGATACCGTCTGCACCTGAGTAGCTCACGCTATCAAGCGACACTTCACCGTCCACATCGGAGCTATTAGCAATCAACTGCTCAGGGCTCAATGTGATGGTGCCATCTTCGTTCATTTGGTAAGACGTTGCGCCTGCCACTGGTGCATCGTTAACGTCTGTTACCGTTACGTCAATGTTAGCATCGACCGTCTCTGTACCGTCAGATACTGAGAAGTCTAGGCTTACGTCACCGTTGAAGTTCTCGTTCGGTGCAAAGGTGTAGGTTCCATCGCCATTGTCGGTAAACACACCCTCTGCGCCAGTGTAAGACACGTCGGCAACTGAAAGCTCATCACCATCAATATCAGAAGCACCTGCTAGTAGTTGCTCGTCCGTAAAGGTAAGCGAACCGTCTTCTTCAATGGTGTAAGCGACATCTTCTACAACTGCGATGTCATTCACTGGATTCACAGTAAGGTCAGCCGTTGCAACAACCGTTTCAGTACCATCAGAAAGGTCGAAGCTTAGGTCAATATCGCCATTAAAGTCAGCATCCGGGGTAATGGTAAATGAACCATCATCGTTTGCCGTAACGGTCGCGTTATCACCGGCGGTTAGGTTGGCAGCGGTAAGATCATCGCCGTCCACATCCGATGCTTGAGCAAGCAGCTGCTCTTGGCTTAGTGTGATTGAACCATCTTCATCCACTGAGTAAGCCAAGTCACCTGACACTGGCGCGTCGTTAACCGCGATAACTTCAATACCCGCAGTGGTTTCAGCCGTTGCACCCTCTTCATCAGCAACGGTGACATCTAGGCTGACATTGCCGTTGAAGTTTTCATTTGGTGCGAAGCTGTAAGTACCATCACCATTGTCAGTAAAGATACCGTCTGCGCCTGAGTAGGAAACGTCGCTAACGGATACATCACCTTCAATGTCTGAGCTGTTCGCAAGAAGCTGTGCTTCAGAGATGGTAATCACGTTATCTTCGTCAACGCTGTAGGTCGTTGAACCTGCAACTGGCAAGTCATTAACGGCAATGACGTCGATACCTGCGGTTGTTTCAGCGGTTGCGCCATCTTCATCCATAACAGAGACATCAAGACTGATGTCACCGTTAAAGTTTTCGTTTGGAGCAAAGGTGTAAGTACCATCACCATTATCAGTGAATACACCATCAGTGCCGCTGTAGCTTACATCGCTGACAAACACTTCCCCTTCAACGTCCGAGCTGTTCGCCAGAAGTTGTGCATCGCTTAGGGTAATACTGCCGTCTTCTTCAACGCTGTAAGAGGTTGTGCCTGTAACCGGTACGTCGTTGATTGGAACCACTTGAACATCAATATTCGCCGATACAACATCTGTACCATCACTCACATCGTAAGTTAGGTCGACATTACCATTGAAGTTCTCGTTTGGAGCAAAGGTATAAGTACCGTCGCCGTTATCCGTGAACACACCGTCTGTACCTTCGTAGTTAACCGACTCGACAGAAAGGTCATCGCCATCAATATCCGTTGCACCAGCCAATAGCTGTTCATCGGTAAAGGTCAGCGAACCATCTTCATTAATGGTGTAGTCGTGGTCGTAAATTACAGAAAGGTCGTTAACTGCTGTTACGGTCACGTCTAGTTCCGCTGGAGTAACCCCACCGTTGCCATCGTCTACGTTGTAGCTAATCGAGAATTCACCATTGAAGTTCTCTTCCGGTGTAATGGTGTAAGTACCATCACCATTGTCAGTGATAAGAGCGTTCTCAATGGAAACATCTCCAACACTTGGTTCGTTACCACCCGTTTCACCAGAATCATCACCTTCCTCGCCGGTTAGCAATTCAGAGATATCAATGCCGTTTTCATTCGCGAGCGCTTCTTCTGCCGTTGGTAAATCAAACGCATTCTCGCTGCCTACATCTTGGCTTGGAACAATAACGCCGTTCACGATATCAAATACATGCCAGTGGTCACCCGATGGGCTTTCAGATAAATCAGGGCTAAAGGTTTCAACCAATGTATCGCCAACAAATACCTGAACCTGTACATCTTCAACACCATCTACATCCCAACTTCTGCTGGTGTAGTTGTGTACTGAATAGTGCATGTCAGCATCTTGATAATTTGGAATAGTGATGGTTTCAGGACCACCGCCATTCGTGTCATCTACATCTTGCTGAACGACATTACCTTCACCCAAATCATGGCTCATGTCGCGATAGTAAATATGGTCTAGCTCACTGCCATTCTCTGTATCGTAGAGCCATAGGTGGTTGTCCATATCACGTGGACTGTCACCCCATGTGACCACGATACGCATATCTGTTTCTTCAAGGACTTCAGATATTGCAGTCACGCCACCATTGGTATCTTCGCCTGCTGGAACTAGGAAGCTGCTAGTAATTGAGCCTTCTTGTTCAATCGTAACGGTACCTTGGTCAACAACTGGACCGCTCACAGAGTAGTTACCAGATTGATCCGTCTCCGCTGTGTAAGAATGACCTGCGTTGTCGGTTAGCGTAACATCCGCACCTGCGATTGGATTGCCAGTTTCAGCATCCAACACTGTACCGGTTACGGTTGTTTCATCGCCCTGCTCTCCGATAATTGCGGTCATGTCATCGTCTTCGATGTCAGTCGCGAATTGTAGGAGCTCTTCTTGAGTAATGGTGTATGAACCGTCTTCTTCAATGGTTATCGCCACATCAGCAGAAACAATTGGCGCGTCGTTAACTGGGTCAACGGTTAAGCCTAAGTTAGCGGCAATTGGTGTGTCGCCATCGCTGATGCTGTAGGCAACATCGATGTAGCCATTGAAGTTTTCGCTTGGAGTGATTGAGAACGTGCCATCGCCATTGTCGACAATCGCTGCATCGTCGCCCACTAAGGTTAAGTCGGAAGCGACAAGGTCATCGCCCTCAATATCAGCGGCATTCGCAAGTAACTGCTCCTGCGTGATAGTGATGACATTATCTTCATCAACGTTCGCATAAACATCAGATGTCGTTGGCAAGTCGTTGACTGGGTTTACCGTCAGATCGGCGTTCGCCACAATCGACTCGGTGCCGTCCGAAATATCAAAGCTTAGGTCGATATCGCCATTGAAGTTCGCATCTGGCGTTACCGTAAAGGTGCCATCGCCATTATCAACAACGGTTGCATTATCGCCTGCGCTTAAGTTGCTTGCGGTCAGATCATCGCCATCCACATCAGATGCTTGAGACAGCAACTGCTCTTGAGTCAGAGTAATCGAACCATCTTCATCAATGCTGTATGCCAAGTCACCCGATACTGGTGGATCATTAATTGGAAGAACATCAATACTTGCGCTGGTGGCTACTGTCGCACCGTCTTCATCTGTCACCACTACATCGAGGCTAACATCGCCATCGAAGTTTGCGTTCGGTGCAAAGCTGAATGTGCCGTTGCCGTTGTCAGTAAAGATACCGTCAGCGCCTGTGTAAGTAACACTATCAATCGCCACTTCACCTTCAATATCAGAAGAGTTCGCCAACAGTTGCTCTGCACTGATGGTGATAACTTCATCTTCGTTGACTGAGTAGCTGGTTGAGCCTGCGATTGGCGGATCGTTCACCTCAAGTACGGTGATTCCCGCGGTGGTCGCTTCTGTTGCCCCTTCTTCATCGGTAACAACAACCGCTAAGCTCACATCACCATTGAAGTTCTCGTTTGGCGAGAAGGTGTAAGTGCCGTCACCGTTGTCTTCGAACACACCGTCACTGCCAGTGTAAGTCACGCTATCAATCGCAACCTCACCTTCAATATCTGAAGAGTTGGCTAATAGCTGTTCGTTACTGATCGTGATTGAGTTGTCTTCATGCACAGTGTAAGACGTGCTACCCGCCACTGGTGGATCGTTCTCAGGCGTCACGCTCACATCAATGTTGGCTTGAACCGTATCCGTGCCATCTGACACATCAAAGCTGAAGTTCACATCACCATTGAAGTTCTCGTTTGGCGCAAAGCTGTAGCTTCCGTCACCATTGTCGGTAAGCACACCATCAGCACCAGTGTATGTCACACCTTCGACTGTTAGGTCATCACCTTCAACATCCGTCGCACCCGTTAACAGGTCAGCGTCAGTGAAGTTAAGAACCCCATCTTCACCAATAGTGAATGCTTGGTCTTGTGGCTCTGGCGCATCATTGACAGGTGTTACCGTCAAGTCTAGGCCAGCAGCGACCATGTCCTCTCCATCGGTGACATCGTAACTAAATTCGATATTACCGTTGAAGTTTTCACTCGGTGTAATGGTGAAACTGCCATCGTCGTTCATTTGAACGGTCGCATTTTCATCATTGGTGGTTAGGTTGATTGCTGATAGGTCATCACCATCAATGTCGACAGCGTGCTCTAGCAACTGCTCTTGAGTTAGCGTGATGCTGTTATCTTCGGCTGTAACGGCACTAATATCACCGTCAACTTCTGGAGCATCGTTCGCAGGTGAGATGTGAATCGTCACGTCTTGCGTAGCTGTTGCGGTTGTACCGGTATCAACATCTGTTGATGTTGCATTCACAGTTAGAACCACATCACCATTGAAGTCACCTGAAGGGATAAACTCTAGCCCTTCTAGCTCGCCTGGTTGCAATGACCAAGTGCCATCACCGTTATCGGTACCTGCAGAAAGCGAGCTGCCTTCTGGCACGTCTTCAATCAAGATAGCAAGGTTTTCTGAGCCATCGGTATCTGTTAGAGCTGCATCAATATCAAGTGGTACAGGTGTGTCTTCAGTACCAATGATTTGGTAATCCGCGTCAGACACTGTGATTTCGATGTTGTCGATACCAAACGCCTCGTCATCGACGCTTTGATTCAGGGTTGAACCGAAGCCAAGTTCAAGTTGGCCGTCTTCTACTGGTACCGTTAGGTTGATTTGATGTGCTTGGTCATTCCAACCACTGAAGCCCTCACCTTGCGATACGCCGTGAACCACTTCGCCGACTTCATTTCCTTCTGAATCGTAAAGCGTTGTTGTGCCATCTTGAGTACGGAACGCAGAATTATCTAATGTCGTTAGCTCTTCGCCGCCGACAAAGATTTGGAACGACTCACCATCCCAAGAATCAATTTCGTAGAAGTTGAACGAGATATTAACTTCGCTCACATCACTTGGAATGTCGTAAGTTTTGCTGACGGCTTCATCACCGCCCGTTCCACCAATACGACCTAGCATGTCACCCGACTCGAAGCCTTGAGAGCTTTCTGTGCCTGTATTCCAACCGTTTGAGCCAGACTCGAAGTTGTCTGAAGCAATCACTAGGTCAGAAGCAATCGACAGCTCTGGCATATCAACCACAGATTGAACATCAATCGTCGCTTCTGCTGGTACTGTCGCGGTACCGTCATTCACGTCGAACGTCACATTCACATTGCCGTCGAAGTTTTCATTCGGTGCGAATGTGTAAGTGCCGTCGCCGTTATCAACCAAAGTACCGCTATCTGAAGCCACATTTTCAACCGATAGGTTATCACCATCAATGTCGCCCGCATTTTGCAGCAGTTGTTCTTCTGTGAAGGTAAAGCTGGTGTCTTCTTGAGTCACAAATTGTGGCTCACCGACTGTTGGCAGGTCATTAACTGGGTTAACCGTTAGGTCAGCCGTTGCTTGAAGCGTCGCATCGCCATCGGTAATGTCGAAGTTCAAATCAATGTCGCCATTGAAGTTAGCATCTGGCGTGATAGTGAAACTACCATCATCGTTTGCTGTAACTGTCGCATCACCACCAACGGTTAGGTTAGCCGCTGTTAAGTCATCGCCATCAACATCACTCGCTTGAGCAAGTAATTGCTCTTGGCTCAAGGTAATTGAGCCATCTTCGTCCACGCTGTACGCCAAGTCGCCCGATACCGGAGCATCGTTAACAGGCAGAACATCAATGCTTGCGTTGGTCGCTACGGTTGCGCCTTCTTCATCAGTAACGACAACATCAAGGCTTACGTCGCCATCGAAGTTAGCGTTAGGTGCGAAGCTGAATGTTCCGTCACCATTGTTGGTAAAGATACCGTCTGAACCTGTGTAGTTAACGCTATCAATCGCCACTTCACCTTCGATATCAGAAGCGTTTGCCAACAGTTGCTCTGAACTGATGGTGATAACTTCGTCCTCGTTGACTGAGTAGCTGGTTGAGCCTGCGATTGGTGGATCGTTCACCTCAAGTACAGTAATACCCGCGGTGGTCGCTTCAGTTGCGCCCTCTTCATCAGTTACGACAACATCAAGGCTAACTTCGCCGTTGAAGTTTTCGTTTGGTGAGAAGGTGTAAGTACCGTCACCGTTGTCTTCAAAGACACCGTCAGCGCCAGTGTAAGTCACGCTATCGACTGCCACATCACCTTCAATGTCAGAAGAGTTAGCAAGTAACTGTTCGTCACTGATGGTAATTGAGTTGTCTTCATGAACGGTGTAAGACGTGCTACCCGCGATTGGTGGATCGTTCTCTGGTGTCACGCTGACATCAATGTTGGCTTGAACTGTATCCGTGCCATCTGACACATCAAAACTGAAGTTCACATCACCATTGAAGTTCTCGTTTGGCGCAAAGCTGTAGCTTCCATCGCCATTATCAGTAAGAACACCATCCGCACCTGTGTAAGTAACGCCTTCAACCGACAGGTCATCCCCATCAATGTCAGTCGCACCTGTCAGCAAGTCTTCATCAGTGAAGTTCAAGATGCCGTCTTCGCCGATGCTGAACGTTTGATCTTGTGGTTGTGGAAGGTCATTGACTGGGTTAACGGTTAGGTCAGCCGTCGCAACCAGCGTATCTGTACCATCGCTAATGTCGAACGTTAGGTCAATGTCACCATTGAAGTTCGCATCTGGCGTAACGGTAAAGCTGCCGTCATCGTTAGCAACAACCGTCGCGTCTCCATCAACAATCAAGTTAGAAGCAGTAAGGTCGTCGCCATCTACATCACTCGCTTGCGAAAGAAGTTGCTCTTGGCTCAAGGTAATCGAACCGTCTTCCTCAACACTGTATGCAAGGTCGCCTGATACTGGTACGTCGTTGATTGGTAATACATCAACCGTAATAAACGTATCAACTTGAGCGCCGTCTTCATCTTGAATGGTCACATCCAACTGCACTTGGCCGTTGAAGTTTTCATTCGGAGCGAAGCTACATGTACCGTCACCATTGATAGAGAAGATACCGTCTGGACCGTCGTAGTTGATCTCAACAAGCTCAACATCACCTTCAATATCAGAAGCGTTCAACAGAACTTGAGACTCATTGAAAGTCAGTACTGAATCTTCATCGATGGTGTATGACGTTGGGCCAGCAACTGGCGGATCGTTCACCTCAAGGACTGTAATACCCGCCGTTGTTGCTTCAGTCGCGCCATCTTCATCCGTCACGACAACATCTAGGCTAACTTCGCCATTGAAGTTCTCGTTTGGAGAGAAGGTATATGTGCCGTCACCGTTGATTTCCAGAACACCGTCGCTACCACTGTAAGTCACGTTATCAATTGCGACTTCGCCTTCGATATCCGAAGAGTTCGCTAGCAATTGTTCGTTACTGATCGTAATAGAGTTGTCTTCATGAACCGTGTAAGACGTGCTACCCGCAACCGGAGGATCATTCTCTGGCGTCACGCTCACATCAATGTTAGCGGTTACCGTATCGGTTCCATCTGATACATTGAACGAGAAGTTCACATCGCCATTGAAGTTTTCATTCGGCGCGAAACTGTAGGTGCCATCGCCATTATCGGTTAGGACACCATCTGCGCCAGTGTAAGTTACACCTTCAACACTTAGGTCGTCCCCTTCAATGTCCGTTGCACCTGTTAATAGGTCTTGGTCATTGAACGTTAACACGCCATCTTCGCCGACTGTGAATGCGTGGTCTTGTGCTTCTGGACCGTCATTTACTGGTGAAACTGTTAACTCAAGGTTGGTAGAGACAACATCATCACCATCAGACACATCAAACGTAAAGCTCACATCGCCATTGAAATCAGCATCTGGCGTTAATGTGTACGTACCATCACCGTTATCGGTAATCGTAACGCTCTCATCATCGGTTGCTAAATTCAGAGCCGTCAACTGATCGCCATCTAAATCACGCGCATTAGCCAATAAGTCTTCTTGCGTAATGATGATTGAACCATCTTCTTCAACCGTTGCAGAAACCGGAAGTGCTTCAGGTGCGTGCTCAATGTGCGCGCCTGTCGCGTTAATGTAGATGGTTTGAGATACCGTTTCAGAATCATCATTCGATAACTCTGTCGCAGTTGCGGTTACATGAACTTCAAGCTGCTCATTGAAGTTTTCTGGTAACTGGATTTGTAACGCATTTTCGATAGCCGTTGTTGGTAAGTTCACCGTACCATCAGGGCCAACCGTTACTTCACCGCTGTAGATTTGGCTGTTCACTTCACCGACATCGATTGTGAAGTTGAAGTCAGAATAGTCAGCATCACCGCCGCCATACAAATCTTCAAATCCGTAAACCAGCTCGCCGTCTTCATTAACCGTAGTACGAGTATGTTCGATACCATCTTGGTTTAGCTGAGAGCTTGAACCACCATGGAAGATCGCGTCACCATTTTGGCCTTGAATCACTGTCTCGGTTCCATCAGCAGCCACAAAGACAAGTTGAGGATCAACCGTATCCATGTTCGCAGGCGAACCATCCTCAGCACGGAACTCGTACTGACCGTCTTGCATCGCATCAAAGTCGTTGTGCTGATGTCCGTTTGGAATTAAGAACAGGTTAAAGCTTTCGCCTTCCTCGACTTGGAAGCTGAATTGATCTTGCCCTGGAACAAGGTCGCCGCCACCACCAACTTGTGATGCGTTTTCGTAAACAACTTCAACACCTGTGATGTTGCCGTCTTCGTCTACTTTGTAGTAACCCGCAGCGTTTTGGTAGCCAGCCGTCTCACCTTCAAACGTTACTGTGATTTCAGTGTCGTTGTAACTGGTGATACCGTTCTCTTGGTCATTCAGAACGCCTTCGTTATCGTATTGAATAACCGAACCTTCTGGCACACCATCTACTGTAACAGTGAGTGTTTCAGACAAGTCTTGGTCGACAAGTGCCGCAGCAATGTTCAGTTCAACAATACCGCCTGGCTCAACCAAAATCGCCTGGTCGTCGACGTTAACACCATCACCATCCGTGATAACTAAGTCAGGCGCATCAGCAACTGCTTCAATGTGAACATTAATGTCTTGTTCAACTTCATCCGTACCGTCTGTCACAGTAAAGCTGAACTGCAGATCACCACTGAAGTGCTCTTCAGGAACGAAGCTGAACGTGCCATCGCCGTTGTCGGTTACTGTGCCTTCATCACCAGAGTAATTGATGCTGGTAACGCTTAGGTCGTCGCCATCAATATCAATTGCAGCACTCAATAGATCTTCTTGAGTGAACAGGATGCTGCCATCCTCTTCGATGTGGTACATTCCTGGAGCAACAATTGGAATGTCATTCACCGGATTAACGGTCAATGTCATATCATTAGACGTGCTCAGCTCACCGTCGCTCACCTCATAAGTGAATGCAATATCGCCATTGAAGTTCTCTGAAGGTGTCACTGTGTACGTGCCATCACCATTGTCTACAATGCTGGCATTTGGATCGTTAGTTTCAAGCGCGCTTGCAAATAACTCATCGCCATCTTGGTCGCTCGCGTTCTCCAACAACATTTCTTGTGTAACGAGGATTGAACCATCTTCGTCGACATCTGCCACCATTGGCGTCGCTTCTGGCGCATCGTTGACGAACTCAACTTTTAGGTCGATGTTTGCGGCAACCACATCAGTGCCATCGCTCACATCAAACGCTAAGTCAACGTTACCGAAGAAGCCCTGCTCTGGTGTTAATGTGTATGTTCCATCGCCATTGTCTGTGACTTCTACCGTGTCGCTTGCACTCGTCACATTCACAACTGACAGTTCATCGCCTTCAATGTCTGTCGCTTGTGCTAATAGTTCAGCTTCGGTAATGGTAATCGCTTGACCGTCTTCCGTAGTGAAAGACATGTCAGGCACGTCTGGAGCATCGTTGATAGGGTTTACGGTTAGGTTGAGGTCAGCCGCAACAGTTTCGATCGCGTCAGTGACATCATAAGTAAACTCAATCTCACCAAAGAAATCTGCACTTGGTGTAATAGTGAAGCTACCGTCTGGGTTTTCTACAACAACCGCATTTGGATCGTTGGTCGCAAAGTTAACCGCTTCAAGGTTATCGCCATCTACATCGGTTGCATTCGCTAACAGATCCTCTTGAGTGATAGTGATTGAACCATCTTCATCAACAGCGGCTTCAATTGGACCACCAACCTCTGGGCCTTCATTGACAATTTCAACGTCAACTCTTGCTGTACTTGGTGCGCTTGCTTGGCCATCACTGATATCGAAAGTCAGATTCACTTCACCGTAGAAGTCTTCTGCAGGTTCGAAGGTAAAGGTATTATCACCGTTATCCGTTAACGTACCTTGCGTTTGGTCTGCAAGTAATAGGTTTTCGACATGAAGAATGTCGCCATCAACATCGGTAGCACCAGACAATAGGTCTTTCGCTTCGATGATCATGGAGCCGTTTTCAAGCATTTGGGTGTGCAATGGTTCACCCGGAACCGGCACATCATTGACTGGTACAACCGTTAGGTCTAGGTGCGTTGCAACTTCATCAGTTCCATCAAACACCTTGTAGTCGATGTCGATTTCACCATTGAAGTTTTCATTCGGCATGAAGGTAAACGTACCATCGCCGTTGTCGACCAAGTCACCGTTATCACCACCGTAAGTGATGTCAGAAATAGACAGCGTATCGCCTTCCACATCTGTGGTGTTCGCTAGCAAGTCATCTGCACTGAACGTGATACCTTCATCTTCATCTGTCGATAGAACAATCGGGCCAGAAACGATTGGCGCATCATTTACTGATTCGAAGTTGATGTTGATGATGTTGCTGTCTGTCAGCTCACCATCCGTAACTTGGTAACCGAGTTCGATTTCACCATGGAAGTTTTCATCCGGTGTTACCGTCCAAGTACCATCACCATTATCGGTGAGTGTTGCATGCTCTGAGTTTTCACCCACTAGCTCGAGATTTTCAATATCAAGGTCGTCGCCATCAATATCAGATGCTTGCGCCAGTAGTTGCTCTTCGGTAATCACAACCGAAGCAAACTGGGCAGAACCATCGGTATCGACAGTGATATTCGGAAGATCAGCCGTTAGTTCGATTTCGTTGTCACCCGCATGGATGTTCAACTCAACCGTTTCGGTGATTTCTGAACCGTCTACACCAATCGATGTAAACACCGCTTCATCATGAAAAGTTTGTGACACTGTCATGTTTTGAACGACGTAAGTACCATTACCTTGCACGGTACCAAGCTCAAAGTAAGACACTGGTTGATCAACCGTTAGCGTGTAATCTGTCTCGAAAGTACCACGGTCTTCTTTGTGGTAAGTCATCGAGTCAATTAGGTCGCCATCCTCATTGAACGCTTTGATTTCTACTTCTGTAAAGTGACGAGACTCTTCCATAAACCAGCCACCCAAACCATCTAGGTGGAAACTGATTTCATTGATGTCTTGACCTTCAACCGAAACAGTCAGTTTCTCATCACCACTTAGACCTTGGCGGTCGGTATCACCAAGTCCGTGACCAATGTGGGTGTTACCATTCCAAGCACCAAGAGGATCATCGTTACTTTGAACGGTTACCGTTAAGTCACCATCTGAGAACTCACGCGTATAAGGGTCTACTTCTGTACCCCAGTCATCCACGCTCGCGTTATCGTCAAACGTACCGATTTGTGTGGTGTGTGTACCTTCAGCAAGAGCATCTTCACTTGGAACAAAGCGCACTTCGGTATCTGCAGGAACTTCTTGTCCTACTTCCAGTACCACCCATTCGTCATTCACATTTGCTTCAATGATGCCGTTTTCTGGCGCTTGGTCTAAACGTAGTGCTGGTTCTTCACGAAGTGTCACACCAACTGTTTGGTCTTCTTGCGCTTGGATGAAGATTTCATCGCCCGCTTCTGGCGCATCGTTGACAGGGTTAACCGTCAAGTCGAGTGTCGTCAGAACTTCATTCTCACCATCACTGATGCTGTATGTGAAGTCCAACTCGCCATTGAAGTTTTCTGTGTGCGTAATAGTGAATGAACCATCGTCATTAGTAACAATTGTCGCATCTGGATCGTTGGTTTGTAGGTTAGATGCCGTTAACTCATCACCTTCAACATCGGTCGCATTAGCGAGTAACTGCTCTTGAGTAATGGTGATTGAATTATCTTCATCGACTTCAGCCTGAATGCCCGAAGTTTCAGGTCCGTCATTCACAGCGATAACATCGATGCCAGAGGTTGTGGTTGCGGTTGCACCGTCTTCGTCAACGACAACAACGTCTAGTGAAATATCACCATCGAAGTTTTCATTTGGCGTAAAGGTGTAAGTACCATTGCCATTATCAACAAAAGAGCCGTCATCACCGGAGTACGATACTCCAGACAGTGAAACATCACCTTCTACATCGGAAGAGTTTGCCAATAATTGCTCATCACTGATCGTGATTTGGCCATCTTCTTGAACTGTGTACGATGTTGAGCCCGCTACTGGTGGGTCATTCTCAGGCGTTACGCTGACATCAATAACAGCTGATGTTGAATCAGTACCGTCAGAGACATCGAATGAGAATTGAACATCACCATTGAAGTTCTCGTTTGGAGCAAAGCTATATGTGCCGTCGCCATTATCGCTAAGAACACCATCTGCACCTGTGTAGAGTACGTTTTCAATCGACAGTTCATCACCATCAATATCCGACGCACCTGCAAGCAGGTCAGCATCGGTGAAGAGTAACGTACCGTCTTCTTCAATCGTGAACTGTTGATCTTGCGCTTGTGGCAAGTCATTAACCGGATTCACGGTAATGTCTAGGCCAACTTGAACTGAACCACCATCGTTATCGATGATATCGAAGTTCAGATCTAGGTCACCGTTGTAATCTGCGTTCGGTGTGATGGTGTAGCTGCCATCATCATTGTGTTGGATGGTCGCATTTTCATCAGTAGATAGATTGATAGCTTCTAAGTTATCGCTATCGATATCACCTGCTCTTGCTAGCAATTGCTCTTGGCTTAGCGTGATGGAGCTATCTTCATTGATGGTGTAAGCCAAATCGCCCGATACTGGCGCATCATTGATTGGCAATACATCAACGTTAATGTGTGTTTCAACCGTTGCGCCATCTTCATCTTGAATGGTCACACCCAGTTGAACCTGACCATTGAAGTTTTCGTTGGGTGCAAAGCTGCATGTACCATCACCATTTACAGTGAAGATACCGTCAGAGCCATCGTAGTTAATGCCAACAAGTTCTACATCGCCTTCGATGTCCGAAGCATTCACAAGAATCTGAGATTCACTGAACGTCAGAACCGAATCTTCGTCAATGGTGTATGACGTTGGACCCGCAACTGGTGGATCGTTCACTTCAAGAACGGTAATACCTGCTGTGGTTTCATCAATTGCACCTTCTTCATCTGCAACAATCACATCAAGGCTGATATCACCGCTGAAGTTTTCATTAGGAAGGAAGGTATAGCTGCCATCGCCGTTATCTTGGAACACACCATCAGTGCCACTGTAAGTCACAGTATCAACCGACACCGCACCTTCAATATCCGAAGAGTTAGCTAGCAACTGTTCATCAGAAATTGTGATGGCATTGTCTTCATTGACCATGTATGAGGTTGAACCCGCAACTGGCGGATCGTTCTCAGGAGTCACACTCACATCAATGTTAGCGCTAACGGTTTCTGTGCCATCAGACACATCGAAACTGAAGTTCACATCGCCATTGAAGTTTTCATTTGGCGCAAAGGTATAAGTACCATCACCGTGGTCGGTCAGTACGCCATCACCACCTGTATAGCTAATACCTTCAACGGTTAAGTCGTCGCCATCAATATCGGTGGCACCGGTAAGTAAGTCGGCGTCTGTAAATTGAAGCGTACCGTCTTCTGCGATACTGAATTGTTGGTCTTGAGGAACCGGCAAGTCATTAACTGGGTTAACAGTAAGATCGGCGGTTGCTTGAACCGTGTCAGTACCGTCAGTGATGTTGAATTGAATATCAATGTCACCGTTGAAGTTTTCATCTGGCGTAATCGTGAAACTGCCGTCATCGTTAGCTACAACCGTCGCATCACCACCAACTGTTAAGTCACTTGCGGTTAGATCTTCGCCTTCTACATCGGACGCTTGAGACAACAGCTGATCTTGGCTCAGTGTGATTGAACCATCTTCGTTAACGTTGTAAGCCAAATCACCAGACACTGGCGCATCATTGATTGGTAATACGTCAACATTGATGACGGTTTCCACTTCTGCACCATCTTCATCACGAATGGTGACATCAAGCTGAACTTGGCCATTAAAGTTCTCATTTGGAGCGAAGCTGCAAGTGCCGTCACCATTTACTGAGAAGATACCCTCAGGGCCATCGTAGCTAATACCAACAAGATCAACATCCCCTTCTACATCTGAGGCGTTAAGCAACACTTGAGACTCACTGAAGGTAAGTACTGAGTCTTCATCAATGGTGTAAGACGTAGGGCCTGCAACCGGCGGATCGTTCACTTCAAGAACATTGATGCCCGCGGTCGTTGAGTCGGTCGCACCATCTTCATCAGCAACAACCACATCCAGTGCAATTTCACCGCTGAAGTTCTCATTTGGCGAGAAGGTGTAAGTGCCGTTACCATTGATTTCGAGGACACCGTCGCTACCAGAGTAAGTCACGCTGTCTATCGATACATCACCTTCAATATCTGAAGATGTTGCCAATAGTTGTGCATCAGAAATGGTAATCGAATTATCTTCATTCACCGTGTAGGACGTTGAGCCCGCAACAGGCGGATCGTTCTCAGGAGTCACGCTAACATCAATGTTTGCAGACACGGTATCGGTACCGTCTGACACATCGAAGCTAAAGCTCACATCACCATTGAAGTTTTCGTTTGGAGCAAAGCTATATGATCCCTCACCCAAGTCAGTCAGTACGCCATCAGTGCCTTCATAAGTGATGCCCTCAACCGTCAGGTTATCACCTTCAACGTCTGTCGCGCCTGTAAGCAGATCCGCGTCTGTGAACTGTAAAGTACCGTCTTCTGCAATACTGAACTGTTGATCTTGAGGTACTGGTAGGTCGTTTACTGGGTTAACCGTTAGGTCAGCCGATGCTTGAACGGTATTGGTGCCATCAGAGATATCGAAACTGATATCGATGTCACCGTTGAAGTTCTCATCTGGCGTGATGGTGAAGCTGCCGTCATCATTAGCTACAACCG
>NZ_JBFSVA010000024.1:0-9570 GCF_041467655.1 Vibrio sp. 10N.247.311.49
TGGCTACCGATGTATTGTTGAACGCGAAATGTACAGCAAAGATCAACACGCCCTAGTTTTTCAAGATTATAAACAGCGATTCAGTGCGATTAAAATTGAACAACGAACCTTAACTGCACTTTAAGAAATACTTTGTTACACCTTCAGAAACACTTAACCGACTATTTTGATTATTATTTTACGTATACAAGAGGAATGAGAGACTTGATTTTTCGAACTTTCACCCCCATAAATGTACTAATAACTATTAAAGTCACCTTACGAGGAAGATTATGAACAGCCCTATGTTTTCACGCACAGCATCTCAAGAAAGTGCTCTGCAAACCAATAAAGTGTTGCGTAACACCTACGCATTACTGTCTATGACACTACTTTGGTCTGCTGTTGTAGCAGGCGTATCCATGGCGATGAACCTTCCTCGCCCGGGTCTTATTATCATGCTAGTTGGCTTCTACGGCCTACTTTTCCTAACAGAAAAGAACCGTGACAACAGCATGGGTCTAGTCTTCACATTCCTATTTACAGGTTTCTTAGGCTACACCATCGGTCCAATCTTAAACATGTACGTTGGCGCAGGCATGGGTGATGTCATCCTAACTGCACTTGGCGGTACAGCACTGGCGTTTATGGGCGCATCAGCTTACGCACTAACAACTAAGCGTGACCTGTCGTTCCTTAATGGCATGCTATTAGCTGGTTTCGTAGTACTACTTGTAGGTATGGTTGCAAACATCTTCCTACAAATGCCTCTACTATCATTGGCAATGAGCGGTATGTTCATCCTGTTCTCGACTGGTGTTATCTTGCTTACAACGCAAAACATCATTCGTGGCGGTGAAACAAACTACATCTCTGCAACGATCAGCTTGTACGTATCGATCTACAACATCTTCATCAGCCTACTAAGCATCCTAGGCATCATGGGCAGCGACGACTAATCGTTCCCATCATTGAAGAATATCTAGCCCAAGAGCCTACCTCTTGGGCTTTTTTGTATCTATAAGTACGATATTTCATTGGATAGCTACAATTTCTGTTGAGAAAGACAAACTTGGTCATGTACCCTATCCGCATAGTTAATTGGATTCTGGATTAAACATGTTTGAATATAACGGCAAGCAAATCGAAACCGACGCTCAAGGCTATCTATTGGATTACACGCAATGGGAAGAAGGCATGATTGAAATTCTTGCTCAAGACGAGGCGATTGAACTTACAGGTGCACACTTAGAAGTCGTACATTTTGTAAGGAGCTTTTACGAAGAGTTCAACACCTCACCAGCGGTTCGCATGCTCGTTAAAGCAATGGAAAAAGCTCACGGCCCAGAAAAAGGCAATAGTAAGTACCTTTTCAAGTTATTCAAAAAAGGCCCTGCAAAACAAGCGACCAAGCTCGCCGGTTTACCTAAACCAGCAAAGTGCTTGTAAAACCTAACCCGCTTTAGGTCATTAAGTTACGTTCAATATAAAATACTGTAGTGCTACAACTACAGTATTTTAAACGCCCCTATGCGTACGTCTTGGCGCTCACTATCTTTAACTTGATGCATCACAACGTTGTCTACTGTTGCGCTCGAAGGGCCAATATAGAGCCAAGCATGTAACTTCTCAATTTGCTGACTCTCTCCGACAACTAACACTTCAACTCGACCATCATTTAAGTTCTTTGCATAACCTGAGAGACCCATAGCTTGCGCCTGCCTACTGGTGTGGTAACGGAACCCAACACATTGAACTACGCCTGACACGACAAAAATATATTGTGAACTTTCCATAACGTTGCCTCATAAATTATATGAATGATATAGTCGAGTTTCTATTCATTCACCGCTTATTGGTGGACTTACTTCGAGTATAACGATTATGAAAGAAATCCCATTTCGTTGGATTGACAAATATCTCATTCACCTAAAAATCCAAGAAAAGTTCTATCTACTCTTCTTATTGCCTCTTCTCGCCCTGGTTATATTAACTCTCGTTTTAGATAGTGCCGCGGACTCTTTACTTGCTCACCTTTATCAAGAAGAAATGCTCTTGATGAAAGGGCTTATCGAAGCGGGTCAACTCACTAAAGATCAAGTAGCTCAGCTTGTCAGCAGCTCTGAAACCATCTCTTTAGGCTACGGTGCTGGTTCTGTTTCAGTGATGAATGGAGCGTTCAGCCTAGTTGCTAACCATGACCAAAACCTTTGGTCTGCTCTATCGACGACTCAGGTTTCTATCATCGCTGTAACCCTAACGCTTATCGCACTAGGTGTTTACTACATCATGACTTTCATTGGCGGCGCGATGTTCTCTATGAACAAAGCTTTGAACACCCTAGCGAATGGCGACTTAACTTGCCGTATGAACTACTTCTTAGTTCGTGACGAGTTTAGTGAAATCGCGATTACAATCGATAAAGTCGCTGAACGTGAACAAAACATGGTTCTATCAATCCAAGAGTCTGTCGCTCTCATGCAGCAAATCAGCTCGGACTTGAACCAGTCAACACAACAAAGTTCAGACATCTCAGGTAACCAACAGGAACACCTGAATAGCTTGGCAAGTGCAACGGAACAAATGGCGGCTACCATTCGCGAAGTAGCTACCCTTGCTCATGAGTCTAGTTCACAAACGATGGACGCTCGCGGCGTTGCTCAGAGCGGTCAAGTCAAGGTTTCAAATACACTGGAGTCTATCTCTAACCTATCTCAAGAGATCCAATCCGCTTCACAAGCAGTAGAAGAGCTTGATGCCAACGCGGCGCAGATCGATGAGGTGGTCGCAACCATCAATGGCATTTCAGAGCAGACCAATCTACTCGCATTGAACGCGGCTATCGAAGCCGCTCGTGCCGGCGAGCAGGGTCGTGGATTCGCTGTTGTTGCCGATGAAGTTCGTGCCCTTGCAGGTCGTACTCAACAAGCAACTGTTGAAATCCAAAGCATGATTGAATCATTACAACGTAACAGCCAATCACTAACCAAACTGATGGAAATAACGGTAAACAACGCTAATGAAGGCCAGACACTGATGTCAGAAGTGAATGTCGAGATCGGCTCTTTAGCAGAAAAGAATCAATCTATCTCAGACAGTAGTACTCAGATTGCTACAGCCGCGGAAGAGCAAGGTGTTGTTGCAGATAACATAGCTCAAAGTGTTGAGGAGATTCGTCATCAGTCAGACAGTATCTGCGAGATGATCAGTAAGAGTAATTCCAATGTTGACCAACTTCGTAAACAAAGTGATACGATGGAAGGTTTGCTGACAGGTCTCAAAGCTTAATACTTATATCTAGCCAGTATGTGTTGATTAATCATTACTAGGGCTGCTTGTGCAGCCCTTTCTTATTTGCTTTTCAACTGTACTTCCTCGACAATACCCCTCCTTCAAATTCAACAAACAGAGTAAATTATGACTCCTTCAATTCATCTAGCTAAAGGCCGTGACAAATCACTACGCCGTAAACACCCATGGGTATTTTCACGCGGTATCGATAAAGTCGAAGGCGAGCCAAAATCAGGTGAAACTGTAGACGTATACACTCAAAATGGTCAGTGGCTTGCAAAAGCGGCTTACTCACCGGAATCTCAAATTCGAGCTCGTGTTTGGACATTTGAAAAAGAAGAAATCAATAAAGCATTCTTCGTAAAACGAATTCAAGACGCGCAATCTTTGCGTGAAGATATCATTGAACGTGATGGTCTAACTGGCTACCGCCTTACTGCAGCAGAGTCTGATGGCCTTCCCGGTATCACAATCGACAAATATCAAGATTTCCTCGTATGCCAATTACTTAGCGCCGGAGCTGAGTTTAATAAGAACATACTTGTTGAAGCTTTAATTGAATGTTTCCCTGACTGCAATATTTATGAGCGTTCTGACGTAGCAGTCCGTAAAAAAGAAGGCTTAGAACAAGTTGTTGGCGTACTTCACGGTGAAGAACCACCTAAATCAGTGGTCATTGAAGAAAACGGTGTGAAAATCAGCGTAAACATTATCGAAGGCCATAAAACGGGCTTCTATATGGACCAACGTGATAGCCGTAAAGAATCGATGAAATACGTTAAAGGCAAAGATGTCCTTAACTGTTTCTCGTACACAGGTGGTTTTGGTCTGTATGCCCTTAAAGGTGATGCTAAGCGTGTAATCAATGCAGACGTTTCTCAATTAGCTCTTGATACAGCTAAGTTCAACGCTGAGCTGAATGAGTTCGACATCTCGAAAAAGCGTGCAGTATTCCTAAACGCAGACGTATTCAAACTACTTCGCGAATACCGAGACCAAGGCACGAAGTTCGACGTAGTGATCATGGATCCACCAAAGTTTGTTTCAAGCAAGAATAACCTAACTTCAGGCGCTAACGGCTACAAAGACGTTAACATGCTTGCGATGCAAATCCTGAAACCAGGTGGCACTCTACTCACCTACTCTTGCTCTGGCTTAATGGGTACTGATTTGTTCCAAAAAATCATTGCTGATGCAGCATTAGATGCAGGCCGCACTGTTAAATTCGTAGAACGCTTCGAGCAAGCAGCCGACCACCTAACAGACACTGCCTACCCAGAAGGTTTCTACCTGAAAGGTTTTGCTTGTAAGGTTCTTTAATCCTTGAGCTTTTGACTCTATTATTTTATATGACGAAACAGACATATTAAAAAAGGGCCTTTCGGCCCTTTTTGTTATTCATGAATTAAGAGTTTGGTAGGTTAGTCATTAGTGAATTTACTAAATTCGTCAATTCATCACCGGAATAAACACCAGAAGAATCGACGTCAAAACCACTAAGATTACTTGCTTGGCCCTGCAATACTATAGTTTGAGAACCTTGATCATTAGTAATGGTTAACTCTAGGTCTTGGTTGTTATCGCTAATCTTAGCTGACAAATGTTCAAGAACATCATCCATTGTATTTTCATCATGAAGGAGTTCAGACAAATCAATACGGTCACTGCCCACTTCAAAGTCAGTAATAACGTCTCGATAGTTGTTCAAAGGTTCATCAACCCACTTGAAGATATCATCACCGTCGCCACCAGTTAGAATGTCATCACCTAAGCCACCGATTAAGATATCGCTACCGTCGCCACCGAGTAAGATATCATCCCCCGCAGCCCCTAGTAGTACATCATTACCAGCATGACCTAAGATAATGTCATCTTGTTCAGTACCCTGGAACTGATCATCACCTGTCGATGCGTTAAACGAAGAAGTAGGTGCAACATTCACCTCACCGCTAGGGCTTAGATTTAATGTAATAAGTTGCTGTGACTGAGCGCCTTGACTGTCTTCTACAGTTACAAGGATTTCAAATGCAACCGCTTTACCGGTGTCACTTGCTGTGCTGTCACTTGATGGTTGGAAATAGTATGAACCATCTTGTGCAACTCGAAATTCTCCGTAACCAATATCAACAACCAGTTCATTCCCAACACTGTCTTTGGTAAATGTTAGACCTGTTGGCAGGTTAATGGTGTTTCCATCAGTATCGACTTTCTGAATCACTGACGCTTTGCTCTCATCAATCATTACTGCTACTGCATCTAGGCCAGACAGAGATAGCAACAACGAACCAGCAATACCGATTGTTGGACGAAGTTTTGGTAATTCCGTTGTGATTAGAGAGTCTGGTATATAAACAACTTTACCATTGTTACCAGCGACTTCTTTAAGACCACTCTCAGGCACATTATCTGAGCTACCGACTCCAACGGCAGTCACATCTTTATCGGCAATAAAGCTGTCCCAATCGCTGTTGGTATCACTGTCCCAATCGCCATTGTCTCGACCGTCACTTAAGAAGTAAACAACGTCATTGGTATCGTCAGATGACAAATTTGAAACTGGGTTAGTATTGTAACCAGCGATTGCTGCCTCTACGCCATCTTCATAATCCGTTCCGCCTTGCGCATCGAAGATACCGTTATAATTTCTCTCATCTACTTTTTCTTGAGCGGTGGTAAGAATAGCTATAGCTTCAGCTACTGTCTTCCAACCAGTATTCGTCGCTCCAGAATCAAAGTCTATTAACTGTACCAGAACATCTTCACTGCCTTCTTGATCAGCCACGTTTTGCAAGAGATTAATTGACGCTTGCAATACGTACTCAATTCTCATATCGCTTAGACCACTCGGAGTACTTGCCATACTTCCAGAAGAATCAATAATCAGAGTAATGACTGTTGTTGGTACGCTCCCGCCTTGATCTGCCATGATATCGTTAGTTTCAGCAACATTAACACTAGTACTCGCTGTTGAAACATTTTCATTCACATCTACAGCAACGACTTCAACATCAACATCTAACTGTTCACCTGAACTATCTCTTACTGCAAGATTGTCATAGCTAATATGCTGTGTAGTGTCACCTTCAATATCAATGACCCAGACAGATTCATCACCAATGGTTACGAAACCACCAAGAACATTACCAGTATCTTTATCAATAATTTCTGCAGAATCTGGTAACCCGGAAATTCTAACTTCGTCTAGGTACTCACTTCCGTCTGTATCTGCTACCGAAGCTGTTACTGTAAAGCCAACATCTTGAAGCACATTGAATGTTCCGTCTTCATTAAGTTCAACAATAGCATCTGCAAAAATTAAACGTTCAATTTGATACAGTTTATCACCAGTACTACCCCATTCAGGAGTATCACGGTTCAAACTATCCACGATAGTCCAATCATGTTGTGTCGTCGTGTCACCAACAAAAGTTAAATTGTATTCAGAAAAATCACCTTCATATACTGCAGTATCAATAGCACTTTCAGCATCCAATGAACCAGTACCACCAGAAAGATGATCATCACCATCACGGCCAACAAAAATATCAGAACCTGTACCTCCTGGGTTTGTATTAGCATCTCCAATCAAACTATCACCAGAGCTTACATCAGAACCAACGATTAAATCATTTCCTACAGTCCCCGTTGTTTGACCATACTGATTCATTACAGTATGACCAAGTTCAGCATAATCACTTTCAGTAAAACTGGTGTTAGCATCAGCATTAACAAGCTTAGTATGCAATGCATCACTAATCACAACATTTGAAGTATCACCAAATACCGCAGTAACATTAGGCTTATCAGCCACGGCATTCACAACAAGTGTTGCTGTACCTTCGCTCGACTTAGCTCCATCAGAAACAGTCACAGTAAACGGTACGCTATCGAAATGTTTATCCGAAGCTGGTGTAAACTCTGCAGAGGTCACTTTCCCTTCTGAATCTGTTACAAGCTGAACCGAACCATATGATGGGTCAACCTTGACATCTGTAATAAATGTCTGGTCTCCATCAGCATCAGTAATATTGAGCTTATCCAGAGACAAACTAACCACCTGATCTTCATTAGAAGCATCAAGCTGAGAGTCATTCAAGACTGGTGCTTTATTTGTTGAATCCTGTGTACTTGAAGTTGAAATGGTTATAACACCAGTATCGGTTCCTTTGTCACTATCTGTAGCTTCATAGGTGATTTTTTCAGAAACAATCGTATCTACAACTTCAACACCTTGCAATGTGATATTAGAGTTCGATCCATTTGATTGGTCCCCATTAACTGTGTATACACGAATCTCATCAAACCCACCATCAAGCTGGATATTTGCAGTGAATTCACCGCTTCCATCATAAACGGCAGAATTAGTATCATCATCAAAGATGTAAGGGTCATTGCCTACCTGAACACCATCTTTAAATAAGATAACTTGTATCTCAGCATCAGCAGAATTGTTATCGGCATAGTGAGCCCAGACACTACCAAAATCGATATTAACCTCAGTTACTGTTACCTCAGTGGCGTTAGAATCACCAACCTTAGTAAAGTCTATCGAGATAAAATCTTTAGTTGAAACATCAAGTTCTTTATCACCTACACCTAATCCTGACTCATTTTCCTCACTATCATAATGCAATGTTTCAGCTGTTAAATTGCTAGATGAGTCTGGTCTATCTCCATCGAAAAGACCACCAGAAATGATTACACCACTATCTAATGTATAAGATGTTTCTGAACCATTTATATTGTTAAAATCTTCTGATGCATCAAAAGACAGGTCTGAGTTTATAGTCTCATCAAGTACATATTCGATTTGGGTGTCTTCAGTTAGAACTGTATTTTCATCAACTAATGTACGAGTATCACCATCAACCACATATAAAGAACCAAGCTCAGGAAGATCAATAATCGAAAGTTGAACATCTTTATTATCAGTACTGCTTAAATCGTCTTCAGCGTCACTTACGTGAGAATCGAACGTGAACTGTGCTGTCTGCTCTGTACCTAAATCAATACTAAAACTAGATGCACTAGGGTCGATATTGGTAGATAACGCATCAGTCCCAATAAATTGCGTGCCTGCAGGCTGATTTTGATATGTTAACTCTGCATCAATATTCAGCTCACCGTCTACAACCGTATCCATATCAACATCAAAGGATAAGGAGCCAGAATCTATATCAGATTGAGTAAGAACTTTAGTTTCAGTAAGTTGACCTTCAACTTCTATCGACAGCGTGGCACCGACTGCAGCACCAGCTGGCAGTGTCACATTATATGAAACCACAGGTCTATCACTGTTAATGAATTCGTCTTCATCCCTTACAATAGTAACTGAAGGGGCAAAGAGTTCTTCAACAGTTTTACCACCATCAGTGAAGTTGAAGTTTTCAAACTCGATGAAAGTGTTCACATCACTATTGCTTTCAGTGATAGTCACTGAACCATCAGCGTTTAACTGTACTAAAGCTGAATCCAAAGAGAAATCAAACACAGCGGTATCTGTACCAGAGCCACCATCTACAACTAATCTGTTATCTATGTCGTCTACTGTGGCATTAAATTGATCATCTCCCCCACCAAGTAAGACGAAGTCATCTGTAGTTTCTTGCTGTGCTGGGTCAAAATCACCATGGTAGTAATGTACGGTATTCGATGATTCACTAGTGTTACCGTAATTATCAACTTGTTTGGCTGTAAAGAATTCGTTGTCATTAACTGACGTAGAAACCAGGTTCGATATATCAGTGGTCCAGTTACCATTACTGTCGACTGTAATCGGAGCTACATTCACCTGATTACTGTCTTCATCGAATAGTAATATTGTTAAGCCAGGCTCACCAGTACCACTCAATGTAACTTCAGAATAATCACTAGCTGCAGAATCATCTGAGATATTTGTAATTACAGGAGATTCCGGAATATCTGTGAACACAAAGTAACGCTCTGTATTAGAAGCAACAAAATCGTTACCAGCATCGTCACTTCCAGTCACAGTAGCGGTAAGATCTGCAGGGTTACCCATAATAAGATTCGAACCATGTGTGACTAACTTGAACGTATTGTCAGCTAGAACTACCGTCGAACCGATAAGAACTTTGCTATCTCCAACCCCCAAGTAAATATGTACAGTATCCCCTTCACTTGCATCACCAGAAACTTTACCTGTTATCTCTTGATCAGATGAAGCTTCTTCAGCATTAACAATACCATCACCAGTAACTTGATCGATATCTATACCTGCTCCTGCTTCGGTATCGATGATGACTTCAAGCTCGGTCGACGTCGCGCTATTGCCCGCAT
>NZ_JBFSVA010000024.1:9670-72882 GCF_041467655.1 Vibrio sp. 10N.247.311.49
TGTCGCCGCTGTCGCTCGACGCCACCAGATCGATGGTCGGTTTGCTGATATCGGTATCAACCTCGTAACCACCGTCTTTGTTGTCACCGCTTGCCTCTGTCGTCGCCGTGAACGGGTTGCCCGCTTCATCGGTGCCACTCACGCTCGCCACGATGGTGCTGTCCGCATCCGCAACTAACTCGCTGCCCGGTACATTGATGCTGTAAGTGCCATCCGCTTTCACCGTGCCTGTGTAATCGGTTGAGTTGCCGTTCACCGTCAACGTCACGGTATCACCAGGTTTGGCGTCACCACCCACGGTACCCGTAATGGTCACGTCACCAGCCGCTTCCGCTGCGTTCACGATGTCGTCGCCTGCGATATCATCATCGATTGTGATGGTCGCCGCCGCTTCGGTATCGATGATGACTTCAAGCTCGGTCGACGTCGCGCTATTGCCCGCATCGTCCGTCACTTTTACGCTCAAGTCGTAAGTGCCATCCGCCAGGTCGGCGCTCGGCGTGAAGCTCCAAGTGCCGTCTTGCTCTTCGGTCAGCGTGCCTTCTAGGGCAACGCCGTCTTTGAGCACCACGATGCCCGCTGCCACCACATCGTCATCGATGTTGCCCAGCGAGAACGTCGGCGTCTTGTCATTGGTTAGGTTGTCTGTGTCGCTGTCGCCGCTGTCGCTCGACGCCACCAGATCGATGGTCGGTTTGCTGATATCGGTGTCTAAATCATAAGTTCTAGAAATCGAACTACTAAATTCATTCCCAACCCAATCTTGTCCGGTAACAGTAGCTGTCACTGAATTATCAGCTACAAGATCACTGCCCTGAACATCTACACTCCATGTTTTATCACTTTGGACAACAGTCAGATAAGTCACACCATTTACTACGACTGATACCTGGTCACCAGTATCCGCATCTCTTCCAACAGTACCTTTAACTGAAACGGTACTTTCGCTTTCACTTTGATTGATAACATTGTCGTCAGTGATGGATTCAATAAAGATCGTTCCTCTAGCAGCTAAATCAACTAGATAGAACTCTGTCGAAGTAGCCGAGCCAACATTTCCAGCTTCATTTACGACATCTACCTTCGCGTCGACGATGTTATCGCTATCGGAGTTTAGGTCAGACCCATTGACGTCAATGCTATATTTCCCGTCGATTACTTGGCCTGTATACACAACGCCATTGATGGTCAGTGTTACTGTTCCAGAAACGTAATCCTCACCAGTAATAGAACCTGTAATCGTAACCGTCCCTTGAGCTTCAGTTGCGTTAATGACTGAGTCTTCAGTAATCGGATCAATATCTATGTTTACATTAACCGGAGTCGAGTCATAAATATGAGTAGAAGTTCCTGAGCTTGAAACACTGTTTCCTGCGCTATCGGTTGAACTAACAGAAACAGTGAACTCGGTGTCTTCTGCTAGGTCCTCACCATTAACACTTAGTTCCCAAATACCATTCTCTTTTACAACACTAGTATATGTCGCTCCATTGATGACAGCAGTTACGACGTCGTTAGGTTGTATGTCTCCACCGGTAGCAGTACCTGTAACAAAAATTGTTTGCTCTTTTTCAGTCTCAGTAACAACATCATCTGATGTAATGCTATCTACGATCACATTTCCTGATTCTGCCTGTGTATCAAGAGTGAACGTCAGCGTTGAGCTGCCTGAAGTATTACCTGCTGCGTCGGTTTGACGAACGGTGATCGTGTTGTCACCTTCCGTTGGTACTGGAGCCGTTGTCGTCCAGTTTCCGTCAACAAGGTATTCGACTGTCGCGCCATCTTCGGTGCCATCGACTGTGAAGCTGCCGTCGTTGGTTAAGAAGTCATCCGCTGCTGAGCCAGAGTCCGTATCCAGTGTCAGTGTTGGCGCATCTGGCGCTGTTGTGTCTAGAGTGAACGTCAGCTCGCTGCTGCCTGATGTATTTCCCGCTGCGTCGGTTTGACGAACGGTAATCGTGTTGTCGCCTTCCGTTGGCACGGGTGCGGTTGTCGTCCAGTTTCCGTCAACGAGGTATTCGACTGTCGCACCCTCTTCGGTGCCGCCGACTGTGAAGCTGCTGTCGTTGGTTAAGAAGTCATCCGCCGCTGAGCCAGAGTCGGTATCCAATGTCAGTGTTGGCGCATCTGGCGCTGTGGTATCAAGAGTGAACGTCAGCGTTGAGCTGCCTGAGGTATTACCCGCAGCGTCGGTTTGACGAACGGTGATCGTGTTGTCACCTTCCGTTGGTACTGGAGCCGTTGTCGTCCAGTTTCCGTCAACAAGGTATTCGACTGTCGCGCCATCTTCGGTGCCATCGACTGTGAAGCTGCCGTCGTTGGTTAAGAAGTCATCCGCTGCTGAGCCAGAGTCCGTATCCAGTGTCAGTGTTGGCGCATCTGGCGCTGTTGTGTCACCGATGGTCTCGCTGTCTGTGCCTTGGCTACCAGATTGCTCAATCGAGCGGAAAGCATCTAGCAGACTCAAGCTTTGAGTTCGAGACATGCCCAGCGCTTCAAATCCCGTTGTTATAAATTCGGTTGCTGGGATCGTTTCTTCACCGTCTCGCTCTACAGTCCCACTAGTTGCCAAGCTAGAACCATTTTGACCAGCAGCGGTAGCGAACTCATCTCCTAACTCAGTAGGGTCTTCACCTTCTTCTAATGCGGCAAAAATATTTGCGATATCCTGGTCTAGTTCAACTTCACCGTCTTCAGGTGAAAAACGCTTAACTGATACCTGAGGTTCATTAGGTCCATTTTGAGATTCAAGAGTTACATCTCCAGCCTGTAGAGGCTCTCCCTCTTCGAGTACTCTAACCGTGCCATCAACTGAAATAACAATGCGCTGACCCAATGCAAGAGCACCGGTCAAATTCAATGCTGTAATGTCCATATCAACCCCTAAAAACCATTTTCGCTTGTCACGTCAACTTTGTGACATCTTATTTATAATATTAGCCGAAATATAACATTTAACATCACATAATTCCTAGTTATGAATCGTGCATTTAACATACCGAGTGACAAGGTAATGACGCTGATCACACCACACAATAATGAAAGTGCTCACACTATCAATATAAGTTATTGTGTTTGCGAAAAATAACAGAGCTAAAAACGTAAAATTGACGTTCTCAAAATCATCATAAAACGCACAGCAAACTGTTAACAACTTTACAACCATTTACGGTAGCTTCTCGAGCGAACGTTATTTTTTTGGCGGTTCATCTAAATTTCGTATCTAGCACATTAAAAAGCGTAGGTTTAGATGCAGTCCAATTTGGAGAGATGGAAATTGAATTACATTCAAACGACAACATTAGGGTTAGCTATAGCGCTAAGTTTGCCGACAACAGCACAAACCTTAGAGCAAGCCGTTGCGTTTACATTAGAAAGCAACCCTGAAATCAAAAGTGCTTATAACGAATATATCAGTAAGCGTTATCTTAACGACGCTTCTGGTGGTGCTTATCGACCAAGTATAGACTTAGATGGTGGGATTGGTTATGAACATACTGATCTAGCAACCAACCAAGACACTACCGATCTGACTAGAAAAGAAGCAACGATCACCTTGACCCAGTTAATATGGGATGGCGCTAATACATCCAATGATATTGACCGTACTGCGGCTGATGCAGAGTCCGTGCGCTATCAACTACTATCTAACGCGCAAGACATCGCTTTAGAAGTAACAAAGGTTTATCTTGATGCAGTGAAAGCCTATGAAGTGCTTTCTCTTTCGGAAAGTAACTTAGCGACGCACAAAGAGATATATAACGATATTCGTAAGCGCGTGGAATCAGGTATTGGTTCAACCGCAGATATGTCACAAGTTGAAGCTCGTATTGCGAAAGCGCACGGGAATTTGCTTGCTGCTCAAAACAACCTTTTTGATACGCATACTCAGTTTAAAAGACTTGTTGGTCAATCTCCTTTAGGGTTAACTTTCCCTCGCGCAGATGCGGGTGCAATTCCTTATACCGTTGATGGTGCGTTGGCAAAAGCGTTTAACCAGCATCCAGTCATTAAGATTGCACAAGCCGATGTTGACTCAGCGAAGTTCCAATACAAACAATCTAAGAGTACCAACTACCCGACTGTTTCTTTTGAAGCCGCTCAAACTTGGCGTGATGACGCCGGTGGTACAGAAGGCAGCAGCGATGAGTTTTCTGCCATGGTTCGTTTAAGATACAACCTTTACAATGGTGGTTCGGATCAAGACCGCACAGAAAGTGCAGCCTACCAACTCAACAAAGCCAAGGACCTTCGCGAAAGTACTTACCGCAATGTAGAAGAGAGTCTACGTCTATCATGGAGCGCACTTGATTTAACGGTTCAGCAAAAAGAGTTCCTATCTGACCACGTAGACTCGGCATCAGACACGGTAATCTCATATGAGAAACAATACCGTATCGGTAAACGTACCCTTCTCGACTTACTTAACACTGAGAATGAATTATTCGAAGCTCGTAAAGGCTATTTAGATGCTAAGTATGACGAGCAATACGCAAAATATCGCGTAATGAACGCAACTGGTAACCTACTCATCGGTTTACGAGTTGAGATCCCAGAAGAATGGAATGAAAAGGTGGAATATTAATGAAGCTTACCAACACAGTATTATCGCTTTGCTTCATGGTTGTATCTGCCAATGCTTTAGCTGAAAACAACGAAGATGAATTCGAATATCGCGCTCTACCGCCGGTCACTCAAATTTACGATCTTCAAGATGATGACAATGACGGTGTAATAAACGCGCGAGATTTATGTCCCGATACACAAATTGGTGCCGAGATCGATAACGACGGTTGTGGATCATATTTCGAGTCATCGGAAAAGAAAGAGCTGCATATACTCTTCGCTAATAATTCAACGGAAATAAACCCTGTCTTTCTAGGGCAGATACGCCAAATGGCGGCATTTTTAAAGCGCTACGAAAGTACCAGCATTGAATTGCAAGGTTATGCCAGCAAAGTAGGTAACGCGGAACATAACCTAAAGCTTTCGAAAGAACGTGCATCACATGTAAGACGAGCGCTAATTAGCAACGGTATTCAGCCATCTAGAGTCAGCATCGTAGGTCATGGTGATTCTGAATTCAGCAGTGATGACACCCAAATCAATCACGCACTACATCGAAAAGTTGTTGCTTCCGTTGTTGGATTTAAGGGTAATATCAAAGAAGAATGGCACATCTTCACCAAAATTAAAAAGTAGGCGTACCCAGCTTTTACCATACTGAAACGTTATCTTAAGTTAACGTTTCAGTATGGTGATAATTCCTTGAATAGCATATACCTAAGCCGTCTATAATGTTAATCTTGCCACGTTATCAACATAGAGAATTAATCCATGAGCAAACTAACAGCTGATACTCAAGCAAATCTAGAACTTTTCGTTTCTGAAACACAAGAAACTAAACTGGTATGGGGCCTTCGCAACGAAGAAGGTTGGCTAGCATGTGACTCAAGTGAATTCGAAAACAGCGAAGTGATGCCATTCTGGTCTTCAAAAGAAGATGCTCAAACTCACAACGTTGAAGAGTGGGCTGACTTCGAAGTATTAGAAATTCCACTAGATATCTTTGTAGAAGATTGGTTACTGACTCTTGCTGAAGACGGCGTTCTTGTTGGTACTAACTGGAATGCAACATTAGAAGGCAAAGAACTTGAGCCTTCTGACCTAGCGAAATTATACATCTAATTTCCGATATCGGTCGCACGATTCGCGCGACCGATATACCTCTGATTAGTATCAATAAATTAGAGACCTACCTCGCATAACCACGTAGTCGCACCATTCAAAATTTGAAGCAACATCAAACTAATAATAGAATATCGTTCTTTATCTGATTGATCGTCTCTTGTGAATCACTTCGTTTTTGTTACCTTTCTACTATTCATTAGCTTTTGTTCTTATAGCCAAGTATCAACATCAGATCGTGACCACAATTCACCAGTCTATACCTCCAATCTAAGCTCTACTCCAAATGCTGATTGGAACGCGCTTTATCTCTCTACTTTAAACCACTCTCCTGAGCGCGCATTAAACATGCTGCAAACACGCTACATCGGCTCAACGGTTTATGGAGATAAGCTTTACCTTGCGTCTCTTCTGTATCAATACATGAGCCACCGAGATCAGCCGTTCTACGGAATCGCTTCAAACGACAATGACTACCAAGCGATAGAAACAGCGTTTATTTCTGCTCTGAGGAAAGACGGCAAAGGCCAATATGAACAAGCACAACAAGGCTTTCTAACACTTTTGGCGAAAATGCAATCTCGCAGTGATTTAACTGGTAAAGCCTTACTAAAGTACCAGCTATGCCGATCGCTTAACGAGCAAGCTAAATACCATCAAGCGAACTATTACTGCTCTGCCCTTCAGTCAGATTTACATGACATCGCTGACCCTGTATTACCAAAATTCGGGACTTATCGAGTCATCGCGAACAATCATCATTTCCGCAGTGACTATCAAGCTGCACTAGACACCTACCTATCACTAATAAACGTGTTTCCACAAGGGCATGATATTTCAGGGGTTTACAACGATGTGGGTAACTTGCTCAAAGAATTAAAGCAATATGAAAAATCGGCGGAGTATCTAGAGCAAGCTCTCATTCTCAGAGTAAACGCTTCAGATTTAATGAAAGCACAAGTGCATCACAGCCTTGCGGATCTCTACCTTAACCAAGAGCAAAGTGAACTAGCAATTCACCACTTTCAGACAGCAAGAACACTGCTGAGCTCAACGTCGCATAGCTACGGTATTGCACTCACAAGTCTTGGCTTAGGAAAAGCGTACACTCAAACGAAAAACTATGATGTGGCGAGAACCTACCTAATTGAGTCTCTTTCAGCTTCGAGCGAACTGAGCAATGATGTCATTCGCATTAATGCTTACTTGGCGATCAGCGATATGTTCGAAGAACAGAAACTGCCAACGGAAGCACTCAACTATGCTCAACAAGCGCTAGAATTAGCTGAACAAGTCACAAGGCATAAATACATCGCGCAGTCACTTCTTCAGCTTTCTGATATTCATCAATCACTCAGCGATTACCAACAAGCTTTCTATTTCTACCAGCGATACTCGTCAATACAAATGGAAGCTAGAGATATCGACAATCGACTCGCACTCGAAGCGCTCGGCCTGACGCACGCCAAATATGAACAAGAACTAGAAAGCTCTTTCCTGACACATCAGACGAAACTCGACCGCGTTCAAATTGAAAAAATGAAACATCAAAGATGGATGTACAACATCGTTGTTATTCTGTTGCTTTGCGCTGCAAGCTTCACGGTATTGATAAACAAAACGGTTCGCGCAAAAACAGCAATTGATGGCTTAACGAAAGCATATAGCCGAACTGAGATAATTCGAAGAATCAAAAGAGTGAAACGCTGTAAAGGGACGGACAAACAGCATGTGCTCGTGCTGCTCGATCTAGATAAGTTTAAGAAGATTAATGATGAGCATGGGCACCCTACTGGTGATCGGGCACTGGTCCATATTAGTGATCAAATTAGAAAACACTTAGTGAGTGGTGAATTGTTTGGTCGCTTAGGGGGTGAAGAATTTGTCATCATGTTAACCGATACCCCACCAGCAGAGGTACGAGAACGCGTTGAAGAGTTGCACTACGCCATTTCAAGCACTGTCTTTTTATCAGAAAGCAAAAAGTCACTTAATGTGACCGCGAGTTTTGCTTATCTAGCAACCTCAAACGCATTAAGTGACTTTGATGACTTGTATTCAGTGCTCGACCAAGCACTCTATCAAGCCAAAAGCAACGGCCGAAACTGCATTATTGATGCATATAACGAACCGATTGATTTACCTGAAATTATTTATTCTCAGCCTGTTTGCGAACCAACTCAGCCATGATGCTTTCGCGATCACCGAGGTAATCGTTAAGGCCAACTTTACGCAGTTCACATGCCGGACAATCGCCACAGCCATCACCAACAATGCCGTTGTAACAAGTCAGTGTTTTGTTTCTAACAAGTTCAAGTGCTGAGTACTGGTCTGCTAGCGCCCATGTCTCAGCCTTGTTTAACCACATTAGCGGTGTTTTGATATCAAGCTGCTTGTCCATACCTTGTACAAGTGCAGAGTTCATCGCCTTCACAAAGTCATTACGACAATCAGGGTAACCAGAAAAGTCTGTTTCACACACACCTGTAATCACGGTTTCAGCACCGATTTGGTAAGCGTAAATACCCGCTAGAGTCAGAAATAGAATATTACGACCAGGAACGAATGAATTCGGCAGCCCATTCTCTTGCAGCTCATGAGACACAGGGATATCGTCGCGAGTCAGAGAGCTGATAGCCAGTTCATTCAACAGAGTCACATCCATCACTTTGTGTGCTTTCACACCAAGATCTTTTGACAACGACTCAGCCACTTCAATCTCTAGTCTATGGCGCTGACCATAGTCAAACGTAATCGCATGAACTTCATCATACTCTTTTAAAGCTTGAACAAGACACGTTGTTGAGTCTTGACCACCACTGAATACTACCACTGCTTTTTTCATCTTAAATCCTTACGAGAATCTTCTACCAACGACTTATCTAGGCCAGTAAACAAATGCAACCTATGCGATGCTCAAATATTTGTGAGTTTGAATAGATAAACGCCAGTTACGTTCAATACAAGTATCAATACACAGTTGCGTTGCACGTTCTTTCTGGCTAATCGGCTGAAGTGCAATGACTGTATTTTCAGGAACATCGGCTCTATCAATAAGAGCATCTAGTTGCTCGATATCTTTACCTGTACCAACAGGGTGCTTGATTTCATTCGCACGAACGAGCGCGCTATCAAGGATATCCAATTTGGCTTTCATTGCGACTTTTGGTGACACCGTAACCCAGGTGTCCGGTGTGGCTTTTACTTCTGATGTTCCGCTGGTCTCAATCTGACAGCGACAACCGTGCTGCTCAAATGCTTCAGTAAGAGGGACAAGATCATAGATGCACGGCTCACCACCAGTAATCACAATATGCTTCGCGGTGTAACCTTGCTTGATATATTCATTCACGATTCCTTGCGCATCAATTGCAGACCAAGTCGGTGAATCCTTTGTCTTAACCATAATATCACCAAGGCTCGTTTCATCTTCCGGCAACGCTTCCCAAGTCTGTTTGGTATCACACCAAGAACAGCCTACAGGGCAAATTTGCAGTCGAACAAAAACAGCAGGAACGCCGGTAAATACGCCCTCGCCCTGGATGGTTTCAAACATTTCATTAATCTTGTACAACTTACCCTCAGCTCAATCATTTGATGAAATTAATCAACCGCAGACCTTAAAGCACTTACCCCTGTTGGTCAAACAAATGAGTACTGATAAATGAGTTGATCAAAGCCCTAGCCTGAACTTTCAAGTTCCCTTATCCTTTCGCCCATTAGATTTCGTTAGCTTTTAATTTTTTAGTAAGGAACAACATGTACAAACTGATTGCTCTTGATATGGATGGCACACTGCTCAACAGTGATAAAGTAATTTCTCAAGAGAACAAAGACGCGATTGCCAAAGCACGCGCTGCAGGTGTGAAAGTGGTTCTGGCTTCTGGTCGTCCTTTAGAAGGCATGCAGAGTAAGTTAGACGAGCTTTCAATCAACGGCGAAGATGACTTTGTGCTCTTCTACAACGGCTCTATGGTTCAAAACGTCTCTACAAAAGAACTCATTCATAGTGAGATCAGCAATGGTAAAGCCGCGAAAGAGATCGCAGCCCTCGCTGTACAGCTTGGTGGTTATGTTCATGCATTCAGCAAGATTCATGGCTTAATCACGCCTGAAAACAATGAGTACACAGCTATTGAAGCGCGTATTAATGGCTTAGAGATTACCGAGTTCGACTTTTCTCAACTAGAAGATGACCACGAAATCATCAAAACTATGATTGTCGCAGAACCAAGCAAGCTGACTGAAATCATCGGCAAGTTGCCACAAGAGCTTAAGGCTCAATTTACTATCGTGCAAAGTGCACCATTCTTCTTAGAGTTCCTAAACCCAAATTCAAACAAGGGTGTCGGTATTGAGGCGATAGCTAAGCACTTGGGTATTACAGCAGAAGAAGTAATCTGCATGGGTGACGCTGAAAACGATCATCATATGCTTGAATACGCTGGCCTTGGCATTGCAATGGAAAACGCAATGGAAGAAACCAAGAAACTGGCGGATCACATCACAGCGAGCAACGACGACCATGGTGTAGCGGTCGCGATTGAGAAGTTTATCTTCAACTCATAAACGCTCAGCAGCTATAGTGATAATTACTTTTTGCTTGTTGCAGAAATGACAAAGGCTGTGCACTGCACAGCCTTTTTGATTTTGTGTTAGTCGACTCGCTTACTCTCTTTTCCATGGCAGACGAAATGCCACCACACCAAATAGAATCAAGATTGGGAAACGTAAGGTCTCAACGATAAATGAAGCGATGCCACTGAATGAGACGAAACTTCCTGCCCAGCTAATCAGCAGATTCCCCGCTAACAACATCGCCATCACTCCAAATACAATCTTGAATGAGAACTGGCCGACCAAAGGCTTCGAATCCGTTAACGTTACTAAGCATGCAATCGTCATCAAAATTGCTACCCAGAAAGAGAATGTTGGCAGTGGCCATATCACCGTGAGAACAATCGACAGTAAGCACAATGCCCACCAGACACCTTTAGAGCTTAATAAGGCACTAATATCAACATCAGGTTTCGCATCTAATCTCACGATGTGCCAAGTCGTTAACGCGCCCAATACGCCTCCCATTAAGACATCACTAAAGAACGCACTGCCTGAATAAGACGTAAATAGCATAATCCACAGTAGGCCCGCGAGCACTATCAAAATCGATTTTTGCTCCAAGAGGCGCTTTAGTTTCCAAAAGACTAACAAGGTTAAACTCACCCACAAGCCAGCCAATAAACTTGGAAAGCTATAGCCACTGCTCATCACTAACTTCAATGTTGGCAAGTAAGCATGCGGACGTGGAAAACCAAAACCTTGGTGCGCGATTAAAGTAAGTAGTGTCACCGAGATCAAAGTAAAGCCAAACTTCAACGCGAAGTTACGGCCAAAGTACCAAGCAATTAACGGCAATATCACAATGAAGACCCATGGCTTGGCCAACAAGTCAGTCAAAAGCACAGTATTCGTAAATACGCTTGGCATCTTATCGAACGTGTTTTGAAGTGACACAATCCAATTTAATTCAACTTGATGGACTTTGGGTGCCGCGCCCACCAGCTCAGTCACATACGTCACCGGTTGATCTGTCGCAGATAAAAACAGCTCGTTAATCTCAGACCACTGTTCTGGGTAGCGGTATTGGTGATCTTGCAATTCAGTAGGAGGAAGTAACATCGCTCGGCTGACTTCCACGCCATAATGAGGAGCAAACCAAATCGGCAGCTCAAAGCCACCTAACTCATTTCGAGCCTTGTAACTGATCACTTCAGAGTCAGAAATACAATCAAACACGACGGCACTGTCGGTATAACCTAGCACATCACCGACCGTTACCGACAAACCAGCCTCTTCCCACGTTTCACGTTGCGCCGCGACGGCTGGCGGCTCACCTGAAACAACAGTGCCTCCCGGTAGAGACAATTGACCGGTGATCAACTCATCAACCAACACGATTTGGTTATCAGCACGTACTACACACAAGGCGCCCGCGATATGATCGGGCAAAGTGTCGTTTGCCCAAGCGGAAGTAGTACTCAAAAGAGACAGTATGAAAACTAATAAATATCGAATAACCAACGAGTTTACCTAAAAAATAATAGAAGAATATTGAAGACTGCTGTTGCAGTTGAACTATTGTAATCAAAGCCACACAAAATCGCTGTCTACGTTTTGTGCAAAGCCTTCCTCATCCATTGAATGTGAGGTGTGAACCCCATTTTTTGATAGAAGTCCTTGGCAGGCGAGTTAAAGTCCCAAACTTCTACAAAGACTTGTTCAACCCCATAATCATCAAAAGTACTTTCAACTTTGTTAAACAACTTTTCAGCAATCGATTCTTTTCGATAATCAGGCAAGACAAACAGTTCATCGACACTTCCCATCGGCACTGGTTTGCTGACCGTTGAGATAAGCTCACAAAAATGCCCAGAGATAAAGCCAACAATGAGCTCTCCTTTTAATGCCACATAAACCAAACATTCAGGGTCATCCAAGTATCGTGCAATGCTTTTTTCCTGCTCAATCTCTTCTGCCGTTTTAAAGTGCTCTGGGCTAGCAAGGTGGTGGTGATGGTGGAGATCGAACATTAACTCGTTAAGTTGTTCTAAATCCGCGTGCTTTGCGGCCCTTAAGGTGACATTCATGACTATTGCGCTTCTCAAACCAAATTAATATCTAAACTGAGTCTAGTTTACTTGGCGTGAGTATCTATACAAGTTATTGAATTAATTCATTGTTTGAAGTGTGTATTTTAGATACAAAAACGGCCACATTACGTGGCCATTCTGTTTGAATGATTTTGAATTAAACGAATATCGAAGCTATGGTTTTTGCTGTGGCTTTTGCTGTAGCTTCAGCTTTATGCACCGTTATCTTCTTTCTCTTCTTTGAGATCAGCAAGCTGTTGTTCCAGTTCAATAAGCTTAATTTCCGCCTCTACTTCCGCAACTCGCTTTTCTGCATCAGTGCGATTGTCTTGCGCTAGACCATCAGCAGTAACTTGGGTTCGTTGTGCGTTTCTTGCATCGTCCGTATCTTTCATTGAACCCGCAACACCACCGGTCACACCACCTAATGCAGCGCCCTTAACGGCTAAACTCGCATCTCCAGTTAGAGCGCCGGCTGTTGCTCCTAATAAAGCACCACCTACCGCACCACGATTACGTGCGGCATTCTCATTTTCGTTATCCATTGCTGGTGATGCGCAACCAGAAAGAGTCACAATCAGTGTCGCTAAAAGAAAAGGTTTAGTGAATTTCATAGGAGTCTCGCTTAGTTCTTCGTTTTGAGTAGAACCATCTTAAGCAGAGCCGTTAATGAGATAAATAAAGCCACGTTTAGACGATACATCATGTTCAGCTATGTATTATTCAGCCATCGCATAACTGATTAATGATATATAGCTTTGAGCTCGCTTTATCCTCACCAACAAAAAAGGCGACCAATAAGGTCGCCTCAATCGCGCTTTCTCTATAATTCTTGCCTTTCACATATCTCTTAGCCTTTAGACCAAAAGTTTTGCATGTTTGCTACGCTAGGTGGTGGCCTAACACCACAATCTCGATAATGATTTTTATCGCCGATCCCCAGTATCTTGCCATTTTCGTCATCAATCATAGCCGCAACTTTAACACCGTCTCCCACATGGCGAGTTAACACGACAATTTCACCAGCTCTTTCAGACCTTACTGCGCCTAAGATTTGATATTCGTAGCGGCCTTTCCTTGAATTAACGATCATCTTCGAGTTAATAGGGTCGGCTTCATATCCCACACCAATATCAAAAACCGCTTGATAGAGATCGACGCCAGTCTTTGATACACATTTAAATACCTTGGGATGACTCAAAGGTTCTAACAACGCTCTACTCGCTTCATCCTTTGAAATACTGGCACTAGCAGCACCACTGACCAATAAAGCAATCAACAAAAAGTAAGCTCGCATAAAAAGACCTCAATATGTGGGATTCATAATGAAGTCATAGTAAACGCAATGGATAAGCGGATGAATAAAGTAGAGTTTAGGTAAACCATCACGCCGGATTATGTATAAATCAACAAGCCGAAGGTGAGATTACCTAAACTGCGACGTCTATTTGCCGAGCTTTTCAGCAATTTCAGTTAAGCTGGTAGGGTCGTCAATAGTTGAAGGCACCACATATTGTTCACCTTCTGCGATCTGCCGGATCGTTCTACGTAAGATCTTACCTGAGCGTGTCTTAGGTAACCTCTCAACAACCAAGGCTTGCTTAAAACAAGCTACCGCGCCGATCTCATTACGAACCTTGCCAACCAATTCCCTTTGCAACTCAATGCCATCGACTTTTACGCCATCTTTTAACACAACTAGACCTAAAGGAAGTTGTCCTTTCAAGTCATCGTGAATCCCGACTACCGCACATTCTGCAATGGCTGGGTGACCACCCACGATCTCTTCCATTTCTCCAGTCGACAGACGGTGTCCCGCTACGTTTATCACATCGTCGATACGACCCATAATAAATAGATACCCATCTTCATCGAGATAGCCACCGTCCCCAGAAACATAATAGCCTGGGAATTGGCTCAGATAGCCAGATTCAAATCGATCATGATTACGCCAAACCGTTGGCAGACAACCGGGTGGTAGTGGACGTTTGAGTGCAACAAAGCCTTGCTGATTAGGCTGTGCCGTTTCACCCAATTCATTAAGAATCTCGACTTGGTAACCGGGCACAGGCTTAGTTGAAGAACCTGCTTTCACTGGCAAAGATTCCAGCCCTGTCGGATTGGCAGAAATAGCCCAACCCGTTTCGGTTTGCCACCAGTGGTCAATAACCGGTTTATTGGTATGAGACTCAACCCAATCCAATGTTGGCGGGTCCAAACGCTCTCCCGCCATAAAAATCGACTTGAGCGATGATAAGTCATACTTGGTGAGTAACTCGCCTTCAGGATCTTCTTTCTTGATAGCTCTAAATGCCGTTGGCGCAGAAAATAACACATCGACGTTGTACTCTTCACACACACGCCAGAATGCCCCCGGATCTGGCGTTCTAACTGGCTTTCCTTCAAACAAGATGGTTGTGCAACCATGAATCAATGGCGCATACACAATATAGGAATGCCCCACTACCCAGCCGACATCAGAAGCCGCCCAAAACACACCATCTTGCGGCATATCGTAGATAGTGCTCATCGAGTATTTCATCGCGACCGCATGACCACCATTATCGCGCACCACGCCTTTTGGCTTACCCGTCGTCCCTGATGTATACAAGATATATAGTGGGTCAGTCGCTAGAACAGGCACACATACGTGAGGCAAAGCATCCTCAACAGCTTGCTGCCAAAGTACATCGCGTTCGTTGTTCAACTCGGCTAGAGACTGCTCTCTTTGGAATACCACCACTTTCTCAGGCTTCCAGCGGCTGTCCATGATCGCCCTGTCGACCATCGGCTTATATGGCAGGACTTTATTTATCTCGACACCGCAGGATGCAGTAATCAACACCTTCGGTTCAGCATCTTCGATACGAACGGCAAGCTCATAAGGAGCAAAACCACCAAACACCACCGAGTGAACCGCGCCTAGTCTTGCACAGGCCAACATTGCCATCGCCGCTTCAGGAATCATTGGCATGTAGATAACAACACGATCGCCTTTAGTAACGCCTTGCATAGCTAGCATACCAGCGACTTTTGCCACTTGGTCACGCAATTGATTGTAAGTGTACGATGATTGAGTCCCTGTAACTGGAGAGTCGTAAATCAGTGCCACTTTATCACCACGACCATTTTCGCAATGATAATCTAAAGCCAACCAGCACGTGTTCATCACCCCATCAGGAAACCAGCGCTCAATACCGTTATCGTCAGTTTGTAATATCGTTTTGGGTGACTCAAACCAATCTATCGCTTGTGATTGTGTTTCCCAAAACGAATTTGGATCTTCCCTCGCCCATTGATACTCGGTTATATAGTCTGTTTTTCTGTTCATTCGATTCGTAGCAGACATAGTGCCTCCTCCATGATTTATCCATTTCTCCAAGTGCCTAGCCTTTGGCTGTAGCACTTGATAGCACTCTTTTCTCAGCGTTGTGTTCGTGAACATTTAACCGTTCACGACAATCGCTTTACTTAGGAAAAGGCACACGGATGGCACCTTCCATGATCACTCGGGCACTACGACTCATTATCGCCCTTTCTATTTTCCAACCGTTTTCGGTCTGCAAAGCTTTAGCTCCCACCTTTAAGGTTCCTGATGGATGGCCAAAGGTCACAAAATCACGGGAACCCTCACCGGCTGCCAAGTTCACTAACGTACCCGGAACACTCGCCGCTGAAGCAATGGCGACTGCAGCTGTGCCCATCATGGCGTGATGCAGTTGCCCCATAGACAAAGCTCGCACCAGAAGGTCGGTATCGTCAGCTAATACCGATTTACCACTTGAAGCTTGATACGCTTGAGGCTTAGCAACAAACGCGACTTTCGGTGTGTGTTGGCGTGAATCCGCTTGTTCTAAAGAATCAATCAGCCCCATTGCAACTGCGCCATGTGCTCGGATGGATTCAAACAATGCCAAGGCTTTTGAATCGCTGTTGATATCAGATTGAAGCTCTGTGCCTTGATAGCCAACCGATTCTGCATCAACAAAAATGGTTGGTATTCCTGCATTGATGTATGTCGCTTTGATGCAGCCCAATTCGGGAACATCTAAAAAATCGACAACATTCCCTGTAGGAAACATTGAACCATTCGCATCGGCCGGATCTAGGAAATCAACTTGGATTTCAGCAGCTGGGAAAGTGACACCATCGAGCTCAAAGTCACCTAACTCTTGGACTTCCCCGTCAGCGATAGGTACATGAACAATAATGGTTTTCTCTATGTTCACTTGCCATACTCGCACCTCGACCACGCCGTTTTCTGGAATACGATTCGAATCGACCAATCCACTATGAATAGCAAATGGGCCTACTGCAGCAGACAAATTACCGCAGTTACCGCTCCAATCAACGAACGGCTTGTCTATTGCTACTTGACCGAATAAGTAATCAACATCGTGATCGGCTTTACTGCTTTTCGAAACAATAACGGTTTTACTGGTACTGGATGTTGCCCCACCCATACCATCGGTTTGTTTGCCATAAGGATCTGGACTGCCAATCACTCTCAACAACAATGTATCTCTAGCTTCTCCAGCAACTTGCGCCGCTTTAGGTAAGTCACTTAGGTTGAAGAAAACGCCTTTACTTGTTCCGCCCCGCATGTAGGTAGCAGGTACTTTTATCTGTTTGATGTTCATAACCAGGTCCTACTGTGCGAGAAAGTCTTTGGCGAAACGTTGCAATACGCCACCAGCGCTATAGACATTCACTTCGTCTGCCGTGTCTAGTCGGCAGGTTACAGGCACATCCAGCTTTTCACCGTTTTTACGAGTAATGACTAGAGCCAAATCAGAACCGGCTTCAATGTCACCGTACACGTCGTAAAGCTCGGTGCCGTCCAGTTCTAAAGTATTTCGATCCGTTCCCGCTTTGAATTGCAGGGGCAGCACACCCATACCGACTAAGTTGGTTCTGTGGATTCGTTCAAAGCCTTCGGCAACAATCACTTCAACACCCGCTAAGCGCACCCCTTTGGCTGCCCAGTCACGTGATGAACCTTGTCCATAATCAGCACCAGCAACAACAATCAAAGGTTGTTTACGGTTCATGTAGGTTTCTATCGCTTCCCACATTCGCGTAACTTGACCTTCGGGTTCAACCCTTGCTAATGAACCTTGAACGACTTCTCCTGCGTCCTTCACCATTTCGTTGAACAGTTTAGGGTTGGCGAAGGTTGCTCGTTGTGCGGTTAAGTGATCACCTCGATGGGTCGCGTAGGAGTTAAAGTCCTCTTCCGGAACTTCCATTTTGGTGAGGTATTCCCCCGCCGCGCTCGAAGCGAGAATCGCATTTGAAGGAGATAAATGGTCCGTAGTGATATTGTCACCCAGAATCGCTAAAGGTCTCATCCCTGAAAGGCTTCGTTCTCCCGCAAGAGCCCCTTCCCAATAAGGTGGCCTGCGAATATAGGTGCTTTGAGGTCGCCAGTCATAAAGCGGTTCAGTCGTTACCTGTTCCTCGTCTGGCTGGAACATTTTCACGTAGATTTGTTGGAATTGCTGAGGTTTAACATGCTCACCGACAACGGCATCGATCTCGGCATCACTCGGCCATAAATCACTTAAGTAGATTGGCTTACCATTGTTGTCGGTGCCTAAGCTGTCTTTCTCGATATCAAAGCGAATCGTGCCAGCCAAAGCGTAAGCAACCACCAATGGCGGTGAGGCTAAAAACGCTTGTTTTGCATAGGGGTGGATTCGACCATCAAAGTTTCGATTCCCCGATAACACAGCGGTTGAGTACAGGTCACGGTCGATGATCTCTTGTTGGATTGCATGATCTAGGGCTCCGCTCATACCATTACAGGTAGTGCACGCATAACCGACGATACCAAAACCTAATTGTTCCAATTCTGGCAACAAACCTGCTGACTCGAGGTAGAGCTTGGCAACTTTAGATCCTGGAGCAAATGACGTTTTCACCCACGGTTTACGAACTAATCCAAGCTGATTGGCTTTCTTAGCCACCAATGCTGCGGCTACCACGTTTCTTGGATTACTGGTGTTAGTACAAGAGGTAATCGCTGCGATGATTACGGCACCATCAGGCATCTGATCATCCCTGTACTGCTTAGCATGCTGCTCTTTCCAAGATGTTTGACTAATACCTTGTTCAGCCAGCTCTCTGGTTGGCAAACGGCGATGAGGGTTAGACGGCCCTGCAAGATTGCGCTCAACCTTCGATAAATCAAACTCAAGTACACGCTCATATTGAGCAGAATCGAGATCGTCAGCCCATAGCCCGGTTTGCTTGGCATAGCGTTCGACTAGTTCAACTTGTTCAGGCTCTCGTCCCGTGAGTTTAAGGTATTGAATAGTCTGCTCATCGATGTAGAACATCCCCGCAGTCGCACCGTACTCAGGCGTCATATTCGATATAGTGGCACGGTCGCCAATAGTCAGTGCACGAGCACCTTCACCAAAGAACTCTAAATAACTAGAAACCACTTTTTCATTTCGAAGAAACTCGGTAATCGCAAGCACAATATCCGTTGCCGTTATCCCTTCTTGTCGTTGACCCGTTAGCTTCACGCCGACGATGTCCGGCAATCGCATCATCGAAGGCCGACCTAGCATCACAGTCTCAGCTTCCAAGCCGCCCACACCAATCGCAATAACGCCCAGGGCATCAACGTGCGGTGTATGGCTATCGGTACCAACACAAGTATCAGGAAACGCGATGCCTTCTTTAGATTGAATAACTGGAGACATTTTCTCCAAGTTAATCTGGTGCATGATCCCGTTACCCGCTGGGATCACACTCACGTTTTTAAACGCGGTTTTACACCATTCAATAAAATGAAAACGGTCTTCGTTTCTGCGCTCTTCAATCGCGCGGTTTTTATCAAATGCTTCGTTATCAAACCCGGCATGTTCCACTGCCAAAGAGTGATCAACAATCAGTTGAGTTTCGACCACTGGGTTCACCTTGGCAGGGTCTCCGCCTTGGTCGGCAATCGCGTCTCTTAATCCAGCCAAATCTACTAGGGCTGTTTGACCTAGAATGTCATGACACACCACTCGCGCAGGATACCAAGGAAAATCTAAGTCGCTCTTGCGTTCAATGATCTGCTTTAAGCTGTCTTCAAGGGTTTCAGGATCACAGCGTCTTACTAATTGCTCTGCCAACACTCGCGACGTATAAGGCAAGGTTTTATAAGCGCCCGGGGATAGTGCTTCTACCGCTTCGCAAGCGTCGAAATATTCTAAACCCGTTCCCGGTAAAACCTTTCGATACTTGTTTTCATCAAGCTCTTGGTTTCTTTCAAGTTTTACATCAGACATACATCCACCATTATCTGTTAAATTCTATTCGTTGGTTCCCGAGGCCTTATCACATGAAGATAACAGTCACCTCGAGATTTAAGTCGGCTCGATATAGAGGACTAACGTAAATGGATAGGTAGCCAGTCTTGATGCTCTGGCCCGGTGTAGTCTGCACTTGGACGAATGATGCGATTGTTTTCTCTTTGTTCGAACACGTGTGCCGTCCAACCTGTGAGGCGGCTCATCACAAAGATTGGCGTAAACAGTTTGGTTGGGATGTCCATGAAGTGATAAGCCGACGCATGGAAGAAGTCAGCATTACAGAACAAGCCTTTCTCTCGCTTCATAACCGCTTCAACACGCTCTGAAACGGCATAAAGCTGTTCATCACCCACCTCTTGAGCTAGCTCTTTCGACCAGCGTTTGATTAAGGCGTTTCGTGGGTCGCTCTCACGATAAATGGCATGCCCGAAGCCCATGATTTTGTCTTTGTTGGCGAGCATATTCATGATGTTCGCTTCCGCTTCATCGGCGGTTTGCCAATCTTGGATCATTTCCATCGCAGCTTCGTTTGCACCGCCATGTAAAGGGCCTCGCAACGTACCAATCGCTGCTGTGACACACGAGTGAATATCCGACAACGTTGATGCACACACACGGGCTGCAAAGGTTGAAGCATTAAACTCATGCTCCGCGTAAAGGGTTAGCGAGCAGTGCATCACCTTCTTATGAAGTTCACTAGGCGCTTTATCCGTTAGCATCTTCAGGAAGTAGCCACCCAGACATGCTTCGCTTTGGTCTTCAGTATCTATACGCACACCATCATGGCTAAAGCGGTACCAATAACAAATAATCGCAGGGAAAAGCGCAAGCATTCGTTCAGTCGCGGGCAGTTGCTCAGAAAAATCAGTCTCTTGCTCTAGATTACCCAGCATTGAACAACCTGTTCTCATCACATCCATTGGATGAGCGTCTGCAGGGATAAGCTCTAATGCTGCTTTCAAAGGTTGAGGCAAGCCGCGCAAACCAACCAACAGTGTTTTGTAATCATCTAGCTCTTTTTCACTGGGTAAATGACCTCTTAGTAGCAGATGCGCTACTTCTTCGAACTGAGCATGATTAGCAAGGTCCGTAATATCATAACCACGGTAGGTTAAGCCGGTACCTGATTTTCCTACCGTACATAGCGCCGTGGTTCCCGCACTTTGGCCACGTAGACCAGCACCACCGATTGCAGGTGTGCTTGTTGTTTTTGTGCTTTGTTGTTCTATTTTTGAAGCATTTTCGACAGCTGCTTTATCACTCAAAGATACAGACATGGTGAACTCCTTTTCTGTGTTAGCCGCCTGCACTCTTTGGTGCTGCCTATTTATGTGTCCGATGATCTTTATCTTCGGTATTGGATATGGCGACTAACCATTTCACGTTATTGGATTAAGTTGATTTTTGATTATTTGAAACTGATTTTACCCTTCGCTTGAAAACAACTGGTCAAGCTTGTTCTCGTAGTCGTGGTAATTAAGGTGCTCGTAAAGCTCTTTACGGGTTTGCATTGAATCCAACAGGGCTTCTTGATTGCCTTCAACTAACAAGTGCTTATAAACATTCTCTGCCGCTTTGTTCATCGCACGGAACGCGCTCAATGGGTAAAGCACCATGTCGACACTTGATTGGGCTAACTCGTGACAGTTGTAGAGTGGTGTTTGGCCAAACTCAGTAATGTTGGCCAAGATAGGTACGTGTTTACCCGTTGCTGATTTCAGCGCTGCCGAGAACTTCACATATTGATCGAGTTGATTCATCGCCTCAGGGAAAATCATGTCTGCGCCCGCTTCAACACACGCAATCGCTCGTTCAATCGCACTGTCAATTCCTTCAACCGCCAATGCATCCGTACGCGCCATAATCACAAAGCTGTCATCGGTTCTAGCATCGGTTGCCGCTTTGACTCTATCGACCATCTCTTGCTGACTAACAATTGCTTTATTTGGTCGATGACCACAGCGCTTCTGAGCGACTTGGTCTTCCATATGAATAGCAGCCGCGCCCGCCTTCTCCATCGCGCGAATCGTACGCGCAATATTGAACGCGCCACCGAAGCCCGTGTCGATATCCACCAGCAAGGGCAAATCACACGCATTGGTAATACGTTCAACATCGACCAATACATCGTTCAATGTCGTAATACCTAAATCAGGCAAGCCATAAGACGCATTGGCGATGCCTCCACCAGACAAATAAATCGCCTGATGACCCAAGTTCTTTGCCATCATCGCGCAATATGGATTCACAGTGCCGACGATCTGCAATGGATCGTTGTCTTTCACAGCTTGTCGGAACTTAGCTCCTGCTGATAACTTCATAATGACGCTCCCTGTTAATTGTTTCTTTCTATCTAACTTTTATAACTACTGATGTTTAGCTTTCGCCAACGCAGATCCGTAGGCAAATACCAGTCGCCTTTTAATCAAGATCTTTGGATTGAATTTGTTGCTCTATAAGCAGTCGACTGCCCGAGATGTGTCTTCGCATTAGCATTTCCGCTAACTCTTCATCACGGTTGCGAATAGCTTGTAAAATGTATTTATGTTCATCAAGCGCCTCTTTTGGTCGAGACTGTGCTCTAGGCGATTGGTAGCGGTACATGCGTAATAGGTGATAAAGCTCATCACACAACAGCGAAATGAGTTTGCTGTTACGACTCGCTTTGATAATGCGGTAATGGAAATCAAAATCCCCATGTTGATGAAAATAAGAAGAGCCTTCGACTTCATCGATATGTTTAGAATGTGTCGACAATAAGCCTTCAAGCCCGATCAACTCTTCTTGTGTGATGTGTCTCGCCGCTAATCGAGCAGCCATGCCTTCCAATGCCTCTCGCACGGCGTAAAGCTCTAGCAGTTTGTCTGCCGAAAAAGTAATAACTCGAGCGCCGACATGAGGAATTCGCTCAATAAGCCCTAGCCCTTCCACACGCATTATCGCTTCACGTAATGGACCTCGGCTTACTTCAAAGCGTTTAGCCAGTTCAGGTTCCGAGATCTTACTGCCCGGAGCTAATTCACCGCTAACAATCGCCTCGACTAGGTATTCAGTCAGGCTTTCCGACTTGGTGTTTTCTTTGTCGCCAACACGAGTTTTCGTGTTTGCACTTAAGCTGAGATCTTTTATCGCAGTATTCATATTCATGCTGCTCACTTCTATTTGCTGAACCTTAATTGTCAACAATTCCATAACATGAACATAAAATACACGATTAAATTGTCGACAATCAAGCAAATTGTCGACAATTCAGACTAAGGTAGTACTTTCTATAGGCGATAAAAACTTACTTAAAAGGACACTAAAAACAATTCAACCACTTGTTATTTATCGATTTAAGCAAAGAAAGAGCCGCTAAACCCTTCCCTACCCTGAAATCACTCGAAACCAATGTGTCGACAACTTATAGACAGACTTGACAAACGCAGAGCACTTTGTGTCGATCTACCTGTTCACCGATAAACAGATATAAAAAAGGCGCACTCATGTGCGCCTTTCATTCATAGACCCCGTTCTAACAAGCCACCTTTACTCAAGCAATCTGACGAGTAACATCTAGGTATTTGCTGATATCAACGAAATCAATTTGTTCCGGCTTCAGATACTCTTCTGCATAACGCAGGTGAGTGCCGCTGGTTAAGAACAATCTAAACAGTTCGATATCGAGATGCTCGTCCAATGTCATTTTATACATGATGTCGACAGCAACACTGATTGGCTTAGCCTTCTTATAAGGCCTATCTGCAGCGGTTAATGCCTCAAAAATATCAGAGATCACCAGAATACGTTCTGGGATTGAGAGGTCATCACCAGTCAGCTTCCTTGGATACCCTGTACCTTTAAGTGTTTCATGGTGAGTTGAAGCGTAGCGAGGAACACGACTTAGCTCTTTCGGGAATGGCAGGTTCTCAAGCATCTTAATCGTGCCAAGCATGTGCTCGTTTATCTTAAATCTATCTTCAGCAGTCAATGTACCGCGTGCAATACTCAGATTGTAGACTTCGCCTAGGTTGTATAAGTGCTCAGGCACATCCATTTTAATTTGATGTTTCGGGTCAAATTCTAACGGCCTATCTCTTTTCACTATGTGCTCTGGCTTATCACTCAAAAGTGGTTCTGTGGCTGGTAAACTTGAACTCGGCTCTCGATTCATTGCCTCTATCGGTGATAGACCAAGTTGATCATCAAAGTGACGCGTCCAGGTCGTCTCAGCTATCGAGCGAATACGAGTGACTTTGTCATCACTCATGAACTCACCACCAACGTTCGACGTAGCGATAAAGGCAAAGTCATCTTGTAGCTGCTGCTTCGTTGCCGTAAGTTCATCGGCTATCAGTTGCGTTGATAGCGTACCATCAAGTTGTTTTCTCAAAGCGGTGATTTCCGCATCACGCCAAAGTACTTCAAATCGAGTTCTCACCTCGTGGATTCGGTTGTAGTTCGCTTCTAACTTCGTACCTTTATCGACGATGTGTTCCGGTGTCGTGATCTTGCCACAATCATGAAGCCAAGCCGCAATTCTAAACTCACGGCGTTCGTCATCATTTTTAAACTCAAAGTCTTTGAAGTGCTCAGACTGCGATTGTTCCGCCGCGTCAGCCAGCATCAAGCCGAGTTCTGGTACACGATTACAATGCCCTGCCGTATAAGCGGACTTATCATCGATCGCTTGAGCGATGAGCTTGATAAACGACTCAACAAACGCCTCTTGCATCTGTTCATGTCGTTTAATCTCCATAGCCATATCTTTTACAGCAACAGATAATTCCCACACTTCTTTGATTCGAGTATCAAGAATTGTCACGTTGTCATAATCACGCAGCTTAACCTTATGAGTCTCTTCCTCTAATTGGCGAATTGGATGCACTATCGGCGCACCAAAAACCCAAGCAATAGGCAACGTCAAACTCATCAGTAACACCGTTACACCAACAGAGGTTGCTAGACGTTTATTGACTGTACTGAAGACTTCAGATTCGGGAATCAATACCGCAAAATACTCAGAGTAGTGTTCGCCCGTGTCTATTTTCTTTAAATAGAGATGCTTGATCTCGCCATTCAACTCTACCCTTACCATACTGCCTTCAACCGTTGCTTCCTTAGTCAAATCATAAAGTTCAGTATAAGGAACCGTCGTATTCGTATTAAAGCCGGTATCATGCAGCCACTTTTTCGCTAAGGCATCAAGTTGTTCACCACTTAACTTACTGATAGCTTGATCAATGATTGGGAGCAATTGTTTATGCTTGCTCTGCAGCACCAAATGGAATTGGTTTGAGTAGTTCTGTTTTAGATCTTCTAGAGTCCCATTGACAACAAGGCCTGGCTGGAAAAACCTATCTAATGCAAACGAGAGTACGGGTTCTGCTTCTAAGAAAGCAAAGTTCTCTTCGCTTTCAATTGAATTAAATGCAGACTCTAGGTTTTCAAATTCAACTAAATCAATGTTCGGAAAATCCTCTCTCAACTTAGGAATAATTGACCACCCAGATAAAATGGCAACTTTTTTACCCTCAAGCTCGGCATAATTAGTGACAACCTTCGCGCCGACCCTTGTCACGATAGAAAATGGCAATTCATAAATTGGAGTCGTGTATAGGCCATCTATGCCATTATTTTTATAATGTTGAACCGATTGCAGGCCATCAATACTTCCTTCTTGAAACTTACTGACAAGCTCGCCCCAAGAGAAACCATTAACAAATTCAAACCTGATCCCTGTCATCTCACCAATCATTTTAAGAAGGTCTATCGCATAGCCGTTTGGTTTTCCCGCCACTGAAAAGTCCATCGGCCCCCAATCATTTTGATTAGACACTAACAGCGGAGGGGTATCGTTAATCAAGGCTTGCTGCTCAGACGATAGCATCAATGTTGATACATCAAACTCCGATTCGTGATTGTTAACCTTGAGGTTAGACGCAATAATATTACCCGATTTCGAATATAAGAAAGACTCAACCTTACTGTCTTCTGCTAAGCCAAGCGCCGTACCTGATAGTTTGCTAGCTAAAGAAGACAACACAATATCAATACCAATCACATGTTGAACTTCAGATTCGATTTTCGAATCAAACGCTAAAGAATAAGTTTGCCCGGTAATTTGTAAATGCTGGAAAAGATATGGCTGAGTTTTTTCGACCGACTGAACATTGGCAGAAACATACCAAGGCCTGGTTGTTGGAAGGTAGTTGCTCTGCTCCGTAGTTGAGTTTCTTAGCGTAAACTCTTGGTCAAAATATTTCGTCGTACGGACGCGCTCCTCCCCTATATTATGAATCTCAACCACAACCCAACGGTCTTTTTGTTGTGCACCGATTTTTTCTCTAACGACAGGGGCAGATTCTAGATTAATAATTTGGAAGAAGTTTTCATTAGATGAGCCAATGTAAATACTATAAAAGAGAGGGTTATCTTTAATTGCTTCTGAAAGAATACTACGCGACTCTTCTTTCGATATTTTGTTACTTATAGAACGTTTCACTGAAGAAAGTAAACGCGCCGTATTGGCTGCGTCAGAATCAACCGCGCCGATATAGTTACTCAGCTCTTGGGACACCATCGTCAACTTTGATAGGGTATTCTCAGTCGCCATTTTTTTACTGAAGTAATATTGCAGTGAAACCGCAACAACAGCGGTAAGAAATGTCGCGAGTAAAAACATTCCTCCAACAGTAAATCGTAACGAAATTTTTTTTAATGCCATTATTTCATCCTTGAATAATCGCCAACTCCAAAGTTAACAGCCTAGCGCAATCAATACCGCTTAAGTTGCATATCAACTATAGTAACTCTATTCCACATCTAAAATCTAACACCTCTATACACCTGACTCTTTTGCAGAAATAGTTATCGTAGTCACATCTAACAATATAGACCAACAACCAATGCACTCGAGTAGAAAACGCTAGTTAAATCCAACCTTTGTCAATGAATTCAATCATTCTGAGACAATAACTACGATTTTAGAATCCAGATATCATTCAACAGTAAATGGACAAAAACACGTTACCGTGAACTTTATGAACAATATTAATCCAATGTTCTTTATTCTCAATATCGCCGCATTACAGACATTTCATTAACACACCGTTAACTTTAGCTTCATCTGCTAAGCAATATCCTACTCATCTGTTTAGTAGCTGGAAATAAAACATAAGTTTCTCTCCATTGAAGAGATCCCCTACATAAGGAACGTGAACCATGTTCAAGGCACTGAAACCTACTCTTGCGGCTTCTATCATCACAGCAACCTTTTCTTTCAACACTTTTGCTGCTGACGTAGAAAAAATCCACTTCCTAATCCCTGGCGGCGCTGGTGGTGGTTGGGATATGACAGCTCGTGGTACGGGTGATGTATTGGTGAAATCAGACATCGTAGAAAATGTCTCTTTCCAAAACCTGTCTGGTGGCGGTGGCGGTAAAGCGATTGCTCACCTAATCGAAACAGCACAACGCCAAGAAGACACGCTAATGGTGAACTCAACGCCTATCGTTGTTCGTTCACTAACAGGTATCTTCCCTCAATCTTTCCGTGACCTAACTCCGGTAGCAGCAACCATTGCCGATTACGGCGCAATCGTCGCTCCTGCGGATTCTAAGTACGACACTTGGGAAGACGTCGTTAAAGAGTTCGAAACCAACCCACGTAAAGTTAAGATTGCTGGCGGTTCCGCTCGTGGCAGCATGGATCACCTTGTGGTTGCGGCAGCGTTCAAAGGCGAAGGTTTTGATGCGAAGAAAGTGCGTTACATTGCCTACGATGCTGGCGGTAAAGCGATGGCGGCACTGCTTTCTGGCGAAACACAGCTGCTTTCAACGGGCCTTGGTGAAGTACTAGAGATGTCTAAGTCTGGCCAAGTAAAAGTGCTTGCTGTGACGGCTCCAAAGCGTCTTGACGCTGCGCCTAACATCCCAACACTGACTGAATACGGCAACGAGACAGTATTTGCTAACTGGCGTGGTTTCTTTGCGGCACCGGGTACAAGCCAAGCAAAAATCGACGAGTGGAACGAAGCTCTTGGCAAAATGTACAAAACCGATGAGTGGCAAGTGGTTCGTGACCGTAACGGTTGGATCGACAACTACAAAGCTGACAAAGATTTTTACGCCTTCCTAGAAGACCAAGAAAAACAGATGGGCGATCTAATGCGTGAGCTTGGTTTCTTGAAGTAACCAACAACCAGAGAGGGTCTTTGTGCCCTCTTACTCTTTCCTGTTTCGCCGTACATGAGTTAACTAAAACTCCTTTGTTTATTCGTAGTGTATTGCTAAAGCTTGCTGATTCGTTGTAGAGGCAAGTGGCTTAACCAAGTCATGTAATTCGCTCACCTTTGGTTAGTGATCCCAGACATTCTTCATTAACTCGCTCATGTGCGGCTTTTTTACTTTTTATACCACCCCAAATGGAGTTGGATATGTCGGACTTACCAACCAAATTTCTGAGTAAAGAATCTTTGCTTTCGAAGGATCGCATCGGAGCCATGATCTTTATGCTGGCGAGCTTGTGCTACGGCTATCAAACCACGCTGATTCCTCTGTTCCCCGGTGACGAGTACGAACCCTTCACAGCAAGAACCTTACCTACCCTGTTGACGTTTATCGGCATTGGCCTTTCGTTGATCCTGCTTATAACAGGACAACCGGATAAGAAAGTCACATGTGACACAACACCGCTAAACTGGAAACTGCTGATTGGCTTCTTGGTGTTAATGGCACTGTACGGTGTTGGGCTGACTTATCTTGGCTTTGTTTTAGCAACCAGCTTCTTCTTACTTGCAGGCTTTTACCTGTTGGGTGAGCGCCGCAAAACTGTTTTATTTGGCGCGTCGTTTCCTTTCGTTATCGCGTTCTTTCTTTTATTAACTCAAGGCTTAGATATCTACCTAGAGCCTGGTTTAATCTTCACTCTTTGGTAGGGATAACATTATGTTAGACGGAATTTTACAAGGACTTTCTACCGCTGTGATGCCAATGAACATCATGATGGTAATTGTGGGCTGTTTCGTGGGTACCTTCATCGGTATGCTACCGGGGTTAGGTCCAATTTCAGCAATCGCGTTGATGATCCCTATTACATACGGCCTAGACCCTTCTTCTGGCCTAATCTTGATGGCTGGTGTGTATTACGGCGCTGTATTTGGTGGCTCCACGTCATCCATCTTAATCAATGCTCCGGGTTGTTCTTCAACGGTAGTAACCGCGTTTGACGGCTACCCGATGGCTCAAAAAGGCCAAGCAGGTAAAGCACTTGCTCTCGCGGCTTACTCTTCTTTCACAGGCGGTACGCTTTCAGCAATCATGCTTTTGATTGCCGCACCGGCTCTAGCAAGCGTGTCACTGAGCTTCCAGTCTTCAGACTACTTTGCGTTGATGCTATTAGGTTTGTCCGCTGTAGCGGCGTTTGCAGGCCCAGGTCAGGTAATCAAAGCGTGGATGATGACTATTCTTGGTTTGATGCTATCAACTGTAGGTATCGACAAAGGTGTTGGCGTTGAACGGTTCACTTTTGGCCTTACGGATCTGATGGATGGCTTTAGCTTCCTATTATTAGCGATGGCAACATTCGCACTGGGTGAAACCTTGATGGGTATTCTAAAACCAGAGCAAGACACCAGCGCGGAAGAAAGCCAAAAGATGTCGGATATTGGTAGCATGAAGGTCACCAAAGAAGAGTTCAAAGAAGTGGCACCAGTTTCAATTCGATCTTCTATTCTCGGTTTCTTTACCGGTGTTCTACCGGGCGCAGGTGCCACTATTGCGGCATTCCTAAGCTACGGTATGGAGCGTAGCCTCGCGCCAAAAGACAAGCAGAAAGAGTTCGGTAAAGGCAGTATCCGTGGTCTTGTTGCTCCTGAATCAGCAAACAACGCCGCTTCAAGTGGTTCATTCGTTCCGCTACTAACGCTGGGTATTCCGGGCTCTGGTACAACTGCGATTATGCTTGGTGCATTGATTGCCTACGGTATTCAGCCTGGTCCTCGCTTGTTCGTTGAACACCCAGATGTATTTTGGTCAGTGATCATCTCTATGTACTTTGGCAACATCGTACTGGTTATCTTGAACCTGCCTTTAATCCCTTATATTTCTAAACTGCTAGCGGTACCTAGAACGGTTCTACTGCCAATGATTATCTTCTTCTCAATCACTGGCGTGTACTTGGTGTCATTCAACACGATGGACGTATTTGTGATGCTACTGGTAGCGATGGCTGCGATAGCATTAAGGCTAGCCAACTTCCCATTGGCACCATTACTGTTAGGCTTCATATTGGGCGGCTTGATGGAAGAGAACTTAAGACGAGCATTGATGATCAGCGATGGTGAGTTGAACTTCTTATGGGAACGCCCTATTACGATGACCTTCACTATTCTGGCGGTATTGGTGCTGTCTAGCCCGATTCTAGTGAAACTATTTAAGAGTTTTAGAGCGAAGCCAGTAGAAGTGTAAAGCTTTATCGAATCAACTAAACCTCAACGAAAGGAGCCATTGGCTCCTTTTTTCATTTAAAGCCTCAATTAAAACCAGCGGTTAAAGATGGTAGCAAACTCACAAACCTATCTTTACAACACACATGGCGCTGATATTCATAACAAATTCAAGTAAGGTAACCAGTTAGTTAACGTATTGGATTCTAAAACTATGGATTGGTTGATTCTATTCTTATCAGGGGTGGTTGGCGGTGTGCTTAACTCCATTGCGGGTGGCGGCAGCTTCATCACTTTCCCTGCTTTGTTATTTGCTGGCGTTCCACCAATAGCAGCCAACGCGACCAATACCTTTGCTTCGTGTGCTGGATACATTAGCGGAGCCTACGCTCTGCGCCACGAAATTCAATCTGGTACTAAGCAGCTAAAACTGACTATAGCTTTATGTGTGATTGGCGGTGGTATCGGGGCATTTTTACTGCTGCACACACCAGAAGCTCTGTTCACTCAATCTGTCCCTTGGCTGTTGCTGTATGCTGCTCTGCTTTTCACGTTTGGCGGCACGCTCAATAAATGGCTTAAACAAGCTACAGCAAAACATAAGCACGCCACTAGCGCAGGCGCATTCTTTTCCGCTTTATTACTTTTGATTGTCTGTATCTACGGTGGGTATTTTAATGCAGGTTTGGGCATTGTGACATTGAGCTATTTGGCGCTGGCTGGTTACACCAACATCAACGTGATGAATGGCATCAAACTGCTCGTGTCCGCGTGTGCTTCCCTCGCAGCGATCGTGTTTTTTATCGTCAATGGTTCGATTGATTGGCCGTCTGGCATGGCTGTATTATTGGGTACATTGGTTGGTGGTTATTATTCAGCAAAAATCTCTCGCCGCATCCCTCAACACTATGTTCGAACCACAGTGATCATCGCGAGCTTTTTGATCACCGCTTACTTTTTCTATGCTAATTAGACGTTCGGTTTAATAAGACTTGCAACTGAAAAGATAAAGCCAAAAGACTCCACCCTGCTCATACCGATTTGGCTATTTTATTACTTATAAAATAGCCAAGCCAAAATGTGTGAGACGAGTCCTTCAATTAGCAAATTTGATAACAATTTAGACTGTTTTTTAGCCTTTATTTTTCCAAGGGTGGGATACTTCTCCTGTCGAAAGTGAGACTTCATTAGGAGGCGTTATGAACATTAAACTCGGTCATGTCATGTCATCAAGTCGACTCATTTGCTTTGTCGCTTTTCTTGCTGCCACATTCGCGTGGATCCTAAAAATGCCCGCTCTGTTTTCTGTGTCAGCGCTATTCTTACTTATCAGTGCAATCGTTTATGTCACCGATCTTTGGAAGAATCAAAGAAAGAACCGCGAAGCTTAGCCATTTACGGTTTAAATCGAACGAATTAAAAAAGGAGCTCATAGGCTCCTTTTGTGTTTTTCGCTTATCTAATTAGCCGTGCTAATCGCCGACGCCTAATTAACGACGGTTCTTTCTAGCGATGTCTTCTTGTTAACGACGGAAATTACGACCGTTACCGCCACGGCGCTCTTTAAATGCAGACGCAGCTTTAGCTTGAGAGGCATGGATAGACTCAACCGTTAGTTCCATCGGCTCACGAGGCTCTAGCCCATGGCGGAATGTACGTGAACGCGGAGGCATCTGGTATTCGATGTCCGATGCTTTAGGCATGCGCTTGAAACGGTAAAGGTAGAAGTTTTCAACCTTCTCACGAGCCCATTCGGTTTTCTTCAGGTATTTAACTGCGCTTGCCACTGTAGGCTTAGTGTTAAAGCAGTTCATACGCATTGCCGCATCTAAAATTTCCCAACCATAATGATCCACTAATTCAGTGATCATGGTTTCAAGCTTTAAGCCGTGTAGCGGGTTATTTTGTTGCAGTTCGATTCTTTCTTCTTCAGTCATAACATTACCTTTTTCAAGGCAACTAAAGGCCTTGAATTTACTCTAGAACACCGTCATCACTGACCATTTCTAGCTCAATCACTTGGGCATTACATCCATTGCCCTTATTTATGCCTTTATGATGGCATAAAGCATACTCGTTATCCTATTTATCTTTGAAATTAATTTCGAATTGGTCACTTAACACCCTACCTTAGCTCGCTATACAGACTAAGTACATTCTGCAAACAAACCTTCACCCCAAACGTTATGAAACTGGTTCAACTTAACAAAACCTACGGTAACCGTATGCAAAAACCATATATTTAGTGATGAAATTAAAGTTTTTCAGTACGCAGTATTACATTTCAATAACACAGTGCTATGGTTTTATTGAATATCGAAACGGTAAAAAACCCGATTAAACAGTGGCATAATTATAATTAAAGGTTGGCTTGCCACATGTTTGACTACTCCCATTTCAGTAGAGCAGCGGCCCAAGACAAAGACATCGTCGCCATAGTCGATGATCTCTTCCAGCTAGCTCGTGAACACTACCCCATATTATCTCGGCTATCCGTGGTGCTGTGCAGTGAAAATAAAGCATCGAATTATTTTGTATCGGATTCACTGTGCCAAAACGCCAAGCATCATTACATCGAACAGGAGATCAAACCCAACTCTGCGTTGAGTCGTCTGGCTGAATCATTGGAAACAAGAATTGTTGATGACCTCTCTTTGATGAATCCGACTAAACAAATCTCTCATCTACTCGAGCTTGGTCACCAAAGTAGCTATACCACTCCAATCCACTACCAAGAGAGTAACCTTGGGTTCGTTTTCATCAACGCCTCATGCACTGACTTTTTTGCTAAGCAGACAATACAAAGCGACATCGCCTACCTCACCCAAGCGATTTCGAACCTGTTTGTGCAACTCTTCGAACGCCAGAGACATTTTCAGTCCTCATTAGCCATCGCCCTAAACATGGGGCACGCACGCGATCCTGAAACCAAAGAGCATCTGATTCGCATGAGAAAATACAGCGAACAGCTCGCACGTACGCTTTCGCACAGTAACAATGAGATCACCCACCAATTCGTTCACCGCATTCGCTTGTATGCCCCGTTTCACGACATAGGGAAGTACCGAATCCCAGACAAAGTGCTCTTCAGTACTGAGCGTTTTTCGGAAGAAGAAAGAAACATCATGAACAATCACACGATATATGGCGAAGAGATGATTGATGACGTGGTTGCCCTTTCCCACCACAGCTCAATGTGTAGCGAAGAAGTTCAGTTCATCCAGAATATTGTACGTCACCATCATGAACGGTTTGATGGCTCAGGGTTGCCAGATGCGCTCGTTGGAGAAGCGATTCCACTGGAGGCAAGAATTGTAACGCTAGCGGATGTGTTCGATGCTTTACTGAGTAAACGAGCTTACAAACACGCATGGTCAGCATCTAAGGTAATGGACTACATTGAAGCGCATACAGGGTTGATGTTTGATCCAGAGTGCGTCTCTGCGCTGAAGCAAAACCTTGATTACTTCATGTCGATACGAGAGCAATACAGTGATATGCAAAGTCCACAAGCTGCACTCGCTTAACGGGTTGTATTGAATTTGCTGTCTGTGACTCTCTTGCAGAACCAACAAAAAAGGATGCCAGTTGGCATCCTTTTGTTTTCTAGTTTACAGCTAATAAGAACAACAAGGTTCTTAACTGATTCTAACTAACGATTATACGTCGTAAGTTGTAGAAGCAGTATCGCCGCCTGTACCAGTCCAGTTTGTGTGGAAGAATTCACCACGTGGACGGTCAGTACGCTCGTAAGTGTGAGCACCGAAGTAGTCACGTTGAGCTTGAAGCAGGTTCGCTGGTAGACGTGCAGTTGTGTAACCGTCTAGGAAAGATAGCGCAGAAATCGTACATGGCATTGGGATACCAGACTCTAGAGATTTCGCTGCTACTTTACGCCATGCCACTAGGCTGCCTTGTAGGATGTTTTTGAAGTACTCGTCAGAACCTAGGAACGCGATGTCTGGGTTTGCTTCGTACGCATCACGTATGTTGCCTAGGAATGCAGAACGGATGATACAACCACCACGCCACATTAGCGCTACGTTACCGTAGTTTAGGTCCCAGCCGTTTTCGTTCGACGCTTCACGCATTAGCATGAAACCTTGAGCGTAAGAGATGATCTTAGAAGCCAGTAGAGCTTGACGTAGTGCATCAACCCACTCTTGCTTGTCGCCTTCAACTGGAGTGATTGTCTTCTCAAACAAAGCTTCAGCTTCAACACGTTGGTCTTTAAGAGCAGACAGGCAACGAGAGAATACAGACTCAGAGATCAGTGTTAGTGGGATACCTAGGTCTAGTGCGTTGATACCAGTCCACTTACCCGTACCTTTTTGGCCTGCAGTGTCTAGGATCTTCTCAACTAGCGCTTCACCGTCTTCATCTTTGTAGCCAAGGATGTCAGCAGTGATTTCAACTAGGTAGCTGTCTAGCTCAGTCTTGTTCCAGTCAGCGAATACTGCTTGCATCTCGTCAGCAGACATACCTAGGCCATCTTTCATGAACTGGTATGCTTCAGTGATAAGCTGCATGTCACCGTATTCGATGCCGTTGTGTACCATCTTAACGAAGTGACCAGCACCGTCGTTACCAACCCAGTCACAGCAAGGCTCACCAGCGTCAGTTTTTGCCGAGATACCTTGGAAGATTGGCTTAACCGCTTCCCAAGCTTCAGCCGCACCACCTGGCATGATTGAAGGACCGAAACGAGCACCTTCTTCACCACCAGATACACCAGTACCGATGAAGTGGATGCCTTTCTCACGACAATGCGCTACACGACGGTTAGTGTCTGGGTAGTTAGTGTTACCACCATCAATGATGATGTCGCCTTCGTCTAGAAGTGGGATTAGGTTTTCGATGAACGTGTCTACAACGTCACCAGCACGAACCATAAGCATCACTTTACGTGGCGCTTCTAGCTTCTCAACTAGCTCTTCTAGAGAGTAAGCACCAACAATGTTAGTACCTTTAGCTGGGCCTTCTAGGAACTCGTCTACTTTAGCAGCAGTACGGTTATGAGCCACAACTTTGAAGCCGTGGTCGTTCATGTTTAGGATAAGGTTCTGACCCATTACTGCTAGGCCAATTACACCGATATCACCTTTCATTATTTTATCTCCTTGCGGCTATTCGCACTTATGCGATAGCACTTGCTGCATTTGAATCTAGGAACCACTCTGTTTCGCCAGTTTTAGACTGGATTTTCGCTGCCGGGTAAGGCAGTTCTGAAGCAGGAGTTGTATGAATTTCTTTAACGATCTCAACTTTACCTGCACCCAGTACTAGGTAGCTGATTCGTTTTGCTGCTTCTAAAACTTTCGCTGTTTTAGAAACACGGATTTGACCAGACTCAGGGTGAGAAGCTAATACAGATAGGTTCTCATCTTGGTAGTTGGTTGCACCTGGGAATAGTGAAGCTGTGTGGCCGTCTGCGCCAACACCAAGCAGAATCCAATCGAATACAGGCGTGCCGTTTTCTGTTGGGATTACGTCAGCCATCTCTTTTGCGAAACGCTCTGCTTCTGCTTTTGGTTCATCTTCACCACGGATGCGGTGGATGTTTTCAGCAGGAAGGTTTACTTGAGTAAACTCTTTTAGTTTTGAAAATAAGAGCGCGTTTGCTTCACCGAAATTGCTTTCAGCGTCGTCTGGTACAACGCAACGTTCGTCGCCCCACCAGAAGTGAAGGTTATTCCATTGAATACCTTCCGCGTATGGCGCCTGTGCTAAAAGTTTGAAAAGCATTTTTGGCGTGCTGCCACCAGACAGTGAAATATGAACAGGTTTGCCCTGCTCGCTGTATGCTTTCATTTCATTTGCTAGGTTTTCAACAACCAGTTCAGGCGTTGCAAAGATCTTGTGATTGATCATAGTTCGCAGTAATCCGTGTCTGTTAAGTTTTTGCATGGGAAACGCCATGCGCGGCCATCACGTTGCAGAAGTTCATCTGCTTCCTGTGGGCCCCAAGTACCACAAGCATAGCCAAACAGTGCTTGAGGATCTTGCTTGAAGTCTAAGATTGGTTGAACGTACTTCCAACATGCTTCTACCGCATCGGTACGTGCAAACAGAGTCGCATCACCGTTCAGTGCATCAAGAAGAAGACGCTCATAAGCCGTCAGCATCTGAGTTTCAGGCAAGTCAGAGTAAGAGAAGTTCATTTTCACTTCTTTTGCTTTGAAGCCTGCGCCTGGCTCTTTCAAACCAAAGCTCATCTGAATACCTTCATCCGGTTGGATGCGGATAATCAGCTTGTTCTCTGGTGCATCTTGACCAAATACTGGGTGTGGCGTGTTCTTAAAGTGAATCACGATTTCAGTCACACGTGTTGGTAAGCGTTTACCTGTACGTACGTAGAAAGGAACACCATTCCAACGCCAGTTATTGATGTGAGCTTTCAAGCCGATGTAAGTCTCGGTACGAGAATCATCCGCTACACCATGCTCTTCACGGTAACCTAGTAGGTGCTGACCACGAACATCTGATGCTGTGTACTGACCTAATACTAAGTCTTTACGCAGATCATCTTCTTCTAGTGGTTTCAGACACTGAAGCACTTTAACCACTTCATCACGAATAGAATCAGCGTTAATTTGTGCAGGCGGCTCCATACCTACCATCGCTAGCACTTGCAGCAGGTGGTTTTGGAACATGTCGCGAACTGCGCCAGAACCGTCGTAGTATCCGCCACGCTCTTCAACGCCAAGGAACTCAGCACCTGTGATTTCAACGTATTCAATGAAGTTACGGTTCCACAGTGGTTCAAACATCGCGTTTGAGAAACGAAGCACTAGAAGGTTTTGAACCGTCTCTTTACCAAGGTAATGGTCGATACGGTAGATCTGGTGTTCTTGGAAGTGATGATGGATCTCTTCATCCAACGCTTGAGCTGATGCTAAGTCGTAACCAAATGGTTTTTCGATGATCAGACGACGCCAGCCGTTCGATTCATCGTTAAGGCCATGCGCAGCAAGGTTTGCTGGAATCACACCGTATAGGCTTGGCGGGGTTGCCAAGTAGAACAATGTGTTATGGTTTTCGAATTGGTAGTCTTGCTCAAGCTTGTCTAGACGTTGTGCTAAACGAGCATAGTCGTCTACATCTGAAGTATTGATCGCTTGGTAATGCAGATGTTCAATAAATGCATTCAGCGTCTCTGGTTCAGTTTTTTCCATTTCCTGAAGAGACTTCTTCAGCTTCTCACGGTAAGACTCATCGCTGTACTCAGTACGGCTCACTCCAAGAATCGCAAAGGATTCTGGTAGTTGATTGCTAGCATACAGGTGGTATAGAGCAGGAATTAACTTGCGGTAAGTTAGATCTCCCGACGCACCAAAAATAACGATGCTGCTGTTTTCAGGTATTACCATCATCTTTCCTATAAAAACAAGGTTTTTAGTATTCGCCAAAGGTATCAGCGACATACGAAAATAGATAATAGGTCTTAACTATTACATCAATAGTAAGCGCCTATTAAATTTGAGAATGCGTTTGGTAAACGAGGGTGAAAGCTATCACCTCTATTCGGGACAGTATTGTCTATGACTATTTGATTTACATCAACCACTGTGAAAGCAATCGATTAAATATTGACTCATTTCGAACAAATTCTAATCGATAGTTCCGTTCATTTGACCCGAGGGAGAAGCAAATCGGCATTCTCAAACAGTGTAGTCAAGAAAGAACGGTATCTGGTCGGTGGAGTGAGCAATAGGAAAGGGAGAAAAAGGTAAAACCAGCTTATTCAACTGGCTTTATATTTATTTTGATGGTGTCGTGTTTATCTTTGCGCTTTGTTGTAGCAGCGCTCCGGACGCCCCACGGTACCGTAATTTAAGTCTGCGACTAACTCACCAGTGGTAATCAAAAATTCTAAATAGCGTCTAGCGGTGGTTCGGCTAGCACCAATTCGTTCTCCGGCTTCATCGGCGGTAATATTAACGGCATCAGCTTGTTGAAAAATGGCTCTGATCTTATCCAACGTTACGCCATCAATGCCTTTGGGTAAGGTGGATACTTTTCCAGAGTCCGCTTTGGCATTGGCTTGCAGCATCTTATCAACCAAACCTTGATTCAAATCCGACACACTTTCAAACTCTTGCTGTTGAGATTGATACTTTTTCAGCGCCGCTTCCAAACGAGGGAACATTACTGGTTTCAATAGATAATCGACCACTCCACCGCGCATTGCCTGCTGCAGCGTATCCACATCTCGAGCAGCAGTAATCAAGATAACGTCGCAGCCTTGATTGCTCCCTCTTACGTGATTAAGAATATCGAGCCCACACCCGTCCGGTAGATACACATCCAATAACACCAAATCCGGTTTTAAGATGTCCAGTTGCATCAGCGCTTCAGACTGTGTGGTGGCAATACCGACCACGTCAAAGCCACCCATCTGTTCTAAATAACGATGGTGTAGCTCTGCAATCGCAATATCATCTTCAATGACCATGACTCTCGTGATTGCGTTCATTTATGTTCTTCCTTTAAACATGCTTTTTCCGTCACGATGATCTTCGCAAGATCGATTCGTGCTTAATTATTATTGTTCTTCTTTTGGCAGATAAACCGTCATTCGCGTGCCAAAATCGTGGTTGTCGACCATTTCAAGCTGCCCTTGATATCGGTCTGCCAGCTGCTTTATCAGATACAAACCCACACCACGATTTTGCTTCGCTTTGCTCGATACGCCTTTTTCGGTAAGTGCTTTGGTTGCCAACTCTTTCGGCAAACCGCACCCTTTGTCTTCTACTTCTACGATAATTTCATTACCAAAATCACTGATTGAAACTTCAATAACCCGACGCGCTGGTGCAATTTGACCCTCTTGCTTAATCGCCGTCATGGTGGCATCAAAGGCGTTATCAATCAGGTTGCCAAGGATTGTGACAACGTCATCCGCGTTTAACCAGCTAGGCAGAGCTTCAAGCCTTGAGCCTTCTTCAACTTTAAGCTCTAAACCAATTTCTCGCGCGCGCTCCGTTTTCCCAAGGAGCATACCTGCGATGAGCGGGTCTTTAACGGTTTCACGTAAAAACTCGATCAAGCTTTGATAGTGCGCGGTTTCTTGACCAATCAATTGCTGGACTGAATCCAGCTCGCCCATCTGAATCAAGCCACTGATGGTGTTGAGCTTGTTTTGATGCTCATGGGTTTGTGAACGCAGTAGATCTGCATATTCTTTGGTTTGTGAGAGCTGGTCTGTTAAATCGTTAATTTCATCTCGTAATCGGAAACTCGATACCGCTCCGACCACTTCACCTGCCACTATAATGGGGCTACGGTTGGCAATAATTCGCTTATTGTTTAAATACAACTCAACATCGTGGTCGGTGTCGCCGGTTGATAGCAGTTGTTCTAAATCACTGCCTAGCAATACATCAGAAAGGCGCTGTTGATTGAGTGCTTTATCCCTGTCTATCGATAAAATATCGCAGGCACTTTTATTAATTGAACGTAAAATGCCGTGCTTATCGATGCTCAGAATGCCCTCTTTCACGGTACTCATGGTTACATCTAGCTCAACATACAGTCGGCCTATCTCTTCAGGCTCAAAGCCTAAAATAGCGCGCTGAAAACGACGAGATACATAACTCGAAATCAAAGCGTTTACCGCAACCACCAGCAACGCCATCACAATCAAAAAGGCTAAGTAAGGTTCGATTCGATCTTGCAAAGAATCCAATAAGTAACCAACTGACACCACGCCAATAACGGTACCTTGGGGGTCTTTTACCGCGGATTTACCACGAACTGAAAAACCCAGCGATCCTTTGGCTGTCGACACATAAGACTCGCCCAATACCAATGCTTTTTGGTTATCGCCACCACGCATGGGTTTACCGAGCCTGTCATCATAAGGGTGAATCAGGCGGATACCTTTATCATCTCCCACAACGATAAACGCCGCGCCAATGAGCTGAGTAAGGTTACGAAATTTAACTTGGGTTTCTTCAGACAGAACGTAGGGAACGCCATTAGGGTCCAACGTCCCATTTTCTTGAATAATACTGGTGACAAGCGGCGATTCAGATAGAAATTCAGCAACACCTAACGCTTTCAAACCCATCTCTTGTTCTTGAGATTGTTTGATGTAGTAAAAACCAGCAGCTGCAAGAATCAAAAGTTCAACGAGGCCAGTGACCGTCATGATAATCAGTAACCTTTTACGGAAACTGATACTGCTCCATTTCATATTCCACCGTCCCTAGTGTTAGACGATCAATGTTAACACCAAGTTAATCGCATGACCTTTCTAGGGGCGTGAATTTGTGACTGCTACTCAACTAAATAATTGAGCAGATTGTTAATTGATAATCCTTTACGTTGTTCATCTCGATTAATCGTTCATTTTTAGGACTGATTAGCTTAAAAACCAAAATAAACGAATAAATATTGAGCTAGATCACTAAGCTTTTAGGTGTTTTTTAGGTTGTTTAAAATAAATACAATTATAATGGTTGCATATGAAGAAGTTTATTGTTGCTAAGCCATAGGTCATGATTTTCAGACCGCGCTTTGAATCGAAACTTCGATTAACAAAATAGCAACAACCCTTCGCTCGCTGGACGTATCTATAACTAAAAGTTGCACGCTCGCCGTTACGAATGATGAACAAACGGATTAAGTATTCTCCCCTATTCATCCATCGCTATTTCAAACTCGGCTAGCCAGACAACGAAGAGGTGACTGATAAAAGCATCACCCAATAATAAAACATTGATGAGCAGGAAGTATCGATCAGTGGCCAGTGGCAACGTCCAATAGAAACAGGATAACAAACATAACGTATAAACATTGTTGAAAAGGAAACAAGGCAATGAAACGCGATAACTTTGGAATTTGTCTTACTAAGACTATGCTGTTCAAACACTTACAATCGACTTTTACTCACGTAAGAGCCTATGAGAAAGATGGCACCTCCCCACTCGATCTCAAGGTATTGTTAGCATTCCCGCAAATGTCAGGTAGAGATTTATTACAAACAATGCAAGGTTCAAGACAATTGGTATGGCGCGCCGATCACCATTGTCCTAGCTTTAAATAAGCCACTTCATTTTGTAAAAACACTTCTATACTGAACTTAAAGAGCATGCTTATGCGTGCTTTTTAAGTTTCATTTATCTTTGATATTCACGTCACTCAATCTTATTTACACTTGATTAACGAGTTATGAGAATTTCTATTCATATGAGACAATCTATTCAAGACAAATGACTATCGCCCTGTTAACATTAGAGTTAATACTCTAATTGGTATTTAATGCAGATGACCAAACCAAAATTCCGATACCTTGCGATCGCCAGTATGCTTCTCGGCACTATGGCTTCGCCAGGCTATGCAGCTCCGCTCACTTTTTCTGAAGCGTGGCAAATATTGCAAGAAAACAACAACTCTCTTGCGGCTCAACAAGCCAACGTTGAACGTTATCAACACCTTCAGAACTCAACAAGTAGCCTCAATCTTCCTTCTATTACCTTAGGGGCTAACTACACGCACCTTGATAGTGATATGACGATTAATGGTGAACAGTTTTCAGATAGCTTGAGTGGAGTAAACCCTGCTATATCCGCGATTTTGCGTCCTCTAGTTGGTGGCGTTACCTCAACGATTACCGAACAAGACATCTTTAGCTCTTCCATTCGTGCTGTGTGGCCTATCTTCACTGGTGGTCGAATAACCGCTGCGCAAAATGCGGCTGAAGGTAAAAGCGAAGAAGTGCAAAGCCAACTGTTGATGGAGAAACAAGCTCGCTACGAAGACTTAAGTAAGTATTACTTCTCGGTGATCTTAGCGGAAGACGTGGTGAGAACGCGTCAAGCCGTTGAAGCAGGCTTAACTCAGCATCGTGATTTCGCCATCAAGCTTGAACAGCAAGGACAAATCGCCCGAGTAGAACGCCTACAAGCCGATGCTTCTTTAGATAAAGCGATTGTAGAGCGCACGAAAGCTCAGAACGATCTTAAAATTGCGCAATTGGCGTTGACCCAAATCCTTGGTCAAAATGAAAGTGTAGAACCCTCTGAACAACTGTTTATCAATAAGAACCTGCCTCATATGGACGTGTTCATTGACCAGACACTCATGACCTACCCCGGCCTTAAGATTCTTGATGCAAAAGAGAAACAAGCAAGCAGCTTAATTAAAGCCGAGAAAGGTAAATACTACCCAGAGGTTTACCTTTATGGTGATTACAGCCTGTATGAAGATGACTCTCTAGCCAGTGAAATGAAACCCGATTGGTTGGTTGGCATTGGTGTGAATGTGCCACTGCTTGATACCTCTGGCCGTTCCGACAAAGTCGCTGCGGCTCACAGTGCCGTATCACAGGTTCAATTCCTTAAGTCACAAGCTAAGCAAGACTTAACCGTGTTGGTACAAAAGACTTACCTTGAAGCAAACCAAGCCATTGAAGAGGTTCAAGGCCTAAACTCGAGCTTGTCTTTAGCTCAGGAAAACCTATTACTTCGTAAAAAAGCCTTCACACAAGGGTTATCTAACTCATTAGAAGTGGTTGATGCCGAGCTTTATCTTGCGAGCATTAAAACCCAGCAATCTGCTGCTCGCTTCAAATACCTAATCTCTCTCAACAAGCTGTTAGCGCTAACCAGCGAAATGAATGCTTACTCCAGTTACTTAACCTCCTCTGTTCCGTCTGATTTCGACTCAAAAACAGACACCGTTAGCCAGTCAAAAGGATAATTCATGAAACCTATTAAGCCCCTTCTTCTATCTTTAGTTGGTATCGGCGTTATTGGCTGGGTCGGATACAGTTTCTATCAAGCTTATCAACCTCAGCCGGTTAAGCTTCAAGGTCAAATCGATGTGCAGCAATACAGCATCTCATCGAAAGTACCTGGCAGAATTGATGAAATATTCGTGCGCAAAGGCGATTCGGTTGAAAAAGGCGAATTGATCTTCTCTCTACTAAGCCCTGAGATTGATGCGAAGCTAGAGCAAGCAAAAGCTGGTCAGAAAGCCGCTGGTGCATTAGCACAAGAAGCAGAGAATGGCGCGCGTACTCAACAGATCCAAGCGGCTAAAGACCAATGGTTGAAAGCCAAAGCAGCTGCCGATCTGATGGACAAAACCTACCAACGTGTAAACAACCTTTACAACGATGGTGTGGTTGCCGAGCAGAAGCGTGATGAAGCCAAAACACAGTGGCAAGCGGCGAAGTACACCGAAAGCGCTGCATTCCAAATGTATCAATTAGCGCAAGAAGGTGCGCGTGACGAAACCAAAGTGGCCGCCGCTCAAAAAGCGTTAATGGCAGCGGGTGCGGTAGCGGAAGTTGAAGCTTACGCAAAAGACACACAGATCCACAGCTGGTTTAATGGCGAAGTCTCTCAGGTTCTATTGAGCAGTGGAGAACTTGCACCACAAGGCTTCCCTGTTGTGACTGTTATCGACACCAAGGATGCTTGGGCTGTGCTCAATGTTCGTGAAGACATGCTTAAGCATTTCGAGAAAGGCAGCCAGTTTGAGGCGTACCTACCGGCTCTGGATAAATCATTAACTTTCCAAGTAACTCACATCGCCGTAATGGGTGATTTCGCAACTTGGCGCTCAACAGACGCAGCACAAGGCTTCGATTTACGTACTTTTGAAGTAGAAGCGCACCCTGTCGATACGAGCGAAACACTGCGTATGGGCATGAGCCTAGTGGTTGAGCTTTAGGTGACTTATGTCTGCTAACTCTCAATATACTGGATCGCAATCTAGAGGCTCGCAATCAACTGAGCATCATAGAGCGAAGAATACCTTGCTTCGGCAGTGGGCGATTGTCCGCAAAGACAAATGGTTGTTGTCTTGCCTAACTTGGATTCCTTTGCTGCTTGCTGCCAGTATCTGGCTGATTTTTTCACAAGGGATCGCTCGTGACTTACCGGTCGCAGTTGTCGACCTTGAGCACAGTCAAATCTCGCAACAGTTCACACGCCTTGTTGATGCTTCACCAACACTGCAAGTCACTCAGAAATACAGCTCAGCGAGTGAAGCGGCAAAAGCGATGATCGAACGTGATATCTACGGCTATGTTGTAATACCTAAACACTTTGACCGAGATATTTACCTAGGTTTAAACCCGCAGGTATCCGTGTTCTACAACAGCCAATTTATCTTGATCGGCAAATTAGTGAACTCGGCTCTGCTACAAGCTCAAGGTACGTTTAACGCTCAACTTGAAGTGGTTAAACAACTGTCACTCGGTGATACCACAGTCCAATCAGCATTAGGCCAAGCAGTAACAGTGCAAAGCCAGATCACGCCACTGTTTAACAAGAACAGCAGTTATGCTCAGTTCTTGGTGTCTGCAGTTATTCCTGCACTGTGGCAGATCATGGTTGTGGTCGGCACGATATTAGTTTTAACGGCGAACGTTAGAGCACGTGGCCTTCAAGCTTGGTTATCCAACGCACCTATGAAGTCGCTAACCTCAACATTAATACCTTATGCTGTCTTATTTTTAATGTTTGGTATCGCGTTTAGCTTTTGGTTCTATGCTCTCTTAGACTGGCCATTTAATGGCAGCTTTGTAGCATTGACCATTGCCCAAATACTGACAGTGATCAGTTGTATCATCATGGGTTGTTTGTTTTTCTTCTTAACACTTGATCCTGCAAGGGCGATGAGTTTCGCAGGTGCCTTTACTGCACCGAGTTTCGCGTTCATGGGCATTACCTTTCCAGTGACAGACATGAACACGGCTGCTCAAATTTGGAGAAGCTTATTGCCCGTGAGTCATTACATCGAAGTACAAACGACGCAGTCTAGTTATGGTGTGAGCGAAGCACAGTCTTTGATCAGCCTCTCTTCTATGTTGTGGTACGCAGTTCCTGCTTTCGTGGTAATGTTGCTAATTAAGAAACACTTGGCGCAATCAGATCTAACTGCACAAGCAGATCCATCTACACAAGCAGGTCTATCAGCAAAAGCAGTTTTATCTGCAAAAACAACGCCGTCAACACAGCCAGAAGCATCAGCACAACAAGGAGTAAAACGATGAGCTTTACTCAACTGCTCAAGCAAGAACTCTTAGCGGTATTGCGCAACCCTGTCGTGCTTCTTACGGTATTTGGTGGTGTGGTCTTCTATTCCTTCTTGTATCCATTGCCTTACGCGAACCAAGTTCCTCAACAACTGAAAGCTTCGGTTGTGAACTTGGATAAGAGTCAAAGCAGCTATCAATTAGAGCGTATGGTGGATGCCACCTCTCAGATCGAATTGGTCCGTCGAGACTCCACCATCGCCGATGCGAAACAAGCCGTGCTTAACCAAGAGATTGGCGGATTCCTTGTCATTCCAGAAGATTTCTATAAAGACTTGTTGCTCGGTAAGAGCCCGACACTTTCTTACGCTGGTGATGCTTCTTACTTTTTGGTCTACGGAACCATTGTTGAAGGGCTTGCCAAGGCCGGTGGTACGTTAGCTGCGCAAGTTAAGGTCAGCCATTTGTTAGTCGAAGGTGTGCCTTTAGAATCGGCAGCCAAAGGCTACAGTGCATTCAGCTTGAACCTGAAACCAACGTTTAATAGTCGCATGGGATACATCGATTACGTAGTTCCAGCCGTCTTTGTGTTGATCCTGCAACAAACCTTAGCCATGGCTTCTGGTTTAGTGGGTGCAACCCAAAATGCTCAATCGACATTTGGCTACTGGAGTAAGACCTCTCCAGCGAAATTGATGCTTGCCCGCTGTTGTACCTTAGTCGGCATTTATTACCTGTTGTCGATGTACTATTTCGGCGCTAGCTTTTCGATGTATGGGATAAACCAGCTCGCCTCAACAACACAGATCTTAACCTTACTTCTGCCCTTCTTACTGGCCAGTTGTTTGATCGGGATTTTTATTGGTGAGTTAGTGCCACGAAGAGAACTCGTCACGGTAGTAGTGTTAATCAGTTCAATGCCACTGATCTTCTCTTCAGGTTTTATCTGGCCAGTTGAAATGATGCCCGAATGGTTAGTTCTATTATCACAGCTGTTCCCAAGCACACCGGCTATCCAAGGTTTCTTAGCACTTGATCAGATGGGTGCATCTTGGCAAGAGGTGGCATCTCAATGGACATTACTCTGGGGACAAGTTTTGTTGTGGGGTTCGTTATTGGCACTTAAGCTCTACCACAAATCCAGCAAAAGCACGGTTGGCAATAGCAATAGTGATCGAGCCGTTTAGTTTTATGTGCTATCGGAAAGTAGTCATGCTTTCCGCTCATCAAAAAAGCTCTTATAAAGGGCTTTTTTAATATCCTAAGATCCGAATACACTTTCAGCCTTAGAATGTTTATACACCTCGAAAACATATCGAATACTCGAAATCCCCTACGCGCCCTCTATGTCCCTCCAACCCATCACTCTGAATTCTCCTTCACCCGTCCCTAAAACAACTACTGCATATACTTTTCTCAGCCTACAAAGCACCGACTTATTCCCAAATGATGACAAAACCCGAACAATTGTAAATTTATTGTAAAAATTTCTTTGTTGGCATTATTTTTATGTATAGGATTATCAGTAGGACTTGGTAGCCCGAATACCATAGTCTTATTGGTGCACATACCAAAAGGATATCCATACAAAGCAAGATCAGTACTTATATTTATTTCGTTTTTCGACCTAGCTACAGCCGTTTATGTTGCCGTCGAATGAAGTAGATAAACCACTGAGATATACAAATCAAATAGAAAACAAACACAACAGCAACAAACATAATTTATTAAAAAGACAGGGAAAACCATGAAAAACATACGTGAATTATTTTTTGGGTTTATATTATTGTTTAGTTCCAGTGCATTTGCAGAAGAAGGATCATTTAACCAAGCTATCAGCAACTTAAGTCAAAGTGTTGATGGGTTTTTCAACGACTACACAGGATGGTTCGTTGGACTCATATTTAAAAGTGTACCGGTTGGCGAAGCCAACTTCCCTATTATTGTTGGCTGGTTATTACTCGCTGCGTTGATCTTTACTGTTTACTTTGGCTTCGTTCAATTTAAGCGAGTCGGTATGGCTGTAGATATCATTAGAGGCAAGTACACAGACCCTAACTCAATAGAAGACGGCGAAGTTTCCCATTTTCAAGCTTTAGCTACTGCCCTTTCTGGAACCGTCGGGCTTGGTAACATTGCCGGTGTGGGTGCTGCACTTGCGATTGGTGGCCCTGGCGCGACATTCTGGATGATCTTGTGTGGCCTTCTGGGTATGGCTTCTAAGTTCTGTGAGTGTACCTTAGGTGTGAAATACCGAACTATCCTACCTTCAGGTGTTGTTTCGGGTGGTCCAATGTACTACCTAAGCCAAGGTCTGGGTGAAAGAGGTTTAGGCGGACTAGGTAAAGTGCTCGCTATTGGTTTCGCATTAATGTGTATTTTGGGCGCATTGGGCGGCGGTAACATGTTCCAAGCTAACCAAGCACACGCCATGTTAACTTACGCATTTGATGTACCAAGTGAATACGGTGTGATCACTGGCCTTGTACTTGCTTCTTTAGTTTTCTCTGTGATTGTTGGTGGTATGCCTTCTATCGCATCGGTAACGGAAAAAGTTGTTCCTTGGATGGCTGCTCTGTATATCGGTATGGCTCTGATTGTTATCGGTTCTAACCTTGATCAAGTCGGCCCTGCGTTCAGCGCAATCTTTACAGGTGCATTTACTGGTGAAGGTGTTGTTGGTGGATTTATTGGTGCGTTAATTCAAGGCTTGAAACGTGCAACGTTCTCGAACGAAGCAGGTGTAGGTTCAGCAGCTATCGCTCACTCAGCGGTTAAAACAAAAGAACCAATCACCGAAGGTCTAGTATCACTATTAGAACCGTTCGTTGATACGGTAATCATTTGTACAATGACCGCATTGGTTATCACTATTGCTGGCTTAAACGTAGGTCCATTCGATGGTTCTGGTTTAACGGGCGTAACGCTGACTGCTGCATCGTTTACTGAAACGGCAGAAGTATTCAAATACACACTCGCTCTCGCGGTAATTATGTTTGCGTTTTCTACCATGATCTCTTGGTCGTACTACGGTCTTAAGGCTTGGACTTACCTATTTGGTGAAGGTAAAACAACGGAACTGATTTTCAAAGTGATGTTCTGTGTGTTTGTTGTTATTGGTGCCACGATTCAATTTGGTGCGGTAATCGACTTCTCTGATGCGGCTATCTTTGCGATGTCTATCTTCAACATTCTTGGTCTGTACTTCTTGATGCCAGTTGTGAAGAAAGAACTGCAATCGTTTGTTGCTCGTGTGAAATCAGGCGAAATCAAAACGTATGAGAAATAACGTTTAGTGGAATGAGGTTTTGCTCTAGTAGCTAACTGCATTCTAAGAAACGACACAGCTCTAAAAACGAAACTGTTCTAAAAATTTTTGTAAGACCCTTTGCTTGAGAAAGCGAGAACAGGACTGCAACTTATCCAAAATCCCTACCAGCTTGGCTTGTGGGGATTTTTTATGTCTGAACGATTAGGCGAATAACTACCTTCAATGCCCTGCTCACTCTTTTCACCCTTTTCACTCTGTTCAACATCGTGTTCAACATCGACACGACGAACCAACTCTTCTACTTTGATCATCTCTTTTTGCGCTAATGGCGAGCGACAATCATCGAAACAATAAGCTATGGTGCAGTTCTCACAAAGATACTCTGGCATCACTCCATCCCTTGTCGTCAAAGCAGCCAAATGCGAGCTAGCAATCGACTGCGTGTTCATCCTGAACAACACTATTATGCAGCGACTCTGAGCTGAAAATATGTATGCAAAGTCATTTAATAGACAACAAGTAACATATCATTGTGGATATACGTAACTATTCACAAATATCTAAGCAAACAATGAAAACACGCAAATAATCAATAATGAGAAAGCACCGGATCTATGCTCTCGACAAACGCAAAACGCCCACATCACGTGTGTGATGTGGGCGTTTCAATATTTAGTGAAAAACTAACGTTAGGTTGGTAAAGCCTTCGGCTTATAGACCCATCTCTTCAGTGAGAGTTTTGATCTGTTTGAGGTCCATGGTGTGGACTTCAATCATTTGTCTTATATCACTCAGTCGAGAGTTAGCGTTATCTTGCTTCTCACACGCGTCAGATTTCGCATCCCATGATGTGCCATCTAAGTAAACATCACACGCTTTCTTAAGAGAACCAAGATTCTGCTCGAGTTGATCTCTTTCTTTCTCAAGTTTTTCAAGTTCTTGAGAAATCTGTAATTCTTTTCGGAAAACTTCACGCGCACGCTCAAACAAAGTCGATTGCATGTCAGCCTGACGATTAAGTTTCTGGTTGTCTTGCTGAGTTTGCTCTAACGTTTGCTTCTGTTCATTTAGCTGTTGCTCTAACGAGTAGTTCGCCTTCTCTAAAACCGAAGACTGCTTCGCTAATTCCTGGAGCTCTTTTTGATGCTCTTCCGTTTGTTTCACTAGAGCGGCTTCTACTTTCGCATCGAATTCGGTATCAACTTTTGCCACTTTAGTTTCAACGGATGTCATCAACTGTGCTCTGCTGTCATGCAGTTCTTGATAACGAGTTTCGAGTACCTGATAAGTGGACTCCCACTTAGAAGCCGTAACTGTAGAACCAATTAAGCCACCCAGTGCTAAACCTATAACCGCAGCAATGCCGATATAGAGCTGACTGCGCTTATCGCGTTCTTCTATAACAACCACTTCATCTTGTTCGCTTTGTCCAGATTGCTGGTTCACTAGCGGGTACTCCCAAAAATTTATTTAACGTTACGCGGTCACTGACACGAATGCCAATACTGATTGTGAAGGCTCAGTTAAACCTATCGCTCAAGCCAGAAGCACTTAAGCTTTACTAACACATTCATCCCACCTGTTTACAGGCAGGCTTAACGAGTTAACTCCGAAATCATCAAGCTGGCAGTATACAAAAGGAAACTGCTAACGATAACTATCACTACCCATTTTTGCAGTTTTTCGTTTGTCCGGTAACGAAATAGTACAAATGCCAAAGCCAATAAAAAAACAATCGCTATTAGTCGAGTCATAACTCCTCCTTGTTTCTCTATTTTATACCATTTAAATAAGCAAGTTACGTCAGAGACTCGTTGTTTGATCATTTAGTTGAACAACATTTGTGCAAACAGATATTTTGTAGCTGACATCACATTTTATATGATCTAGGATACGCCTACAGATTACCTAATTATTTAGGTAATTGTTCCGATGAAGACTGCAGGAGAGTGGTTTTTAACTAAACATTAACATTTAGTTAGATTGACCCGCCGAAGAAGTAAATCTTTCAGGTGCTTTATGCTGGAGAAATCCAGAAAAGTGAGGACTGTCGTTGGAGGAACCTCTGGAGAGAACCGTTAGATCGGTCGCCGAAGGAGCAAGCTTAGTGCCCGTTACTTATCTATAAGTGATTCGCTAAGTGAAACTCTCAGGCAAAAGGACAGAGGAGTGGAAAGCAACAGCCTTAATTAACACAAGAATTCTATCTAGAAATCCGTATGTATTAAGTAGTGCCCCCGATCCCTGAGATCTGCACTGCCTTCCCTCTTCTCCTTAAATTTTTAATTTATTAAGGGGAATCTATGAACCACCTACAAGCTACACTACAAACCATTAACCAATTCGTTTGGGGACCACCACTGCTTATTCTGCTAGTGGGTACAGGTATCTACTTTACTTTTCGCTTAGGCTTACTCCAGTTTAGACACCTCCCAACTGCACTGAAAATGGTGTTCAGCAAAGACAAATCTGGTACGGGTGACGTATCGAGTTTCGCGGCTTTGTGTACTGCACTTTCAGCAACCATTGGTACAGGTAACATCGTTGGTGTAGCGACCGCAATCAAGATTGGTGGCCCTGGTGCCCTATTCTGGATGTGGCTTGCCGCTGTATTTGGTATGGCGACCAAGTACGCAGAATGTCTACTCGCCGTTAAATACCGCAGAACCGATAGCAATGGCGAAATGGTTGGCGGCCCAATGTACTACCTGCAATACGGTGTCGGCTCACGAATCTTAGCGGTAATGTTCGCTGTCTTCGCGCTCGGCGTTGCTTGCTTCGGTATCGGTACCTTCCCACAAGTCAACGCTATCTTGGACGCAACTCAAATCTCATTTGGCGCTTCGCGTGAGATGTCTGCTGTCGTTCTTACGATATTAGTGGCAGTGGTTACCCTTGGTGGTATCCAATCTATCGCTAAAGTGGCAGGGAAAGTTGTTCCTACTATGGCGGTTATGTACGTCGTCGCGTGTTTAAGCGTTCTGATTTCAAATGCCGACCAACTACTGAATGCCATTACCCTTGTTGTGACTTCTGCGTTTACCAACACAGCAGCAACCGGTGGTTTCTTTGGCGCGAGCATCATGCTTGCTATCCAATCAGGTATCGCTCGTGGTGTGTTCTCGAACGAATCTGGCCTAGGTAGCGCACCAATGGCTGCAGCAGCGGCTAAAACAGACTCATGTGTGAAACAAGGACTTGTCTCTATGACAGGTACCTTCTTCGACACCATCATCATCTGTACGATGACAGGTTTGGCGCTTATCTTAACGGGTGCTTGGCAGACTGATCTTTCAGGCGCTGCGATGACCACTAATGCATTCGCTGTGGGTTTAAACGCCGATACTTTAGGTCCAATGTTAGTTTCGATTGGCTTAATCTTCTTTGCGTTTACAACGATTTTAGGCTGGAACTACTATGGTGAGCGCTGTGTTGTTTTCTTGCTGGGTACTAAAGCGGTTCTACCTTACAAAATCATCTTCATTGCGTTGGTTGCTTCTGGTGCATTCCTAAAGCTCGACATGATCTGGCTGATGGCGGATATCGTGAACGGCCTAATGGCTATTCCTAACCTAATCGGTCTTATCTTGTTACGCCACGTTGTCATCGAAGAAACAAAGCTATTCTTCAAACCTTTAACTTCTTCAAATGATTGTGAAGCCGTTAAAGCATAACTTGAATTGATTGAATACAAAGCCCGCACTCAACTGCGGGCTTTTTATTTTCATCACATAGCGAAACGTCTTAAATTATTATGCAGCATATATGCCCTTATAAATAACAAGAATATTAAATCGACCACTATGCGATTTAATAAAGAAGATAGAAGACTACTAAAAAGAACACTAATAAAACCAACACTTAATTAGATATTACTTATATTTAACAGATTGTGCGTAGGTGTCAGGCGTTTTGTAACAAACATATTAAATTTCTTTTCGTTTCAACGACACAAAAAACCAGAAGAATAAAACATGTGACTTTAATTCATATATTAGTCAGTTTATAGTCATCTACATTGTAGAGAGAATTATAATAAAAATAAACGTTGGCTATATGATCAGATTCGACCCGATTAAAAACCGTATTTATAACGATGAACGTTCTATTAAAGTAGGATACCGTGAAACTCGGGTCCTGGAGTTATTACATAAAAACTCACCCGATATTGTTAACAAACAAGATATTATTAGCTTCGCTTGGGGAAACGAGTTCATAGGGGATACGTCACTAGCGAAAAGTATAAGTTTACTGCGCCAAGGGTTCGTTAGATTAGGCATCAAAGAAACCCCAATCGTCACCGTTCCTAAGGTGGGCTATCGCCTTATCGATGAGTGCGTGGTAATCGACTCCCCCATCAATAATGCAGCCACAACTCCCCTTGCTGATGCGAGCAACCTGATACCCGTCGGCAATAACGGTATTGCTATCGGTGCAGCTGTTGCAGTCGAACCTAAGCCTAACCCTAAACAAAGTTCGTCGGCTTACTTTCCCACTGCTGAAAACCGAAACAAGTTGTGCTACTTCACCACTGGCTGCTTACTGTTGGCATCAGCGTTATTGGCTTTTGCTAAGGTTAATGAGAGAAACCTCAGCGATATCAACCCCGTTAACCGGCTCAGCGAGCAATGGATAGGTCAAATACAAGTTTTCCAAGCCCCTGAAATGGCGATGACGCCAGAGCTAGAAAGCATTCTCTATCAGTATCAATGTGATTGCGTGGCGTACATTAGCGAAGAAGCGGAATATTCTGAGCTCTCTATTCTGAACAAAGCCACACGCCAGTCCGTCAACATCTTTTACACGCCAACCCAACTAGATCAAGCCAGTACCGAACTGGCCCTATTCCTAGAAAGAGGTCAATTATGATGCCAATCGTTGCGCTCATTTCTGCATTCGTTTTATTGGTTGGCATATGGAGTATCCCTTCGCCCCAACCAAAAGAAGAGCATCGCTACCAACATAGCGTGGTGGACCTGATAGTGAATGACAATGTATTACGTACCGACGGATTAACGAAAATAAGTAACAACAAGGTGCTGCACCTGATGTCCGTTCAAGACGACAACATGCCCGACCCACTTGTTCTGAGATTCAGAGGAACAGCCCGTCCTTCTCAATCACTTTTCTTTTCTATTTCTGGCACCATTGACTTAGTCTCTGTGCAAAAAATAAATAAAACAATGAATGACAGCCGATTGGCGCCTTACCTGTTAATCAACAATGACCCATTAACGGTAAAGATTGATATCTTAAGTTCGAATGATTTATTTGCCATCATTAAAACGTGTAATACAGGCCGAACGCAACTTCTGGCCAAACGATAATTAGAGATAGTTTAACCACTAGCAACAAGTGCCCTATTATCAAGTAGCAAGCTTTTCCGATATTACACATAAAAAACGGATGGTTATTTTCATTATTTTATCAGTAATACAATTATTACAGTCTTCCTTACTTTAAGTGTTTGCATTTTAAAACCGATAGCAAAGCAAAATATTCAAGTTAGATTTTTACTCTTTGTCACTCACTACCTGCCCACCTTAAAACTACGAGTATTGTGAATGGTTATACCTGTTCTTCTAATTAACCATTCATACAAACGCCAAAAATAACGTCAAATAATTTTGACGTCTAAGCCCGAATAATGGGCCTTCATTTTTCTAAAAACGGTTTGAGCCCCATCAAACAATTTACGTTCAGTTGCATACTCTTTCACCGTAAAAACACTAATGACAATACAAGCCATTGAATTAACTGGGTAATTTAATTCAACCCTTTTCAGTATCTATCTATTTATCAACATGAAAAAGTGAACTTGTCTTGTTAACTGCACGGCACACAAAACATTATCAAAATAGAAAAATTACAAATGAGGGAATTGTTAATGATCACAGTAAACAGAAGTCTCTTAGCAACCGCAGTGTTGTCTGTTCTATCAACCGGTGTAAATGCGAAGATTTACCCAGACCAAATAGTGTTTGACCAACTTGGTGAAGATGTCTGTCGCTCTGGTTATCGTCCTATAGACCGTTATGAAGCAGAAGAGCAGAAGAGTACTTTGGTCGCTCGCATGGGCACTTGGCAGATCACCGGGTTAAAAGGAAACTGGGTAATCATGGGGCCGGGTTATCATGGCGAAATTAAGCAATCAAGCAGTGGGTCAACGTTCTGTTACCCAAACAACGACCAATCTGAAATCCCTAACTATTCCGCCAAATCGGTTCAGGAAGGCAGCGAAATCGATGTTCAGTATGAATTAGTGAACAACCGTAACGACTTTGTACGCCCATTAAGCTACTTAGCCCACAACCTAGGTTACGCTTGGGTTGGCGGTAATAACAGTCAGTACGTGGGCGAAGACATGACGATAAAGCGCTCTGGCAACAGTTGGGTAATACAAGGAAATAACAATGGCTCTTGTAGCGGCTATCGCTGTGATGAAAAAACCAAAATCACCGTCGACAATTTTGCCTACACCGTTAACGACGACAACTTTTGGCATGGTGATGTTGTCGAGTCGGATCGTGAACTAGTGAAAACGGTTTACGCGACGGCAAGAAACAACAGCAACATCGCGCAACAAGTGGTGGTAGACCTAAAAGTAGACGAATCAACAAACTGGTCGAAAACGAACAGCTACGGATTCTCACAGAGCGTTCAAACAGAGAACACCTTCAAGTGGCCTTTGGTTGGCGAAACTAAGCTCACCGTTAAGTTCGAGGCTAACCAAAGCTTCGCTGAAACAAATGGCAACTCCACTAGCGAACAAGTAACACTTCAAGCTCGTCCTATGGTTCCTGCGAATTCGGAGCTACCGATTCGAGTTGAGCTGTATCGTTCAAGCATCTCTTACCCGTACCGATTCAACGCCGATATTAGCTACGATGTTGAATTCAACGGCTTCCTTCGTTGGGGTGGCAACGCGTGGCACTCTCATCCAGATAACCGCCCGTACAAGGCTCATACCTTCACCATGGGCCGTGGCAGCAGTGAATCTGCCGACATTCGCTACCAATGGGATCACCGTTACATCCCAGGTGAAACTAAATGGTGGGATTGGGGCTGGGCGATTAAAGAAGCTGGCTTATCAAGCATGCAATACGCGACTGGCGGAAGCTTACGCCCCTTCCACTCTTACGTGTCTGGAGATTTCTACGCTGAATCTCAATTTGCAGGTACTATCGAAATTGGACAAGCAACACCAATTACTAACAATCTACGCAGCAAAAGAAGTACTGATTCCGTCAACGAATCTACTGAGCGCATTGGCGACATCGAAGTTACCACCAACTTTAACGCCGATGAGTTGAGTGACTTAGGTTTCGAAGGTGCTGAGATGAACATTAGCGTCGTTGAATAACTGCGCTGTAGAATAAGATCGGTACAAAGATCTACCAGTAATAAAGCACAAAGCCCACGACACATCGTGGGCTTTCATATATTCATGTTCAACTGAAAACGGTGAACTACACAGGCTCTTCCATCAGAAGCTTAACACCCAGCCCAACCAGCACCATGCCCGTCACGCCTTCCATCCACTTCATAAAACTCGCGTTTTTGAGCAAATTTTTAGCCGAGTTAAGCGCGCCAGCCAAACCACATTGCCATACCATCGCAATCATAAAGTGTACCGAAGCCATCAACATAGATTGCAATAAAGGCGAACCTTCAGGGTTTACAAATTGAGGTAAAAAGGCCAGATAGAAAACTGCTGTTTTTGGGTTAAGAACGTTAGACAGAAAGCCTTCACGCAAAGAACGCTTTGCACTGTAAGCCTGCTGAGCTTGTTCTCCGACCTTCAAACCGCCACCGTTTTTCATCAACGCTCGCAAACTGCTTAAGCCAAGCCAGATGAGGTAAAGCGCACCTACCATCTTAACGGCTTGAAAGAGTTCAGCGGATTGGGCGAGGATTGCAGATATACCCACAGCAGAGAAAAACGCGTGTACATACAAGCCGCTACAAATACCAAAGCTCGTCATACAACCGTCAGCTAAGCCAGAGCGGCTAGTATTGCGAATCACCAAAGCCGTATCTAAGCCCGGCGTTAGCGTTAAAATAGTGATGGCAATTAGAAATGCCTCAAAGTTCAAAATATCCATATCATTGTCATTTTTGTTCAGCGATCTATCATCAATACCGTGTATCTGAACAATTCGCAAGCAACAATTGCCACCAGCTATACAACTCACTGATTTTGTGCACAATAGAACAGTTTGATTTGTTAAGAAATAGTAAATTCAAGGCATCGTACCGCCTCATGCTTTTCTCGCTATATCTTCGACTGCGAAGGTCGGCGTCATTAAAAAGCAAAGCCATAATCAAAGTACACGAGATGAACCTTAACGCTGACGCAGCCCTAAGGATCATTTAAAGAAACCAAATTAAGAGTAGTCAAATGAGCGCATTCAAAAAACTAGTCGAACACTCTCAAAAATGTTCACGCTTTCAACACCTAGCTTCTATTTGTGGTTGGGACCAAGCTTCAATGATGCCAGCAGGTGGTAACCAAGCTCGTAGTGAAGCGATGGCCGAGCTTTCTGTTCATATTCACGGCTTAATGACTCAACCACAGCTTGGCGATTGGATTGCAGACGCTGAAAATGAAGCGCTGAACACTGAGCAACAATCGTCACTTCGTGAAATAAAACGCCAGTGGCAACAAGCAAACCTACTTCCAGAAAAACTGGTTGAAGCGAAATCTCTATCGGGTTCAAAATGTGAACATGCGTGGCGTAGCCAACGCGGTAACAACGACTGGGTTGGATTCGAAAAGAACTGGCGTGAAGTGGTTGAGCTTTCTCGTGAAGAAGCGCAGATTCGCGCAGACGCAGCCAATCTAACGCCTTATGATGCGATGCTGGATATTTATGAACCGGGCACCAGCTCTACTTCACTTGATACCCTATTTGCAGACGTTAAAACTTGGCTTCCAGGTTTAATTGATGAAGTGATCGAAAAACAATCGAGCGAGCAATTTAACGCACCATCAGGTATCTATTCGACCGAGAAACAGAAAGCACTGGGTTTAGAAGTCATGAAGCTGCTTCAGTTCGATTTTGAACACGGCCGATTGGATGAAAGTGTTCACCCATTCTGTGGCGGCGTGCCTTCAGACGTGCGTATCACAACACGCTATGACGAAGCGGAATTCGTTCAAAGCTTAATGGGTATTGTGCATGAAACAGGCCACGCACGTTACGAACAAGGCTTACCAAAACACCTAGCAGGACAACCAGCGGGGGAAGCTCGTTCTATGGGCATTCATGAATCTCAATCTTTATTCTTCGAGATGCAAGTCGGCCGCAGCGACCCGTTCATTGGACATTTAGCGAACTTGGCTGGTCAGCAATTCTCAGGCTCAGAATTTGAGAAAGAAAACTTCCAGAAGATCTACACGCGCGTGAAGAAAGACTTCATCCGTGTCGATGCTGATGAACTCACCTACCCTGCACACGTTATCCTGCGTTACGAGATTGAGCGTGACTTGATCAACGGCAAGATCAAACACACTGACGTGCCAGAGTTATGGAATACCAAGATGCAGTCTTACCTTGGTTTAAGCACTCAAGGTAACTTCACTAACGGCTGTATGCAAGACATCCACTGGACAGACGGCGCATTTGGTTACTTCCCATCGTACACATTAGGTGCGATGTACGCGGCGCAGTTCATGGCTTCAATGAAGAAAACGGTAGATATAAACTCTGTGATTGAAAGCGGTGACCTATCCCCTATCTTCACTTGGTTAGAATCAAACATTTGGAGCAAAGGCAGCCTGCTGACCACTGATGACTTGGTGAAAGGTGCAACGGGCGAAACCTTGAATGCGCAATACTTCAAAGACCATTTGAGAAGTCGTTATCTGTAGATAAAACGCCCAACCACATTGAAGGTTTCTACTTGCAGAGCTTGCTGTGTAAGTAGAACCAAGCTGAAAAAAGCATAGTACAAGTATTGTAAGTCAAAAGTCACAATTATGGCTGAAGGGTAGCTTTGGTTCTAACTAGAAAAGGGGCACTTCTGAGTTACGAAGTGCCATCTGTGAAGGTTCTGGACATTTCCGAGTTGCGTTTTATCTAATTTAGTAAGTCATGAATTAACAGAAGTAGGGCAACTCGCTTAGTCGAATGTCCAGTATCACTGGTGCAGATCAGTTATCATATTTTAAGTAAATCACTCTAGAAAGGAAGCGAAACCTATGAATTTTAGTTTTGAACAACTTCTCGCGTTCGTGACCGTTTATGAACAACTCTCGTTTAGCAAAGCCGCGGTCAAACTCAATAAGCACCGAACTACGATAGGGCAGGTGATTACCAACCTTGAAGACCAACTAGCGGTCAGTTTGTTTGAACGAGTGGGGCGTTCGGTAGAGCCAACTGAAGATGGTCACCTTCTTTATCACAATGCTAAATTAACCATCGAGCAAGCGCGTACTTTCGATAAATTGGCGCTAAGCCTCTCTTATGGTGGATTAGAAAGCGTCAACATCGCTTATTCTAGTGTGATTCCTCATCGCGCTTTGGTTGAAATCCGCCAGCAATTTCTTCGCGATTTTCCGCTAATGCGCGTGAACTTTTTTGTTAGGAATAAACAGGATATCAAAAGAGGCATAGATAGTGGCGAATACCATTTTGGTATCGTCAATGTGCATGACCGTCAGGCGATGTATAGCTTTGATGCTACTTTCCTTGGGCATTTCGAATTTCTCCCTTTTGTTCAAAAAGGTGGAGATCTATCTAGGTTGGAGAAAAGTGCAGTCTTGGTGGCTCTGAAAAACAGCAAACAATTTGTCTTACGATCTTTTATTGAAGAAGGTATGTCAGAGAAGATTATTTACAGCTCAGACAATGAAGCAATCGATCAACTTGCCCTAGTGATAAAGATGGTCGAAGCGGGGTTGGGTTGGGCGTTACTGCCTAAAACCTTTTCTAATACTGAGTTTGCCAATCATGCTATTGAGCCAGTTGAAGCCGATGAGATGCTAGAGGGCTTCAAGTTTGGCTTCGCGCTTTGGTGTCCACATTCCAAACAAATTGTTGATATTAAAAAGTCGTTAATCACCGTGATAAACAATTATCGCAAGCGATTTGAAGATGGTCTCCGTCGTTAACTCATAGACTCATCCAATTTTTTAACAAGGTTCAATTAGAGCCTTGTTTTCGTTTCAGTTAACTTTAAGTTCGAGTTTTGATGGATTACACCCTTTATATAGGAGTGTGAGGTATCAAGCTGACTATCTCTTCAGTCATGTCACTTTCCCTGTACCTTTAAATAATATAAAAGATATCATACAGTTTGTTGTGATTTTACCCCCAGCCCGTGAAGATAAAGTGACTAAATGGTTGATGTGATACATAGCAATTGTTCACAACTAAAGTTCATAAGGATGGATGACTTTTAGTAGGGAAAATGTTCGCATCCTAAACGATGTAGAGTATTCAATCTAAGTGATTTTGGGGCAGATCTGAGCTAGCAGGCACTTTGCAAGAAAAGCGCCACGAGTAAAACTTCAGGCTTATGAAGCCTCTGGACATTTCCGTTTTAGCAAGATTGCCAATTAAGCAAAGCATGAATTAAAAGGATAGAAAAAGTCGCTTACGTGATTGTCAGGGATCATTAGACCACTACAACTTCAATTGTCAGTTATAACTAAAACGGCACCTAGCCTTTGAGCAAAAAACCCTATATAACTCATCCCCACCTTCATGCTCTCTTACTCGAAAGAAAAAAATACTCTTCCCTCCCTCCTCATACGCGAGAGCTAGCTCAGCATCATCTCTTATCAAACCTTCAGCTACTAAGTGAACTTCTAATGCATCGAGTGCTTTTTCTTCTAAGGCTTTATCGTGAATTGGTTTAAAACCTCCAAATGAAAGGGAAGAAAAAAAAAGAGCAAAAACAAAAAAAACAATTCGCATAACTATTCCTTTTTTATTAGTTCAATACTAATTCCAGTTTAGTAAGAAATTAAGATTGTCGCAGCAGTGAAACTAAATAGATAGCTCTCGTTTCATGCAATTAAAGTCGGAGTTCATCATTCTTATTATGGTAAATGGGTAAATTAGCTACCAAAAACAACCCTCAGACCGCCTCAAACGCTCTCAGCGAGGATTTTGGGCTTGTTCAAGGCTATGCTCATACTACCTTGTATGTGTGTGACTCTTTCAGTGCGATTTACAGAGCAAAAACTAGCGAATTCGTTTGAGTCAAGAACTGTACTCTGCCCCCACTTTTCGTACTTTGTGAGTTAAGTCGCCCCGTTAGCAAGAATTTGGACAGCCGCAACTACCTTAAAATGCAGGTCACATTCTCCACTGGACGGACGGCGCATTCGGTTACTTCCCACCTTACACATTAGGTGCGATGTACGCGGCTCAGTTCATGGCTTCAATGAAGAAAACAGTGGATGTGAACTCAGTGATTGAAAGCGGTGACCTATCCCCTATCTTCAATTGGTTAGAATCGAACATTTGGAGCAAAGGCAGCCTGCTTACTACTGATGATTTGGTGAAAGGCGCAACCGGTGAAACCTTGAATGCGCAATACTTCAAAGACCACCTAAGAAGCCGTTACCTTTAATGGAAAAAATTGATAGAGGCTGATCAGTTTATTGATTCAGCCTTTTTAATCACATTTTCAAAACATACTTAGATTGATTTGAAGGTTTTATCCCTTCATCGAACTTAACAATCACGGAAGATTCTGGTACCTACTAGCACGAAATTGGACAAAAACGCGTTAAACTCAAAACTCTAATTCACTTAACTAATATTAGAAAAAGTATCTTGAAACCTTAAAGCTGAGAGGTTGATACGGCGACGTTGAACAATGAGTCTTAGATCTCTAATCAGTCACGTTAGTATGGGTGAAGCCTGAAAGTGATAGACTTAGAAAGCGTATTAATAATAACCAACAAAAGTCTGGTGAGTGTGTTACCTTGGTTGTTATCCCTACCGCTTAGTGGGGACTTCTTTTCTTTTCCGAACTCGCATCTCGGCACTCCTTAGTTGCCCTCCTAAGCCTCACCGCAGGCTTTAATTATGTCCATTTCAACCCAAAAGTTAAGAAACATCTTCAAACTCACTAGAATTGAAAATGTAGAAATCAACAACGATGTACCCCATTTCGCACCTTGGTTACCACTTGCTCAGAAAGTAAAACCTGTCATCCCTTCTGCGATTATATATTGCGAAGGTAATTTTGGTAAAATTGATGGTAAAACCGCTAATGGATTAGTGAGACATTCGTTAAGCTATCGTATTCTATCGGTTATTGATAGTGAGTCTGCTGGCTTAGATGCTGGTGAAGTTCTTGACAACAAAGCCAATGGAATACCGATCCTTGCTAATGCTGAAGAAGCTATCATTCACGCAGAAAGCATTCCTGATTACTTCATTTTTGGCATTGCGCCATCAAGTGGCTTTTTATCTGACTTAGATAAAAGCATCATTTTAAATGCCATGTCATTAGGAATGAACATCGTAAATGGCTTACATGAATTCCTAACCGATGATCCTCTATTTTTAGAAGCCAGCTTAAAGAATAACGTTCGAATATTCGATACTCGCAAACCCAAAAATAAAGGCGATCTGAAAACGTTTATCGGGAAAATACACAACGTTAAATGTCCGAGAATTGCTGTCATGGGGACGGATTGCGCGCTAGGAAAACGAACAACAGCAACAATATTGGCGAATGAACTGACAAAAAAAGGCCTTAACGTCGTTCTGATTGCCACTGGTCAAACAGGTATTATGCAAGGCGCACAATACTGCGTTGCACTCGATGCAGTCCCTTCACAATTTTGTGCCGGTGAATTGGAATCTGTCATTGTACAGGCCTATGAAAAAGAAAATCCGGATCTGATTATTATTGAGGGGCAAGGAGCCTTGAGTCACCCTGCGTTTTCAACCAGCGCTTTTATCTTACGTGGCAGCTGTCCAACGGGTGTGATACTGCAACATGCCCCTAAACGTTTATATCGTAGTGATTTTCCTGATTGCCCAATGCCTTCGATTGCCTCAGAAATCAATCTTATCGAAACGTTTTCTAATACCAATGTTATTGGACTAACACTGAATCATGAAGATATGTCGTTGGATGAAACACGCAGTGTGATAGACAGTTACGCTACCGAATTTGGTCTACCTGTTACTGATGTCTTGTCACAACCTGTCGAACATCTGTTGCACATCGTAACGTCAGCTTTCCCTATAATAGAAAGTAAACTGGCCGAAAAAGGGTGAACTACCCTAGGTTAGACATCGATTGTGGGAAAGTTCACCATAACGCTCAATTCCTGATTACTCAGCTCTCACTGAAAAATATATCCGTTACGCCTGTAACAAAAGCCTTCCTCGGCCACCCTATCATCGCACAAGTTCTTATTGATGCTGGCGCACCAATGTTAGCCGATTCAAGAATCGAAAATCTTCAAAAGATGACTGAATCTGGCATTTCTATCCCCAAAATGCTGATACGTACACCCATGCTCAGTCAAGTGGCGAGCGTAATAAAATACAGTGATATGAGTTTAAACTCTGAAGTTGAAGTGATTCAGAGGCTTTCACATGCAGCGGAACAACAAAATTGCCGTCACGATATTATTATTATGGTTGAGCTTGGCGATCTCAGAGAAGGTGTGATGCCTAATCGCGTGATTGATTTTATCCGTGAGATTATTTCTTTACCAAACATCACGATAAAAGGAATTGGTACGAATTTAGCTTGTCGGTATGGTGTCGCTCCAGATGATAAAAATATGAATATTCTTTCTGATCTTGCCGATGGAATTGAAGCTACACTTGGGATCAATCTAGAAATTATTTCAGGGGGTAATTCTGCTTCAGTTAACTGGGCTCTTCA
>NZ_JBFSVA010000025.1:0-70699 GCF_041467655.1 Vibrio sp. 10N.247.311.49
CTCCAATTGATTTTCCGGTATAGCGGTTTCCGACGTCTCGGAAAACCAAGTAGTTCTCTCAAAGTTACTTTTAATAACGGCTCGAAAATCAGAAGCTTTAGAAAAACTTTCAAAAAACCACAAAAAAAATATTAATCTAATATTTATCAACAACTTAATTTTCATCATTTTCTAATACAGCGATAGATTTCAATTGGAAAAAGATCTTAATCTGTTCAGAAAGCGTACGAACCGCCGTCTAAATGGCTCAAGGTCGAGAAATGATCAATCGCCAAAGATCTCTGACTTACGCAAATCTTGTGTAATAGATGACATTATTTGTCGTGAAGAAGAACCATCAAATAGAGATTTGGAAAAGGTAGTGCGAGAAAGTTCACAGGAAAATAAATAGCAAAAACAAGAAATACAGAAAGGAAAAAGCCCCTTTTCCTTTGAGAGAACCGGGGCTAGTTGGCGCGTCAGAGCCTGTGTGGAGATCATCGAGAAATGAACACATTTCCGACTTGCCGTTGCATTCTTACTGCAAAAATGGATAGCAGGTGAGAGATGAGAGAGCTAAACATTCAATAGTAAGTATGCTTGCCAGTTTCCCTTGCTGCATGGCTCACGTCTGAACACGAGCAGCAAGTTCAACCAATAACTATTGCAATAATGACATTGCAGAGTTAGGCAACTGTTTTGCTTGAGCAAGTATTGAAGTACCTGCTTGTTGCAGAATTTGTGATTTGGTCATTTGCGTCGTCTCTTTCGCAAAGTCCGTATCTTTGATTCGGCTGTTTGAAGCGTCTACGTTCTCTTGTACGTTTGCCAAGTTATTAATACTGTGGCTTAGACGGTTCTGTTTTGCACCCAAATCAGCACGCTGTGAATCCACGTACTTCATTGCAGAATCAATCACGCTGATCGCGTTCTGTGAACCCGCAACGCTGGTTAAGCTAACATCTTGAACCGAGGTTGCGCGGCCTTCACTCTTAATACCTAGCTCAGACGCTAGACCACCAGAGATAGACATTGGGCCGTCAAGGTCAGGTTCAGCAACGAACAGTTGAATGCGACCATCATCAGTAACCGATGCGTTCACAAGATCAGACTGACCATTAATGTAAGTCGCAAGCTCTTCGATATCATCGCCCGCTTTGGTATTGATATCTAAAACGATGTCTTCACCCGCTTTGGTTTTGAATTCGAACTTAAGATCGCTCGCTGTTGGCGGCACTTCCCAGTTCTTATCTTTCGCGTTTTCTGAATCGAACGTCGTGCCACCCATACGGTAGTCATCTGCACGGATACTCGTCAGAGCCATGATCATTGCTTCACCAGAGTTAGAACCGATCTGGAATGAAGCTTCACCGAATGAACCGTTCAGTAGACGACGACCACCAAACGATGTGGTTTCCGCAATACGGTTAAGCTCATCTTGAAGTGCCATTGACTCTTCGTTCAGTGCAGTACGCTCTGCCGGCGAGTTAGTGCCGTTTGATGATTGAATCGCTAGATCACGCATACGTTGTAGTACGTTAGTCGATTCGTTCATCGCGCCTTCTGCTGTTTGAGCAATCGAAATACCGTCGTTGGCATTACGCATTGCCACATCAAGACCACGAGACTGAGCGGTTAGACGGTTCGAGATTTGCAGACCTGCCGCATCATCTTTCGCGCTGTTGATCTTGTGACCAGATGACAAACGCTCCATAGAAGTCGCTAAGTCATTAGATGCTTTATTCAGGTAACGCTGTGCTGTCATAGCAGATACGTTAGTGCTTACATTGATAGCCATTTTGCTCTCCTTATGAGTTCGCAAAGTTTCTGCGAAGCGGCCAGCTTTACTCTCATATGGATAAGCACTGACCGTGTATTACTCGATAAACCCTATACAAGGTTTAAGATCTGTATTAATCATTTATAACCAACACAGATACAAGTTGTATGCCAAGTTTAATATCATATAAATAATTTTTTAATTATCTAAAAATCAGAAGCTTACAAACAACACTGCGCAATTATGATTTTCTACTATTAGAAGATGAAAAACATTCACCTTCCTTATTGCCGTTTTTTGCCGCTATTCTAGAAACATCATGCTTCGTACAAAAAAGCGGCAAACTGTGGCGTCATTCGCACGTATGGCATAGCACATACGGCAAGGAATCAACGCCATGGTGATCGACAAGCCACCATTAAATACCGATTGATCATTAAATATAGTTAAACAAGGTCAGGTCTTTGGTTTTGCCAAACGCTTGTTGAGAAGCTTGTAGTGCTCGAGAGTTTTCATTGAACTCAATGATCGCTTTCGAGTAATCCAAGTCTTCAAAGTTGCTTTTTGCTTTTGCTAAAGACAACTTGAAATCTTCATGTTGTTGCTCTTGAATATCCAAAGTACTCAAGCGTGCACCAACATCGGTTCTTGCCTTGGTCAAATGGATAAATGCAGCGTGGAACTCTTCAGTTACTTGGTGCAGTTTCGCTGTTGCTGATGCATCCGATACCGGGTTTTCAGCCTGCTCAGCAGCCTCTTTGAACGTATCAAAGATAGAGAAAGTCTCTCGTGGTTCTAAGGTGATCGAATCACCTTTAGTGATTTGGCCTTTGATTTGAATATTCAGCCCTTCATAAACAATGCCTGTCGAAGGATCAAAATCTTCTGCCGCAACCACTGCGCCGTCTTTTTCAAGCTGATAAGCGAAATTGCCCGTCTGCATGTCGACAAACGTCACTTTATAAGTAGACCCATCTTCATCGCTGTTGGTCGCACGCCCGAGCAATAACTCAGACGCAGGTTCAAGCTCGTACTGAGGTTCGTAGTCACCGAACGGGTTGTCTATTTCCATAAACATCTTGCTGCCCGGATCATTCATTGCCATTTCAAAGCTGCTTGCCACACGCATCTTGCGTTGGTAGTCATCACCTTGATATGTCACATTCCCTTCGTTATCTCGAAAGAAAGGCTGATTTTTCGGCTTAGTGCCTGCAAACGTGTAGTTACCCGACTCATCTTGAGAGTTGGCTAAATGCAGGAAGTTATTCGCCAGTTCTTGAATTTCACGCTTCTTAGCTAAACGGTCTTCCGGAGAAAGCGCACCGTTGATCATTTCCATCACGGTTCGTTTTGCTTCATCAGCAAAGCCTTCAGTGTTAGAAACCAATACTTCATGATGCTCAAGACGGTTTCTGACTAGAGTAATCGCATCGACATACTGTTTAAGCTGTTCTGACTGCTGACCAATGTTCTGTAAATAGTGCGTCGCTAATGGGTCATCACTTGGCGACTGTAACTTCTTACCCGAAGCAAGTTGTGCTTGGTTGTGATGCACCTTGTTCTCTTGACGGCGCAAGTCGTTTTGTACTGACTGATAATTATGGAAGCTAGAGATACGATTCAACATTTATACCTTCCTATCTCAGAGCCAAAATAGTGTTAAACGTATCGTTGGCTGCTTGCATGATACGTGAAGAAGCCATATACGCTTGCTGAAATTTCATCATGTTTGCCGCTTCTTCATCGAGGTTTACTCCCGAGATAGAAGCAATACGTTCTTGAGCCGACTGTTTTTCTAATGTCGCAATATCACTCAGGCGATTTGCCGTTGAAGACTTCAAGCCCGTATTAGTATTCAAGTTGTGGTAAAGGTCTAAAATCGTAGACTCACCATCATTCAACAGCTTTCCTGTTTGAAGATCTTGTAGCTTACGCAGGTTACCGTTGTCACCTTCTGATGGGACAAGGTTTGCCGTAAACTTATCATTTGCCACCGCACCGGGTGTGAGCTCAAACGTTGTACCGTTGATGGTCACTGGCCCTTGTGGCGGATACGGTTGAGGCTGCATTAAAATGTTACCCTTCGGATCCGTCACAGCAAACTGCTCACCTTTTGGTGAGACAATCACTTCAAACTCACGCAGTTGACCTGCTTCTAGGATTTTAAATCCCGCTGTACCCTTGGCAAACGTGGTCGATGCCTCATAACTTTGCGCAGCAATGTCTTTCGGGTCTTTGGTTTCCATATGAATCTGCGCAGCAAAATTACGCGTTGGACGCAGTAACAGTTTCTCTCCTAGTTCAGGAGGGTTACGTACTTCCACTCGCATGCCATCAAGATAAAAAGCACTACCGCTAGAGTCGGTCGCCATCTTAACGGTCTCACCGTTCGGCTTAGTCACGACATAATCACTGCCATCGTATTTCAGTCCATACTCACCGCCTTTTAAGGCAGAAGTATCATCAATGTATACCGCAACATCGGCTTTCGATTGCCCGCTAGCCGTGACACGAGATTTTGCCACCAGCTCTGAGTTCACGTCGGTAAACAAGTCCTTACCTACGTTGCCGTTAAGATCCAAACCTTGTTCTTGAAGACTATTGACCTCATATGAAAACGCGGTCGCCAAACGACCAAGCTCATCCATGATTGCTGGGATATGTTCGTCACGCATGTCTAGCATGGCGCCGATTTTTCCGTCGATATCACTGCTGGTGATCGGTTTTAAAGACTTACCTTCAACAATCGCTAGGCGGCGCTGATGTGCATCGGGTAAGCCATCAACCATCTTCAGCTGACTCGCTTCACTACCAGAGACCAAGGTATGGCCATTACCAATATGGACATTAAACCCTTCGGCATTTGAGCGTGGTGTCACCGTAACTTTGGTGTAACCAGAAAGCTCATTAATCAACTTTTCATGCTGATCTCGTAGGTCATTATGAGGCCCAGGAGTTCGCATCATTAAACGCTGAACATCACGGATCTCGTACGCAAGTTGGTTAACTCGCTCGATACCCATATCTAATTTTTTATTCGTAGAATCAGACTGTTGACGAACTGTTTCATGAAATTCATTCAAGGTTTTAGTTACAAGCCCTGCTTTCTCTAACACGACCTTACGCGCACCCACATCATTTGGGGTATCGGCCAGAGTCTTAACGGAATCAAACCATTCGTTGAGGTTTTCTGGAATCTTCTTTGAAGCGACCGACGACAACATGCTCGACAGCATATCGAGGTTGGCTTCGGTATCGCCTTTGTTGGCGGCATTGGTTGTCGATAAGTTAAGTTCTTTGACGGCAAACTGATCCCAAGAGCGGCGAACATTTTCCACATGTACCCCCATACCGTAGGATTGCCCACCATACTGGCGCGGGTCATTCACACCTTGAATCACAGACTGGCGGCTATAGCCCTCTGTGTTAGCGTTAGAAATGTTATGACCTGTGGTGTTGAGCTGTCTCTGAGCCGTAAGAACACTTTGTGCCCCTACATTCAGAAGATCCGACGCCATAATGCCCCCAAAAAACTTAACAAAACCAGAATGAACTGATTAACTACAACCGTATATTACTAAGATAATTGCAATATATGTGCCAACAAAAACAATAGGAAATTAAAAGACGATAATTTATTGAAGTGTAAGGAGATAACTATGGATTACGCGTAAGAACTGAAGGGGCGGAGAAGAAAAGAGCCTGCCAGTAGCAAGCTCTCTATGTTGATTTATGACGCTAGTTCATCTCATCAATCTTGGCTTTAACTCGTAAAACCTTGTCTGCATAGTTAGGGTCAGTTGCGTAACCAGCCTGATGAATACCTTTGATGAAATTCTCTGAATTGCCTTGATGCTGTAGCGCCGTTTCGTATCTTGGATTTTCGTTCAAGAACTTCACGTAATCATTAAAGCTATCTTCGAAATTAGAGTAAGAACGGAAGGAAGCTGACTCTTTAACGGCGGTTTTGCCATGGAACTCAAGAGTTTGAGTCGCGACCTTATCGCCCTTCCAACTTCTATCTGCTTTGATGTTAAATAAGTTATTGCTGTTGCCCAAAGAGTTCTTAACCATTTTAGAACCCCAACCCGTTTCAAGGGCAGCTTGTGCCAATAGAAGAGACGAGTCCACACCAAGCGCACTTGCCGCTTTTTCCGCGTAAGGCTTCATTGAGGTCACAAACGATTCTGGAGAATCAAAGGATACTGGCTGTTTTGCTGCTTGCGCAGGTTGAACGTCTGACGCTCGCTCTTCCGAACGGCCTGAATATTGCGGTCTTTGCAATGAAGCATCAAAGCCTTCACTGCGAACCTTCTCTTCAGACGTATCGCTTGCTTGGCCAGCGCTTAGTTGAGCCACGATCATATCTGCAAGACCTAATGAACCTGAAGCGCTTAACTCACTCGCCATTTGGTCATCTTGCATCTGACGATAGAACTGCTCGTTCTGGCTGTTCAACATATCCGACTTAAAGCTCGAGTTAGCATCGCGCATTGACTTAAACAACATCGAGGTGAAAATCGATTCAAACTGTTTTGCCGCCGCGGTTAATGCTTCTTTCTCGCTACCTTCTTCACCGTTTACCGCTTGTTGACGAAGACGGTCTAAACTACCGATGTCGTGAATAAAGCCGATGTCATTGTTATTCTTAATCATGCTTTATTCCTTAGATAATGATCAATTGGCCTTCAATCGCACCCGCTTGTTTCAGTGCTTGAAGGATTGCCATTAAATCAGAAGGTGCAGCGCCCACTTCATTGACTGCGCGTACCAAATCGTCCAGCGTTAGGCCAGGTTCAAATTTGAACATCTTACCATCGCCTTCCGTGATTTCGATATCAGAATCAGGGACCACTACCGTTTGGCCACCAGAGAATGCATTCGGTTGGCTTACGTTTAGATTTTCTTTAATTGCAACCGTCATACCACCGTGGGTGACCGCCGCCGCTTTTAGGCGAACGTGCTTACCAACCACAATCGTACCTGTACGAGAGTTGACGATGATTTTTGCAGAGCCTTCAGCAGGGTCGAACTCGATGTTTTCGATAGCCGACAAGAATGCTACACGCTGGCTGATTTCACGCGGTGCACGAACTTTTACTGAAGTTGCGTCTACCGCTGAAGCCATTTGTGGGCCTAGGAAATTATTAACCGCATCAGCCATACGCTGAGCCGTTGTGAAATCTGATTGGATTAGGTTGAAGGTGATGTAGTCACCACGACCGAATGGCGTTGGGATCTCTTGTTCAACCGTCGCACCGCTAGAGATGATACCAACGTTAGGGTTGTTACCGACAATCTTAGAACCGTCGTTACCTTGTGCACTAAAGCCACTTACCACCAAGTTACCCTGCGCGACCGCATACACTTGACCGTCTAGACCTTTCAAGAAGGTCTGTAGCAAGGTACCACCACGAAGGCTTTTTGCTGAACCGATAGAAGAAACGGTTACGTCAACTTCTTGGCCTTGCTTAGAGAATGCTGGCAGTTCAGCAGTCACAATAACAGCCGCGACGTTTTTGGTTTTTGGCTTAGTGCCGGGCGGCAATTGGATGCCAAAATTTTGCAGCATTGCGTTAAATGTTTGATCGGTAAAGGGAGTTGTCTCACCAGTACCCGGCAAGCCCGTGACCAAACCATAACCGACAAGTTGGTTACTACGAACACCCGCCACTTTTGCCACGTCTTTGATTCGCGCAGCATGGGCACTGGTGGCAAGAAATAGCATGCCGAATAGTACGAGTGTCAGTTTTTTCATTGAGTAACCTGTCTGTATTGCTTTAATTTATAATAGCTTAGCTAAATGTGGCTCAGTGATAGAGGCTGTCAGTATGTCGTCGTCCTATCAAGCTCTACAGAGATACATTAAAGAATCGTGCCAAGAATCCAGGCTCTTGCATATCTTTCTGCACGCCCGTGCCCGAGTACTGAATTCGTGCGTTAGAAACACGGTTTGAAGCGATGGTATTTTCAAAATCAATATCATCAGGACGGATGGTGCCGCTTAGGCGGATATACTCATCGCCTGTGTTCAGTGTCATCCACTTCTCACCACGAACCACTAGGTTGCCATTGGCTAATACTTCGATCACTTCTACGGTGATATAGCCGCTGATGCTGTTACTTTGGTTGGCTGACGCATCACCAGCGAAGGTATTGGTGTTGCTCAGATCGTAAGAGAAGTTGTACTTATCGATCGTCAGCTCTTGACCACCAACAGCCAGCGGCTCCATCGATGCATCATTCGACTTAGACATGTCTGCGTTGGCTTTTTTGGTCGCTCGAGTATTCTCATCTAGCGCTACAGTGATGATGTCACCAATACCACGAGGCTTTGAGTCGTCATACATGCTGCCAATGTGGTTCACATTAAACAGTGAGCCCGTTGCCGCTGCATAATGCTCTGGCTTCTGCTTGGGGTTGATTGGCGCCCATGCAGGGTCACCAGCAATTGGATCGGTTCGCCCACGAAGCGTGTCGATAATTCCTGAACTTTCTTCTGCCGACTTATCGCCTTCAACCGCATCAACCACTGTGGTCGCGTTCTCTTGTGCTGGCGTCTCAATTGGATCCAGTACTGTACAACCAGTCATCGAAGCTAACAGGGCTAAACAAAAAATACGTTTCATGGCGATATACTCTCAGCAGGCAGTGGTAAATGGGTCAATTAGCAAAAACAGATAGATTAATTAAAAAAGTAAACGGCGAATAAACCAATTACAGCTGTTGGTTAACAAAGCTCATCATCTTGTCTACTGACGAGATAACTTTCGAATTCATTTCGTATACACGCTGAGCTTCAATCATGTTTACCAGCTCTTCGGTTACGTTTACGTTCGATGTTTCTAGCATCGATTGGCGGATGTTACCCAGGCCATCAAAACCCGGTACACCCTCTTGTGGGTCGCCACTCGCGCCAGTTGGCAAATAAAGGTTTTGACCTACTGGCTCTAGACCACCTGGGTTTACAAAGTCAGTAATGGTAATTTGACCAACCACGACGTTGTTTTGCTCGCCACGTAGACGAACCGATACTTCACCGTCGTTACCAACCGTTACCGAGATCGCGTCTTCAGGAATCACAATTTCTGGTTGTAGAGGATAACCTTGGCCCGACGTTACGATCGCGCCTTCACCGTTCAGTGTGAACTGACCATTGCGGCTGTAACCTGTTTCACCGTCTGGCATTTCAACTTGGAAGAAACCGTCGCCTTCAATCATCATGTCTAGGCTGTTAGATGTCGTTTGTGCGTTACCGTGAGTGTGCACTTTTTGAGTCGCGACGACCTTAGAACCGGCACCCAGCATCAAACCACTTGGCAGCTCAGTATTCTGAGACGATTGACCACCCGGTTGATTAATATTCTGGTAGAACAGATCTTCAAATACCGCGCGGCTCTTTTTAAAACCAATGGTTGAGGCGTTGGCAAGGTTGTTCGAAATCGTTGAGATATTGGTTTGTTGGGCGTCTAAACCCGTTTTACTTACCCATAATGCTGGATGCATAGCAATGTCCTTTAAATTCTATTAGCTCATACGAAGCAGTGAATCAGACGACTTGTCCATTTCCTCTGCTGTGCTCATCATTTTGACCTGCATTTCAAACTGACGTTGTAAGTCAATTAGGCTGGTCATTTCACCTACGGCATTTACGTTACTGCCTTCGATAGCACCTTTTAGCAACGTTACCGCTGCATCTGCTTCGTATGCCTGATCTGGGTTTTTCGAACGGAATAGACCATTCGTGTCTTTAAACAAACTTTGGTTGTCTGGACGTACAAGCTTAATACGATCAACCACGGCCAATTCTTCAGCTGGAGCGCCTTGAGGAATGACAGAGATCGTACCGTCTGTACCAATTTCTACTTTGCTGATTGGGATTGGCAGCGTGATTGGTGCATCGTTTTCACCAAGCACTAAGTGACCGCTTGCGTTGGTTAGTAAACCGTTTTGGTCAACCCTTAGGTTACCGTTACGTGTTAAACCTTCACGGCCAGTATTGTCCATCACTGAAATCCAACCATCACCTTGAATGGTAACGTCTAGATCTCGGCCAGTAGTAACCACACTACCCTGAGCGAAATTATGACCCGGACGCTCTGTCATGCTGAAAACACGAGTAGGCATGCCTTCGCCATACGCTTGCATTGAACGTGCCTGTGCTAAATCAGCACGGAAACCCGTTGTACTTACGTTGGCAAGGTTGTTTGCACGTAGCTGCAAAGCTTGCATATTTTGCTTAGCGCCACTCATGGCAAGAAACAGTGCGCGATCCATAATTTTGCTCCAAAAATCATCTTCTGGGGCTAATAAAGCAAACCCTGTGCCAATATTTTTAACTGTTATTTATCAATAATTTAAATAGAAAACGAACAAGAAGGGTGATCATCAAAGGATCATTGAGGAAGAATTGTTGCCAGTGGCATTACCGGGCGGCAATAGGGGCGGCAAATAAAAAGACAAACAACAATACCCAATTCAATAACATTGAATTGGGTATTCGCAGATGATTCAAACGCTTTAAACGATTAACGAATCTGAAGAATATTCTGTTGTAGCTGGTTGTGTACTTCTAGAGAACGCGAGTTCGCCTGGAAGTTACGTTGAGCAGAAATCAAATCAACCAGTTCTTGAGTCATATCGATGTTCGACTGCTCTAGTGAGCCGTTGTTGATGCTACCAAATGAACCTTTGTTCGATTCACCCCAGATCTTGTCACCAGAGTCGTTGGTAGAATCCCATTGAGTACCGCCTTTCTTATCCAGACCTTGCTCATTTGGTACACGAACCAAGCCTACACGGCCAAGCATCACGTTTTCACCATTTGAGTAAGTACCTAGAACACTGCCGTACTCATCGAAATCGATTTTTGTTAAGAAACCTGTTGTCGCGCCATCTTCATCAAACTTAGTCAATTCAAACGGAGCGGCAAACTGAGTTGACGAATCTAGACCAAACTTAAGCACTTGAGTTGGATCAGCACCGTTCAAGTCAATTGGGTTCGCGCCAGCACCCAGTGGTTCCGAGTTAATCGGCTGACCATTGTTTAGGCTTGCTAACGTACCGTCATTGTTGAACTTCATTGTGTGACCAACATGACCTTGTGCATTCGTCGCATCACCACCAGTAATGTTGACCGGCTTTTCACCGTTCTCATCTGACATGGTGTAGTACGTTTGCCAAGTGTTTGGTTGAGTCTGATCTTTGAGGTAGTAAGTCGTTAACTTGTAAGACTGACCCATAGAATCGTATACCGTCGAAGACGTTGCACGGTTATAAGTATCAGCATCTTTGAAGTTAAATGCAGCCGGGTCTTTAAGATCACCGTTTGCAGGAAGGTTAACCCCTACTTCAATGTTTTCTGTCTGTTTTGGCTTACCAAACTCAGCAGGAATGTCGAGAGGCTTTGGCGCGTAAGAAAGAACTTCACCCGAGTTTGGATCAACATCGTAACCTAAAAGAAACTCATCGTTAGCGGTAACCATGTAGTTGTCTTTGTTTAGGTGAAATGCACCATTACGCGTTAATTCGTTAATCTCTGGCACCATGCGGTCTTTCGATACTGCAAAGAAACCTGTACCACTTACACGTAAGTCCATTGGGTTGTTCGTATAAATACTTGAACCTTCGTGGAACTGTTGCGCCACTTGGCTAGCTTGCGCACCGCCACCTGCCGTCGTTTTTGCGTTAGTGAACAACGAGCTTGAATAAACATCACCGAACTCGGCACGAGACTCTTTAAAGCCAAATGTGTTTGCGTTCGCAATGTTGTTACTGGTTGTATTAAGGTCTAATTGTGCAGCGGATAGGCCGCTTAAAGCTACATATGACATTCCATTATTCTCCTAATCTATCTAGCTAGCATAGTCACTCAATAAAGAGCTACGCTTTACCAACTTCTAGTACTTCAGCAAGTCGTACTGGCGATGTGAAACCAGCCAGATTGAGTAGTACGTTGCCATCGCCCTTACCAAGAAGCACACTGTTCACGTTCGCATAACTGGAAACTTGGAACTCTGTGTTCTCGCCATCCAGCAAACCCGACGCTTTCACGTTGTATTTACCGGCCGGCAATGGGTTACCGTCTTCGTCTTTTCCGTCCCATTCAACACGTGTATCACCAGATGGTTTAGAGCCGATATCAAATGTGCGAACCAATTGGCCAACTTCGTTCTCAACACGGACCATTACATTGTCCATTGCCTGAGGAAGCTTAACCATTGCCGCCATACCGCCATCACCGGGTTTTACACCTGCCGCACCAGGAACCAATACATCACGCCCAACTAAAGAGGAGGCCTGAAGAGCTTGGTTAGAGGTCATTGATGAATTCAAGCTTTCAAACTGTGTATTCATTTTGCCAATGCCATCTACGGTCGCAAATGAAGCCATTTGCGCAATCATCTGGTCATTGCTAACCGGCTTGAAAGGGTCTTGTTGTGCTAGTTGCTTAGTCAACAAAGATAAGAAGTCTTCTTGTTTAAGATCCTGCTTACCTGTTGTTTCGTCGGGCTTTTTAGCGCCATCTTGAAGACTCTTCAGCTGGTCAACATAGGACAAGCCGCTTTGACCAACATTGTTGTTGATTCCAGCCATGTGCTACCTCCTTATCCTTATTGACCCATCTGCAGCGTACGCAGCAGCATTTGTTTACTCGAGTCAGCAACCTGTACGTTTGTTTGGTACGCACGTGATGCCGAAATCATGTTTGCCATTTCTTCCATAACGTTGACATTAGGCTTGTAGATATAGCCTTCGTTGTTCGCTAATGGGTGATCCGGGTTGTACTCCGCGCTTAGCGGCTTATCGCTTTCCACAATACCTAATACTTTCACAGGCACAGTGTGACCACTGTTGCGTGCTTTATTTAACTCAGCGCCGAACACTGCGTGACGAGCCTTGTAAGTTTCTTCAGCAGAACTACTTACACTGTCCGCGTTCGCAAGGTTGCTCGAGGTCGTATTTAGACGAACAGATTCAGCACTCATCGCAGAACCAGTCACATTGAATACATTGAATAAACTCATCTAATTATTCCCCTTTAATCGCTTTAGTTAAATTCTTGAACTTACTTCCTAAGAAGTCGAGAGAGGCTTGATGCCTAATTTGGTTTTGCATGAAAAGGTTTCTTTCCAAATCCAAATCAACCGTGTTGCCATCTCCTGTATCAGGTTGGGTAGGAATGCGATACTTCGTTTCCCCGTTCACCGTTGTTGAGGCAGAAATGTGCCGACCATCTGTACGGCTAAGACCAATGCTTGCCCCAGAACTTGCCGCTTGCAGTGATTTCTTAAAGTCTAATCCCTTTGCTTTATACCCAGGCGTGTTTGCTTGCGCGATATTGGTGGAAAGCACCTCAGCGTTACGCTCACGTACACCAACTGTGTGCTGGTGAATGCCCAAAGCATTGTCAAAAGAAATAGCCATGTAAACCTCAACTCAAGAACTGACTGTTATGAAATAACCAAAGCAATATATATACCAACTTTTGAAACAAGGCGGTCTATCAATGCTTTTACAGGTTACTCGTGGGTAAACTTGCAATAAACAAGCCAAAAAATAGAGTAAATTGGAATGTCACTCTGACTTAAAGATATAGCTTAAGCAGGAAAAAGAAAACCCAGCACTTGGCTGGGTTTTAAATTTAGACGGTAACCTTACACCTAATATCGGTGCCGCTCGTTACTTTAATTTGTAGATGATGCCTGGATTACAGCGAACCATTTCAAAACGATCGGTTAAGCCTGTTAACGATTCAGACGCGCCCAATAGTAAGTACCCACCAGGGTTCAGGCTATTTGCCATCTGGTTAAGTACCTTTGACTTCATATCAGGCGAGAAGTAAATCAGCACGTTACGACAGAAAATAATGTCGAACTTGCCTAACAATGCATAGCTGTCCATCAGGTTCTGAGGGCGGAAGTTCACCATGCGCTTGACGTTATCTTTCACTTTCATACGGCCATCGCCCGCATCTTCAAAGAAAGTACGACGGCGCTCTGGAGAAAGTCCACGTCCCAATGCAAGGTTGTCGTAAGCGCCAGTGCGGCACATATCCAACATACTTGCTGAGATGTCAGTTGCGGTAATCGATACATTTGGCAGCATACCTGGCTTACGAGCTTGAGTTTCAAGAATCGTCATTGCCATTGAGTATGCTTCTTGGCCTGAAGAGCTTGCCGCAGACCAAATCTTAATAGGACGTTTATTTGCCGCTATTTCCGGTAGAAGCTTATCCGCAAGCACAACAAACGGGTAAGTATCACGGAACCAAAGTGTCTCGTTCGTCGTCATGGCATCGACAGCAGCCACACGCAGCTCACGGTTTCGACCTGTTACTACATCTCTCAACAAATCAGACAAAGAAGCTAACTTAAACTTCGTTACTAATGGGCTTAGACGACTGCGCACTAAATACTGCTTGCTGTCACCTAATACAATGCCACATTGAGATTCTAAGAAACGGCTGAAATCGCGATACTCTTGATCACTTATTGTTATAGCAGTCATTAATGTCTCTTTTAGTTAGTTAACGCAGCTTTTACAGCTGCACCAAGCTCATCTGGGTTGAATTTAGCGATGAAGGAGTTAGCTCCAACACGCTCAACCATGGCTTGGTTAAATACACCACTCAAAGATGAGTGTAAAATTACGTATAAATCTTTAAGTTCGGCGTGACGACGAATCTCAGCAGTCAGCGTGTATCCATCCATTTCTGGCATTTCGATATCAGAAATAACCAATGAAATCTGATCGTAAATACTGCCTTCTGATGACATCTGTATCAGCTTCTCGTAGGCTTCTTTACCATCCTTCACCGAGATAACTTCAAAACCAATCGACTCAATAGCACGTTGAACCTGCTTACGAGCAACGGTCGAGTCATCAGCAATCAAGATGCGGCGAACCAGTTCTTTCTCTTGTTCTACTTTCGCAATATCTTCAGCAATCTTGCTGTCCATTGTTTCATCAACAGGAGAAATTTCTGCAAGGATCTTCTCAACATCAAGAATTTCTACCAATTCATTATCAATGTTGGTTACCGCTGTCAGGTAGTTAGCTCTACCTGCGCCATCTGGCGGCGGAAGAATCGATTCCCAGTGCATGTTAATAATGCGCTCAACTGAACTTACCAAGAAACCTTGAATGGTTCGGTTAAACTCAGAGATAACCACAAAACACTTTTCAATATCCGTTGTAGGACGGCCACCAATCGCTAAGCTCAAGTCGATCACAGAGATCGTTTGGCCACGAATGTGTGCTACACCTTTAACCAGTGGGTTCAAGTTTGGCATCTTTGTCAGCTTAGGGCATTGCAGCACTTCTTTTACTTTAAAGACATTAATGCCGTAACGCTGACGCCCCATTAGGCGAAAGGTTAGTAATTCTAATCGGTTTTGACCGACGAGTTGCGTACGCTGATTCACCGAATCAAGAATACCCGTCATGAGCTCATCTCCATATCAAACTTTTTTGTATAAAAAGTGTTAGTCTACTGCAGGCTACGAACCACCAGAGAAACGGAATGACGTATTATAAAACAAATTTGCCACCTCTTTCCATAGCAATGTGTAGAGCTACTTTTAAAACTGTCGCTAAGTTTATCGGCATTTTATCAATATTGTTTAGTTTTTTTGTACAAGCTGCGACCCCAGAACAAATTGAGATGATTCAGTCTGCAGCGGAGCAACATATCCTTGATACAGTTGAGCAGCCACAAGGTGGCGAACTCTTTGTTAATTCAGCAAATGTTGACTCAAGAATCAAAGCGACAGACTGCCCAGTGCCTTTAGAGACCAGCGCTTCAACGACCACCAATACCCGCAGCAGTATTACGGTTTTAGTTCAATGTGTTCCTGATGAGTGGCGAGTTTATGTACCGGTGCGCCTTTCGATGTCGGTGCCTCTTGTCACCACCACTCGCTCACTCGCGAGAGGCGAAATCGTCGGTCAATACGATGTCACCACCGCTATGATTTCTCTTAACAAGTTTCGTCGCCAAGGTTTCACAGCTCCACATCAGGTCATCGGCGCTAAGGTAAAAAAGAACCTAAGACCGGGCGATGTTGTAGAAAGAGGTGATATCTGTGTCGTGTGCCGAAACGAGAAGGTTATCATACAGGCAGTAAAAGGTGGCATGACCATTACCACCAAAGGAACTGCGCTTACCGATGGCTCTATGGGTGATCAAGTAAGAGTGAAAAATGATAAATCACAGCGTATAATTGAAGGGATTGTTACCAGCATGTCTGAAGTCACGGTTTACTTTTAACTCTTTACTTATAAATTGACGGTATCGTTAGCGATTTCACCCTCAACTCTAACGCCAAATATAACGGCTGCGGTGTTTTGTCCCTTTTCGACTATTGAGCTAAAAATTGCTAAAGTATTCGAACCCTTGGTCGATATTGACTGTACAGGTTCCCATTTTTGAAGAAAAAGGCTTAACTATGGCAGGCATTGATAATATTCGTTCAGGGCAAACCCTAACGACCACTAACCGATCAGCAGTACGCTCTGATTCTAGTTCTGAGGCATCACGCTCTGATGTATCAACTAAATCACCAGCAAGCAAAGATGCGGTTTCACTGAGCCAACAAGGCAAAGCGATTGGTCAGCTCCACCAAGATATGGCAGCACAGCCAAGCTTTGATTCTGTGAAAGTAGCAGCGATCAAAGAAGCAATTGCGAATGGTTCATACACTGTCGATCCAGAGAAACTGGCTGACAACATGATCAAGTTCGAAGATGAATTAAAAGGCCTTTAAGAAAACACTAACTTTTCATTGAAGTTATTGTCTTAAAGTACACGAGGTTATGAATAGGTTTACGTTATGGCGGCACTAGCAGATTTAGTTAATTTTCAACTTCAAAATGCCAAAGCCTTATCTGAATTACTAAGTTCAGAGAAAACCGCTATTACGAGCCGACAATCAAACGATATTGAGCGAATCGCCAAAGAAAAAGTGGTCCTAGTTGAACAACTAAGATCAACCGATCAGCGAATCGCAGCCCATACCAATATCTCAGAACTGACCGAGAACCCTGAACTTGCTCAGTTAGTCACTAAGATCCAGTCCATAGTGCACGATTGCCAGCAAGCGAACCTTGTGAATGGCGAAGCCTTAAATCGAGCGCACCTTAGCTTCAAAAAACTCAGCAATATGATGCAGCAAAGTCACGGAAAAATTGGCATGACCTACAATGCCGGTGGTCAAACGCATACTATCTCTACGCTGGGAACCAACGTAAAAGCCTAGTTAAGTTAACTCTTCCTCTTCAGTAATACCCCTTGTTAACCGTTTATCTGTATCTCAGACTATTCCTGTCGTTATCTTTTATTAAAACACCTAATCAGCCTTTGAACGCCCTGACAAAATCGATAAACAAAAAAGCGGCAAGTATTTTCATACTTGCCGCTTTTACATTCATATTAGTTATTGGTTGCCGATACGCCATCTGGAAAACGAAAGCAGCCAATATAACTGGATAGTCCTATCGCTAGACGCCCCTTGGGCTAGAACAGCGTTTGTTGTCTCTTTTCAGGTACAGGTTGAACTTCACCGTAATTACGTAACTGTTCCATCTTACGGATATCAAGCTGAAGCTCAGTAACATAGCTATCGCCCACAGGGTAGCTGCGTACAACTTCTGCACCGCGGATTACGCCATCAACCGCACCAGAAGTACGTTCCGTACCAAGGCGTTGATCTTCAAGCTCTGCCCGACCACTCACTCGCATACCGTAAACTTGTTCTGCAAGTTCACGATAGGCGTCGATCTTAGAAGCTCTCATCGCACGGATACGTCTTTCTTCATCGTTACGTCCTTTCTGCTCACTGATACTCGCGTAGCCAACGGCAACTAAGTAGTCGTCTGGCCTCATGTTTTGCAGTGGCTGACAGCCAACAAGCAGTAAAGCGGCAACAACAAATATTAACTTCTTCATCTCGAACTCCTAAGGGCGAAGAATAACAGTATAAGGCTGGCTGATCGTTGGGTCAGAACGAATGATAACGCCATCTTGAGTTCGAATACTGTTTAGAGTATCTAGGTCACGACCAATACGGTCTGCAGGCAAGAAGCCTTGTGCCGTCGCCACGACAATGCGAGTTTGCATGCCAACAACACGAGCATTGACTAACACACCACCTTCTTGGCGAAGCATAGTGCCTGTCAGTACGTACTGTACGTCTTGTTCTTGAGCTAAGTCTTTCCAATCGCGGCTTAACGCAAAGTCACCTTGATGAGTCACTTGAATAGAACCTGTTGTTTTGAAATCAACCACCTTGAAGCCACGACGCTGAAACTGATGAATGAAGCCTTCTGATACCGAGTTGCCTAGCCAGTTCGTTGTGTCCATGTGCTGCAGGTCCACAAACGAAGTAATTGCTATTGGCGTTCTCGCTGAGATACTCGTATTCGAAATGATCAGATCTTCGGTCATACTTTCCACGAAGAAATCCATGGTATGACGAGGGCTATCCATCAACATAAACTGACTGCCTGAATATTCAGACTTGCCGTTATAGATTGGCGAATAAGCGCATGAGGTCAACAACATGACACTCATTACTACGAGCCATTTTTTCATTCTCTTATCTCCAGATAGGTTTAGTGCTCCCTGTTCCAATATGTTCTCACCATTATTCTTTTCAATGGATTACAATGTTGGAACAGTCTTTGCTTTTCATTAATGGTTCAGATTAAGAAAAACGCACTTAAGTCAGCTTCAAGCTTATAATTATTTGTTAAGCAATATTTATACCCAACTGGTAAAGAATAGATGAAAAAAATAATTTCTTACTTATTTTCAATAAGTTCACTGATAACCATAAGCTTCAGTGCTCATGCCTCTTGGTATGAGGTTACCGGTACCGCAGCCATCGTATCGTCAGAGGAAACGGCAAGGGTCCATGCTCTGGAAGACGCGGTATATAAAGCGATCCAGTTCTCAGGAGCCGACATTGGTAGCATTGCCAACCTCACGCCCTACCTCGACGCAAACAAAAAAGAGTTTCAATTTACCAATCATGAAGTGCGCTACATCTTGGTAGAAAAAGAGAAAAAACGCAGTGGCAATATAATGATCACCGCAAGGATCGATATCTATCCTTCGGCAAATGCTTGCCATGAGAGCCAATATAAGAAGACATTTTTGGTCGGCAACATCGATGTGACTTCCCCACAGCAAGCTGTAATGGGCAGAATCTATAACATCGGTGATGATTTTGGTCATGTCGTAGATCGACAGCTGGCGCAAGAGTCTCGCAGCTTTGTTTCCGTTGGCACGACCAATTACGACATCGACAAACGTCGACCTGAAGTGATCAAGATGATCGCCCAAGACACTGGCGCACAATACATCATTGGTGGCGACATTACCGATTTAACCGCGACCATCGAGTCCAAACTGTTGAAAGACGACATCATCAATCGCCAGTTTGCGTTAGAGATGCAAGTCTTCGATGGTAAAACAGGACATCAGGTTTACAACCGTAGCTATCGTGAAGTGGCAAAGTGGCCATTTGCTAAGACCAGTGAAGTCGACACCCGCAGTGCCCGTTTCTGGGCATCAACCTACGGCAGCATGATGCTGCGTGTTAGCCGTAACATTATGTTGGACTTAGAATCGGAAGTGTCATGTAAGATCACCCTTCCAGAGGTTGCAGCGGTATTTGGTAACACTGTGACCATTGATTTAGGTCGAATGCATGGCGTACAACAAGGTGACAAGTTGCAACTGTGGCACACAGGTTCGTTTATCGACCAACGCGGTTTGCCACGCAACAAGGTTTCTCAAAGCGACATCACACTGACCGTTTCTCGCGTTTATGAAAACGAAGCAGAACTGACGATCGACCAACCAAGCCTTGCTGGAAGCATTCAAATTGGTGATGTGATGCAGAAAATCATGTAGTTAGCGACACGCCCGCCTCACAGTTTCTAATAAAGCCTTAGCACTTTTGTTAAGGCTTTATTTTTTTCATGGGTATTAGTTTCGGTTTTGCAGTATTTGGCGTAATCTTATTAATAACATAATCATCACTTAGCAAACTATGAGTCAGAATAATCTAATTGGTGCTACCGGTTACCGCTTTATCTCGAAAGGTAAAACCGCTTTTAAGATCCACATTCATACTCCCGAAGATACGGTGTTGCATCGGTCGGTCGGTTTTGTTCGTATGGGTGAAGACAAAGCACTGAAGAAAACCATTAAATTAAGAGATGAACTGGGCAGACAGCTATGGGGCAAATTTTGGCCCAAAGTCCTCAAAGAGCCCTACCTGATGACGCGCCTGCCTCATAGTCTAGAACCCAAAATTGTATTCAAACCAAATCCAACTCAGAGTGATCCCGAACACCGCGACGAATGCTACATCGCTAAGTGGCGTGTATTCTCAGAAAACGGCGACTACAAATACAAAACTAAGGTGTGCTCCATTAGAAAGCACGGCAGACTTGCCGCTTACAGCCAAACCAAACGTGCGCTGCTTGATGCTCACAAAGACGTAATTGATCTACTTATATTTATGGGACGATTGAACAGCATCGACTTAAAATAGGCTTAAATCCGATTAAGCTGACCGCCCATATTTTTCAGATACAAAAACAGCCGCACATTGCGGCTGTTTTTAATTTATGACGATCCATCGTGGCAATTTAGAGTATTGCTACATACAAAATCGATTACCTAGTTTCGGCATATCTCAGCCAGTGTCGCCAATCGGCGCTTAGACTCTTTCACATAAGGGTTGGCTTGATCCCATGCGTAACCCGCCAGAATTGAGCACACCATCTGCTTAATCTTTGGATTTGGATCTTGATAGAAAATCACATCCTGCAAAGTACCTGAGTACCACCCCTCAACATACGTTCTAAAGGTGTTTACACCAACCATCAAAGGAGCGGCATAATCGCGTTCCCAATCTACCTTCTCACCGTTAAGTTGCTTTTCGACACACTCAACCGCAAACTGTGCCGACTTCATCGCAATCGTCACGCCTGACGAGAACACCGGGTCAAGGAACTCGCCGGCATTGCCAAGCAACGCGTACTTATCCGTCGCCAAATGTTTTACATTGGCAGAATAGCCACCAATTTCACCCGCAGGGTTTGGATACTCGGCGCTTGCCAGTATCTCAGCCAAGCCCGGCTCTTCCGCTGCCAGCTGTTTAATTGCAGCAATCTTGTCTTCTGGATAGGACTCAAAGAACTTAGGCTCTCCTACGACACCAAACGAAGAGACACCGTTACTAAACGGGATCAACCAATACCAAACATCAGGGTTGGTTGGATGCACAGAGATAAGAATTTTATTTCGGTCATATTCAAGATCGGTATCCACCTCTGCAATATGATCGTTAATGTGCGTAAAAATAGCTTTGCGTGGAGGGAGCGATGACGGCTCTGCCAAGTTAAGCATTTTTGGTAGCACTCGACCAAAACCACTGCCATCCAGAACGTATTGCGCTTCTATCTGATAACGCTCTCCACCCAGCACTTGTACATCTAAAATGGTGCTGTCGTCGGTGAAATTAATGCCCATTAACTCATGTTGGTAATCAATGCAGACACCCTGCGCCTCAGCCGTATCTGCCAAAACCTTATCAAAGGCACCTCGCTGAACCTGAAACGTAGTTCCAGGGCCAGAAGAGAACTTGTCTTCAAAATTAAACGCCGTATAAACGCCATTTTTGCGAAAGGCAGCGCCATCTTTGTATTGGAAGTTAGCGTTGATCACTGCGTCAGTCATCCCAGCCTGTTCAATCACTTCCATACAAGCTGGTAATAGGCTTTCACCAATAGAAAAGCGAGGGAATACGCTCTTTTCAATCACTCGAACATCGATGCCTTTTTTATGAAGTAAAGACGCAGCAATAGACCCTGATGGCCCAGCTCCGATGATCACCACTTGAGTTGATAGTTTTTTCATTATTTAAGCCATGTTTGTTATTTTTATTGCGCGCCAGCTTTCAATTCTAGAAGCGTGTGACCAAGACCGATATCGTCGGTACGCGTTACCACTTCAAAGCCCGCTTCTTCAACAATCTCTAAGAAATCTTCACTGCGGTAAAAACGACTGTTGCCATTGGCCAAGCAGGTAAAGTAGAGAGACGTCGCGTTTAAGCTATAAGAAGCCGCATCGTATTTCTGTGAATCCCAAAACAGTTCAAGGATATAGACAGTCGCATCTTCTGACATATGAGAGCGAACGCGCTTTAATATGCTCAGAATCTCCATTGGCGAGAAACAATCAAGGAACTGACTCATCCACCAAACATCCGCGCCCGTTGGCAGAGTTTGCTGTTTATCGAGCATATTCGCTGGGAATGGCGTGACTCGCTCTTGATGACCATGCTTTGCCGCGTTTGCCATTGCCATTTCTAGCTGCTGTGGCAAATCAACAATCGTCACCTCAACGTCCGCATCATGGTTGCAGCATTGCATCGCCCACTTACCCGTGTTGCCGCCGATATCCACCAGCGACTTAGGTTTCTTGCTGAAGACTTTTTCAAGTAACACAGGGAACGAGCGATCCGAATAGAAGTGATCAAACTTGAACCAACTCTCTTTTGCTTTTTCTGGCAATTGAGACAAGCCTTGGTAAATGGTTTCCCAATCACCCAACTCTTTCAAGCCTGCAGGTGTGCCTTCTTCAATCGCTTCTGTTAGATGCATCATCGCGGCATAACAAACATCGGCTGTGAAATCCATGTTTGCGTTAGTCATACCATCATGCAGAAGGTAGAAACCAAGGTTAGCCATTTTGTAGTTAGGCTTTTCCCAAGTCACAATATGAGCACTTAACGCCATATCGAGCAGGACTTTCACGCCGTACTCAGAGACACCGGTCGATTCAGAGATAGACTCTGCTGGTAAACCCTCGTTGCCCGCGTCATCTAACGCTTTCAAAATGCCTAAATCACGAAGTGTACGAGCAGTATGAAAAACAATCGGAGCGAAAGACAATTTCTGCGCTTCTGTTTTTGCTTCTAATGCGTTGAATGGATCTAATTTATATTCCGACACGAAAAACCTAACTTTAAATAATAGAGAGTTACTCAGCTGCCATTTGCGCAAGCTTACGTTTAATATCAACGTTTAAGTTATTAACCCAACGGTTGTAATTACGGTGTATTTCACCATCGTCGTACTTCAAATTCTCTGATTCAACGTAAAGAATAGAGTAAAACTTATCACTATAAGGAATTTCAACCACAGCGTGGTGCGAACGAACATACAATTCAGCGCGGATCAAACCAGGCTTTATTTCTGAAACCAACCAGCCTCGATTTTCAGCAGATTCAGAAATAGCTGATTTAACCTGTTTACTTTGAAGATTCAGTGCAACTGGAGTATCCTCAACATTCATTACAGGTTGGACGCGTCCACATCCTGCAAGAACGAATATGAATAACATTGAAACTGCTATTTTTAGTAATTTCATTTAAATTCCTTATCTGTGTTTATTTATAAGCGCGCATAGTATTTAGTTAGACTCAAAGCAAATCAATACTCTATGTCAAATCAATCCCAATTAATGTCGTTTAATATTGAGAAATGGTCTGCAAATTCGGCTGGTCTCAATTCTGTTGCCCAATGGCAAGCGTGGAGCACTAATTTAGATTGGCCACAAGATGGCTCAACTGAATTTAAAGCGATCCCACCGATGATGCGCCGCCGAATGAGTGTGCAAAGCAAACTTGCTGTCCAAACCGCGTTAACCCTATTAAAAGACACCTCGATTGATTATCTGGTCTTTGCTAGCCGACATGGTGAGTTGCATCGAACCGCCACTTTAATTCAGTCGATATTAGAAGGTGACGATGCCTCACCAATGGCGTTCTCGCAGTCGGTACATAATACCGCAGCTGGTCTAACCACCATTGCCGCCAAAGCACCGATTCCACTGACTTCAATAGCCGCAGGGCAAGATACTTTCCATAACGCTCTGATCGAAGCTTATCTTTACCTTCATCAATATCCGTCGCATCGAGTGTTAGTTATCGATTTCGACCAACCTCTGCCCGAGCTCTACCAAGAGTACGAAACACAGAACTTTGCTGATTATGCGCTGGGCTTAGTGCTCACCGCTGGCAGTGAATACTCTATTACTAGGACAGTAGAGACCAACCAAGCACCTTCCGTGTTACCACAAGGGTTACAAACGCTCCAACATATCTTATTAGGTACAAATAGGTGGGCTATTGCTGGCAAGCACCAAACTTGGTCTTGGGTAAATAACACCGAGACAGGTACAGCGTAATGAGCAGAGTAGACCAGTATTGGCGAGTATTCGCGACAGGCCTCTGCTTTACCATCTTTGGTTTGGGTGGCTTAGTATTGAGCTTCTTAATCTTACCGACTATCGCGCTAACCAATCCCAATACCATTAAAAGAGAGCTTAAAGCACAGCGATTAATCCGTTTCTCATTCAATGCGTTTTGCCAGATCATGAAGTTCACCGGAGCAATCGATTACCGAATTGATGGTGCAGAACTACTGCGTAACGACCGTAACTGCATTATCGTCGCCAACCACCCAAGTTTGATTGACTATGTGCTGATCGCCTCTCAACTTCCTCAATGTGATTGCCTCGTCAAAGCGGCCATTTGGGAAAACCCTTTTATGAAAAGGATTGTCAAAGCGGCAGGTTATATACCGAACCAAGCCCCTGACGATCTTTTAGAGCGCTGTGAAGAACGCTTCTCACGTGGCAATGTCATGCTGATTTTTCCCGAAGGAACTCGCACAACGCCAGGAATTGAACCATCCTTACAGCGTGGGGCGGCACAAATCGCGACTCGAACACAAACCGATTTACGCGTGATTCATATTACGGTTTCTCCGACATTCTTAACGAAAGAGAAAAAATGGTATCAAGTTCCTGCGTCGAAGCCCTTTTTTCATGTCGCGGTGAAAGGTAAAATAGAAGTCGAACCATTTATTGAAGGCTCAAATAATTTAACTTCGGCAGCAAGGCGCCTTAATCATCATCTTGCACAAACAATTTTCCCTTCCGAAGAAAACATTTAGCGTATCAATAACATAACAGGCGATATCGGCATTTCGAAAATACCTCATATAATGTAGAATCGCCCCCTTAAAGCAGCATTCAGATAAAGCATTAAGTAGGCCAAAGTGGAAACATTACACAACGAACTGAAACAACTGATCATCGACGCATTGAACCTTGAAGACATGAGCATTGATGAGATTGAAACGGAAGCTCCACTATTTGGTGATGGACTTGGACTAGACTCTATCGATGCCCTTGAGCTTGGCCTTGCTATCAAGAAAAAGTACAACATTGTTATCGATGCAGATGATTCAAACACTCGACAGCACTTTGCGTCAGTTGAAAATCTAGCGAACTACATCTCTTCTCAAACGAATAACTAGACAGATCTTTATGACACAAGCTAACCAACAAGAAGTATACAACCAGGTTAAAGATGCGCTTATTGAGCTGTTCGAGCTTGATGCTGAAGATATCACCCCTGAAGCTCATCTCTATCTTGATCTAGACCTAGACAGCATTGATGCCGTTGATTTGGTCGTTCACCTACAGAACGTCACAGGTAAGAAGATCAAACCTGAAGAGTTCAAAGCAGTGCGCACCGTTAATGACGTTGTCGAATCTGTGGTTGAACTATTGAAGGACGCCTAATGCGTCCTCTGCTGACTTTACTGTCGGCAATTATACTTTTCACTTATCCAATAGCGGTTTACTTTGGACTCAACAAGTTTGGCTTACAAACCGTTGGTATTGCCTTAGCCGCTATCTTTGCTGTACGCATTTTCACCGGCGGTCAGGCTAAAATCAAAGAGCTAAAACACCTAGCTTGGATCAGTGGAAGTGCCGGTATTGTTCTGCTGGCTTTAGGCTTAGCCTTTAAGCAACACGGCTGGCTAACCTATTATCCCGTTATCGTTAATGTTTGTATGCTGGTTGTATTCGCTTCGAGCCTATGGCAACCACAAACGATTATCGAACGTCTTGCTCGCCTTCAAGAGCCTGAACTTCCGCAAAGTGGCGTTGATTACACACGACAAGTCACCAAAGTGTGGTGCTTGTTCTTTGTTATCAATGGCTCTATTGCCCTTTACACCTGCTTCCAACCGCTAGAAGTATGGACCCTATACAATGGCTTACTCAGCTATCTGTTTGCAGGGTTACTCTTTGCAGGAGAGTGGGTAGTAAGACAGCGCATTCGTCAGAGTTAAATTGTTATGACCCAAACCGTATCTTACACCTCGTTGTCTGAGCTTCTCAGCCAGGACAGAACCCCTGAATCTATTGTCTGCTTTGACGACAATAGCGAGATTACGTGGCAAACATTTAACGACGACTTATCTCAACTCGTACAATTTTTGTCTTTATCCCCTTTTCAACGAATCGCGATTTGTACCCAAGACAGCTACCTATTTACGGTGGCCTTTTTGGCATGTGCAGCAGCCAACAAACACATCATCTTACCGGGCAACTACCAGCCATGTGCGCTTGCTGAGTTAAGTAAGCAGTTTGATTGCCTGCTAGTTGATAACTCGATTGGCGAAGTTGAGGTGAGTGACGTTCGTAATATCCAAACCTTATTGGATTCAAACACTGAAGCACAAAAACCTCTAACCGAGAATCTTACGACCATTGATTTGGCAACAGTCCCATTAACTCTGTTCACTTCAGGTTCAAGTGGCACGCCAAAAGCGATAGATAAAACGTTAGAACACCTAGATATTGAAACGGCTCAGTTACACAAGAACTGGGATGCTTTACTCAAGGGAAACCGAATCCAAAGCACCGTTTCCCACCAACACATCTATGGCCTGCTGTTTAGAATCTTATGGCCGCTCTGTTCTGGTGTGCCATTTGCTCGAAACAACCTTGAGTACCCAGAACAAATTCTGTCTCATGCCAATAAAAACTGTGTACTGATCAGCAGCCCAGCGCTACTTAAACGATTAAAGCATGAGACCAACAAGGTACAACTTGCAGGAATCTTCTCTTCGGGTGGTCCATTGCCTACCGAGTCGGCTCACCAGTCACGAGATCTGCTTGGTCATTTACCGATTGAAGTCTTTGGTAGCACAGAAACCGGTGGCATCGCATTTCGTCAGCAAGAGAGCGCTCAAACGCCTTGGCAACTTTTTGCCTGTATTGAGGCTAGTCTCAACAGTGAGAATTGCATTAAGTTATTGTCGCCGTACATCGATAAGAATAACTGGTATCAAACCTCTGATGAGTGCGAGATGGTCTCGGAGAATCAATTCATATTGAAGGGCCGAACGGACCGAGTGATCAAGATAGAAGAAAAGCGAGTATCACTGGTTGAAGTGGAAAAGCGACTGGAGCAACTGCCTTGGATAAGTGAGTGCGTGGTTATTCCATTTGAGGAGCCTGAGCGATTAATATTAGCCTCTGTTTTGGTATTATCAGATGAAGGCCAAGCCGCTCTATCGACCATGAGCAAAGGTAAATTCTGGTTGATGCTGCGTACAGAACTCAGAAAGTGGTTAGAGCCAATCGCAATCCCGAGAAAATACCGTGTTGTCGATGAGATCCCCCTCAACAGCCAAGGTAAGCGATTAACATCTCACATAGAACAGCTAATAAAATCATAGAAACCGCTGATCGTATTTTACACTGAGATTATCTTTTTATATTTTTGTCAAAGAACCAATATTTGCCCAAGGATTCTAAGCACGCCCTATGGATAAAAGAAAACCAAACATCATTGCTGTAGACACGGTAGAAAATGAATCGACCCTGACACTTCATGTTAGCGGAGATATCACCGACTTTAATGGGCACTTCAAGAGCTTCCCTATTCTACCTGGCGTCACGCAAATTGATTGGGCACTTCACTACGCAGTCCAAGAGTTAGGCGTTCCTGGTTTCTTTAAAGGAATGGAAGTCATTAAGTTCCAAGAGCCTATCCTGCCTGACGCTACAATCCAGCTATCACTCAAATGGGATGCTGACAAAGACAAGCTGAGCTTTAGTTACACATCAAACAACGGTGAACAGACCCACTCTTCAGGCAAAATGAAGCTGGGAGAAAAAAGTGAATAGCGCTCCCGTCGAGGCTACTTCTCAACACCACACAAAAGAAAGCAGCTACAAGGCTTGCTTCCTTATCCCGTGCTTTAACCATGGCGCAACCATGCCGGTTGTGGTGTCGTCACTTCATCATTTTGAGTTACCGATCATCATCGTTGACGATGGCAGTGAACTCACAACAAAACAGTTTCTGTCTCCCCTAGCAGAGAATTCAAACGTAACCTTGGTGACGCTTGAACAGAACCAAGGTAAAGGCGGCGCAGTAAAAGCCGGAATCAAAAAAGCGCAGCAACTAGGCTTTAGCCACGCTATTCAGATAGATGCTGATGGGCAACACGACCTGGAAGCCTTGCCAACATTGATTGAGGCCTCACAAGCTAAGCCACAACGTCTGATATCAGGCCAGCCTATCTACGACGACAGCGTACCCAAAGCAAGGCTCTATGGGCGCTACGCGACACATATCTGGGTATGGATAGAAACCCTTTCTTTATCAATTAAAGACAGCATGTGTGGCTTTAGAGCGTATCCTATCAACCAAACTCAAACTGTGTTGAATAAGTACGATGTTGGTTCGAGAATGGACTTCGATATCGAGATTTTGGTTCGCCTGTATTGGGAAGGTTGCGACATAGACTTCGTTGAAACGCGCGTTATCTATCCTGAGAACGGCATCTCTCATTTCGATGCGTTGTGGGATAACGTCAAAATCAGTTGGATGCATACACGTCTATTCTTCAGCATGCTGCCAAGAGCACCAAAACTGATTGCTCGCCATTTCAAATCCGATTCAGCTAAAAGTGGTCAAAATCAAGATTCATCGACCGGACCAAACAACAACGAGCTAGAACAGCCTCATTGGTCTCGCACTCAAGAACGCGGCACCGTACTTGGCATCAAACTGTTGTTGGCCGTTTATACCCTATTAGGCCGAGGTGTCTTTAATCTGATTTTGCGTGGTGTGATGCGTTACTACCACCTAACGGGCAAACGCGCACGAAACGCCTCAGAACAGTACCTGTTTCAACTAAAGGTTTACGCAGAGCAACAAAACATTGAGTTACCTGTGGAGCTAACCAGCTATAACCATCTGCTTTCGTTTGGCCATACGATGTTAGACAAACTGGCGGCATGGAAAGGGGATTTCTCGGCAGATAACCTGACTATTCATGGCCAAGACCAATTCGAGAGCATGGTTGCAAATAATCAAGGTGTGCTAATCCTTGGATCTCACCTTGGCAATATCGAACTGTGCCGCGCTTTGGGTCGCAGACACTCGAACATCAAAATCAACGCGCTGGTTTTTACAGAACACGCCGAACGTTTTAATTCCGTAATGAAAGCGGTTAACCCGCAGTCTGATTTAAATCTGATTCAGGTGACATCGATGGGGCCTGATACCGCTATCTTGTTACAACAGAAACTAGAGCAAGGCGAATGGATCGTGATTGTTGGCGATCGAACTTCCACCAGCAAAGAGAGCCGCTCAGTATGGGCTGAGTTCTTAGGTAAGGAAGCTCCATTCCCTCAAGGTCCATTTATGTTAGCCTCGGTTCTCAAAGCACCCGTATTTTTGCTGTTTGGGTTACGTGACGACTCACAATCTAAGCCGCATTTTAATGTCTATTTCGAGCATTTTAGCAACAAGATCGAGCTACCAAGAAAGACTCGCGAACAATCTTTACAGCAAGTCGTGCAAAAATACGCAAATCGACTTCAGCACTACACACTGCAAGCACCGCTTCAGTGGTACAACTTTTTTAATTTTTGGACATTGAGCAAGCACCATGACGAAAAAGAATCCAAATAGCATCACCTTTGGTGCCGAGCGCCTCACGATTGAGGATGTTGTCGCTATCTCACAAGGCGCAAAAGCCTCGATGAACACAAGTGAAGCATTCACATCTAAGATCGACCGTGGTGTCGCTTTCTTAGAACGCCTATTGAAAGAAGAAGGTGTGATTTACGGTGTAACGACGGGTTACGGTGACTCATGTACGGTTGCGATTCCACCAAACCTTGTTGATGAATTACCACTACACCTAACACGCTTTCACGGCTGTGGTTTAGGTGAAATACTGTCTCACGAGCAATCCCGTGCAGTATTAGCAACACGTCTGTGTTCGCTGTCACAAGGCGTATCTGGTGTGACTCACGACCTACTCAACCAAATCGTTACCCTGATCAACCAAGACATCTCACCGCGCATTCCTCAAGAAGGATCGGTGGGTGCCAGTGGCGACTTAACACCTCTGTCTTACTTAGCCGCAGCACTGATTGGTGAGCGTGATGTAATCTACAAAGGTGAAGTGCGCCCAACCAGTGACGTCTACAAAGAGTTAGGAATTAGCCCTATCAAACTTAAGCCAAAAGAAGGCTTGGCGTTGATGAATGGTACGTCTGTAATGACGGCATTAGCTTGTATCGCTTACAAGCGTGCGGAATATCTAGCTCAGCTATCAACTAAGATCACCGCTATGGTATCAGTCGGTATGCACGGCAATGACTTCCATTTCGATGAAGCGCTGTTTGCAGTCAAACCTCATCCTGGTCAACAACAAGTTGCTGCATGGCTGCGTGATGATCTGCAAGCGGATCGCCCGCCACGTAACAGTGATCGCCTCCAAGATCGTTACTCTCTGCGCTGTGCTCCACATGTTATCGGCGTGGTTCAAGACTCTCTGCCTTGGCTACGCCAAATGATCGAGAACGAGCTAAACAGTGCCAATGACAACCCAATTATCGATGGTGATAATGAGCGCGTACTGCACGGTGGACACTTCTACGGTGGACACATTGCAATGGCGATGGATACGTTAAAAACTGCAGTTGCGAACCTTGCTGATCTGCTTGACCGTCAAATGGCTCAGCTGATGGACTACAAGTTCAACAACGGTTTGCCATTCAACCTAACGGGTGCTGAAGGCGAACGTAAGCCAATCAACCACGGCTTTAAAGCAGTACAGATTGGCGTTTCAGCTTGGACAGCAGAAGCATTGAAACACACCATGCCAGCAAGCGTATTCTCTCGCTCAACTGAGTGTCACAACCAAGATAAAGTGAGTATGGGCACCATCGCAGCTCGTGACTGTTTACGCGTTCTAGAGCTAACCGAACAAGTGGCAGCAGCGTCACTACTGGCGGGGACACAAGCACTCGAACTTCGTAAGCGCCACAATGAGCTTGATGAGCACCACATGAGTGAGAACCTCAAGCACATTCGCGACGAAGTGCTTAAGGAGTTTGAATTTATCGTAGAAGATCGACCACTTGAAAGCGATCTACGCCACTTCATTGCTCGTATTCAAAGTCAGCACTGGTCACTTTACTCATAAAGTAGCCAACCCTTTACGCAATATTGTTGAGAGCGATTTATGTCTGAAATCCTTCACCCATTACAATCTGAGGTGACGCTTATCTCCTCATTCCAAGATGCCGACCCAATGGGCGTGATCTATCACGGCAACTACTTCCGATTCTTTGAAGAAGTTAGGCGCATCATGATGGATAAGATTGAGTACAACTACCATGAGATGAAGGATTCTGGCTACATGTGGCCTATCATCGATACCCGCGTGAAATACATTAAGGCGATACCGTTTAATCACAAGATTAAGGTAACGGCGAAACTCACCGAGTGGGAAAATCGCCTGCGCGTCGATTATGAAATTCATGATGCTCTAACCGGTGCTCGAATGACACGTGCTCACACCATGCAGGTTGCCGTCACCATCGAAGAACAAGAGATGTGCTTTGCCTCACCCAAAGTGTTTACTGACAAAGTCGAACACTGGCACCAATTTGGTTGCTTACCTCTAGCAACTGAACATCAAACACAAACCTCTAACCCACAGCAGGTGAACCATGAATCTGTTTAAACGCAGTCGCAAATACATCAATATCGCGCTAATTGGACTTACTGCGATGATGGCAAGCGGCCTTGTAAGCGCCAAAGAAAACTCTGCTGCTGTCAATTCTATTTCAGAGCTGCAGACGGTGCTCAGCGAAAATAGTATTGTGCGTGGTGAGTTCACTCAAACACGCAGTATGGAGATGTTCGCCCAGCCTTTAACGTCACAAGGTACATTTCTGTTAGACAAATCAAGTGGCTTACTCTGGACACAAACCACTCCGTTTCCCGTGAACTTAGTGCTCACCGATAACAAACTGAGCCAAAGGTTTGCCGATCAACCCGCAAAAATCATCACCGACAAAGAAAATCCAATGGCGTTTTATTTCAGCCATATCTTCTTGTCAGTGTTTCATGGGGACACGCAAAAACTTCAGGAACAGTTCGCACTCAATTTTGAGCCCGCAACTAACACCAGCTCTGATGAAAATGTACAAGCATGGACACTGACTCTAAAGCCCCAAAATGCACCGATGAATGCGGTGTTTGAGGCTATCACGCTGCAAGGCAACAGCGATATTGAACGTATTGAGTTGAAAGAGATTCGTGGAGATAGCACAGTGATCGAATTCAGTCAGTTAAGCCATCTACCGGAAGTATTATCAGATGCTGAAGCGAAACAATTCCAACTCTAGTCTTGCCCTTGTTTGGCTTGTTGTTGTAATGCTGTTTAGCGGGTTGTTGACCAAACAATTCGCTTTTTCTTCGTCGGTACCGATTGAAAGCAACATTCTAAAGTTACTGCCCGAAAACCAGCAAGACCCAATGGTAGAGCAAGCCTTTCAGCAGATATCCAGCTCGATGAGCGAGCAAGTGGTATTTATCATAAGCGCTCCCGATATCGAACAAACCATGGTTGCGACCGACGCTTTTGAAAAAGCTCTCAACCAAAGAACTTTTTCAAGTCAGCCAACTCTGTTTAAGCAAGTTCAAGGTAAAATCAACGCCAGCACTCAAAGCCAGTGGAGCGATTTCTATTTTCGTCACCGATCTCAACTGCTGACCCAACAACAAAAAGAGACGCTGACACACTCGCCTGATTCGCGAGCTCAATATGTCATTCAGTCTCTGTACAATCCATTCTCAGGCGTCACTGCAGCAGAGTTATCTCTCGACCCATTCTTGTTATTTCGCGACTACATCAGTGCTATTGGCGTCCAATCAAGTAACTTTGTTCTGAAAGAGGGCTATCTCACGGCCCAGTCGAATGAGCAAACTCATATTTTAGTCACGGCTACTCTGGCGGACTCACCTTATAGCTTGGCGATTCAAGAACAACTTCCAGGTCTTGATTCAATTGAGCGCAAGCTCGAAAAGCAGTTTGGTGTCAAAGTGCAGCATACTGGTGTGGTGTTCTACGCCAATTACGGTACCGAAAGCGCGAAATCAGAAATCAGTACCATTGGTTTGGGCTCATTGGCAGGCGTTATTTTATTGGTGTGGCTGACATTTCGTAGTGCGCTACCACTTGCCTTATCTTTACTCTCAATCAGTACAGGATTATTGGTTGCACTGGCAAGCACTGTCGCTATCTTTGGTAAGGTGCATCTATTCAGCTTGGTGTTTGGCGCTAGCTTGATTGGCGTATCCATCGATTACTCTTTTCACTATCTCACTGACCGTTTGGCCGCAGGAAGCCACTGGCAGAGCGATAAAGGCCTAAAGCATATTTTCATTGCCATCACTCTAGGTTTAATCACCAGCTTAATCGGATACTTAGGGCTACTGGTTGCGCCATTCCCAGGCTTGCAGCAACTGGCTCTGTTTTCGTCGATTGGACTGATCGCAGCTTACGCCAGTGTGGTGTGCTGGTACCCCGTTTTAGCGGTAAAACCAGGCCAAGAGCGCCCTCTTCCCCTGTCGAAACTTTGGCATACTTGGTTAAGCCTTTGGAGCAACCAAAAATTTAGAATTGGCTTACCGTTAACAGTGACTGTCGTTAGCTTGATGTCACTCAGTCAAATTCGTTACGACGACGATATTCGCCAGCTTCAGGCTATGCCCGAACAACTCAAACAACAAGAGCAAGCCATTACTGAGATATCAGGGTTAGGCAGTGGTCAAAATATGCTTTTGGTCACAGCTCAGAGCGACCAAAAGCTACTCAAAAAATTGACAGAAATCACCACAAGCTTAGATTCGCTGGTCAATAGCCAAGGTATCTCCGGGTATCGCAGCATCAATCAACATTTGTTAAGTAAACAAGAACAGCATGATAACTATCAGTTGGTTGAACAACTCTATAGTCAACAAAGCCATATATTACAAAGCTCTCTCGGTTGGTCTACGTTTCCAGAACTACCAAAATTCGAACCAATCACGGTATCTGGATTTTTGGAGTCTCCAGTCTCAGAGCCTGTTCGACCACTTTGGTTAAAACCTATCGACGGGCAAGCAGCGTCGGTCATTTTGATAAAAGACGTCACTGATGCTGAGCTGTTCTCACAGTGGTTGGAGTCAGATTTTGCTCAGAAGCAAGGTGTGAAACACCTCAATAAAGCGGATGAAATCTCCTCTCTTTTTGCTGAGTACCGCGTCAAGATTACCGAGCTGTTATTGATAGCATTGGCAGCTATTGGCATGCTGTTAGGCTGGCGCTATGGTGTGAAGCAAAGCCTGTTAATGCTGTTGCCTTCATTGATTGCAGGCGTAGCAGGTTTGGCGGTCACGGGCATTTTAGGCTCGACACTGAACCTATTTAACCTGCTTGGTTTGATTCTGATTTTAGGGATTGGCATAGACTACACCCTGTTCTTTGCTGAGCAAAAGAAATCGCTGAGCACCTTATTAGCGATCACCTTGTCAGGTCTCACAACACTACTTTCATTCGGCTTACTGTCGCTGAGCCAGACTCATGCTATTCATAGCTTCGGGGTGACGGTTCTGACAGGGATCTTTGTCGCTTGGCTGCTTTCTCCACTCGCGATCAACAGTAGTAAAAACGTAGAAGGACCAATTACTCGAGAGGCTTTTAGATGATCCAGACATTAAAGGTAACCTTCGCCATACTAGTGGGCATTCTAATGAGTGCCTGCTCGATGGTTTCTCAGCAGCCAAGTGGTGCGAGCGTGTCTATCGATCAAGACACCGATCTAGCACTACCACTGCCAGCTGAACTGGGATACTCATTAACAGCCAGTCAGTTGATTAGCGCTACGTGGGAAAATGATACACAGCAGCTTCCGGTTCAAGTCGAAGTCACACCAGGTAAAGTGGTTTTGGCGGGGTTCTCCTCTTGGGGTACTCGCATTCTATCGCTGCAATACCAGAATCAAGTAATTGATACGCAGGTTTTGTCTGGGCTTGGCGCAACTTTGCCACAACCTGAACAGGTGCTATTTAATTTAATGCTTACCTTATGGCCGGCTGAAGCATGGGCTCAGCCTTTACAAAGCATAGGTTGGCACCTAGTCGATACCGACAAAACAAGAACCGTATTTGATGAAAACCAACAGGCAATCATTCAAATTGATTACCAAACAGATCCTGGTACACACAAAACGGCAGGCGACATTGTTTTCAAACATTTGACCCTGGGCTACAACATCACCATACAAACGTTGAACTCAACGATTGTCGACAATCCAAGTAAGAGTTGAACACTATGCCTATTTACATCCAAGACTGTGGTTTCCACTCAGCGCTAGGCTCAGAGATTGCCGATATTCATGGCTGTCTAAAAGACGAGCGTGAATCAAATATGGTCGAAGTGCACGATATGCTGAACGATGGTAAACACACTGTCGTTGGTCAGATCGCGGGTGAACTACCACCGATTCCTTCAGATCTTACGCAATACGCCACTCGCAACAATCAACTGGCGCTGTCGGCTCTTCACCAAATTGAAGATTCTATCGAGCAAGCCAAATCTCAGTTTGGCGCAGATAGAATTGCTGTTGTTATTGGCACCAGCACATCTGGGATCTCCGATGGTGAAGCAGTCTTCAAACAAAAATTGGCAAACGGCGAGTTTCCAGCAGATTACCATTACTCAAAACAAGAGCTTGGTGATACCTCAGAGTTCGTTAGCCAGTATTGCGCATTAACGGGGCCAAACTACGTCATATCTACGGCTTGCTCATCCAGTGGCCGCGTATTTCTGACCGCCCAGCGCTTATTAGATTCAGGTATGGCTGATGCCGTGTTAGTGGGTGGTGTGGATACATTGTGTAAGCTGACACTCAATGGTTTCCACGGTCTTGAAGCACTCTCAACAACACATTGTAAGCCATTTAGTGCAACCCGAGAAGGTATCAACATAGGAGAAGCAGCGGCATTTATGTTGCTCAGCAAAACAAAGTTAGCCGGTGTTAATGCAGCACAAGACACGTCAAACATTGCCTTATTGGGCTGTGGGGACAGCTCTGATGCACACCACATTTCAGCGCCTCACCCTGAAGGCAATGGTGCTGAACAAGCAATGAAAAAAGCGTTACATTCTGCACAGTTAAACGTAGAAGACATTGGTTATATCAATGCACATGGTACAGCAACGCCACTCAATGACTCGATGGAAAGTAAAGCCATTCATCGTATTTTTGCAAACAAGGTTCCCGTCAGTTCTACCAAACCGCTGACCGGGCATACTCTAGGCGCAGCAAGTGCGATTGAGGCTGCAATTGCGTGGCATATTTTGAAATATGACTTACCGCTTCCCTTACAAAAATGTCAGGATAAAGCTGAAGATATTGAGATTGATTTGGTAAACTGTTCACAGAAACTTAAAGCAAAGAACATCTTAAGCAACTCGTTTGCTTTTGGTGGCAACAACATTAGCCTGATTTTTGGTGTAGTAAATGACTGATATCCCTTCTGTAGACCAACTTCTCCCTCACGATGATCCGATGATATTAATCGATCGTGCTATCAGCGTAGAGGCGTTGTCGATCCACTGTCAGGTCGATATTGGTGACCATAATCTGTTCTTTGACGCCGAATCTCAAACGGTACCAGCATATGTTGGAATCGAGTTTATGGCGCAGTCTGTAGCGGCATGGTCTGGATATCACGCACTTAAAAACGGCACCACGCCCCCAATCGGATTCTTACTCGGCTCTCGTCGCTATAAATCACTGTGTGATGAGTTTACTCAAGGTCAGACCCTTGATATCTACGCCGAACAGATGATGGAAGACAGCGGTATGGCTGTGTTTACCGCAAGAGTCGAAGACCGAGGTGAGTTAGTGGCTCAATGCCAACTCAACGTCTACGTGCCGACCGAACAAAAATTACAAGAAATGAAAACTAGGAGCCCATCATGAGCCGTCAGGTTTTAGTCACTGGTGCCAGTAAAGGTATTGGTAAAGCGATCGCTATTCAACTCGCGAAAGACGGGTTTGAAATCGCCGTTCATTACATGGGTGACAAGCAAGGTGCTGAAGAGACGCTAAAGTCGATCACCGAACTGGGTGGCGCTGGACGTCTTATTCAATTTGATATCAGCAAACGAAGCGAGTGTCGCGAAAAGCTTGAGTCTGATATCGCTGAACATGGTGCTTACTATGGTGTAGTGAACAACGCGGGCATTACTCGTGACACTGCATTCCCCGCGATGACGGAAGAAGAGTGGGATGGTGTGATCCATACCAACCTAGATAGCTTCTACAACGTACTTCACCCTTGTGTAATGCCTATGGTTCAAAAGCGTAAAGGTGGCCGTATCGTCACTCTAGCGTCGGTATCCGGCATTATGGGTAACCGTGGTCAAACTAACTATGCTGCAGCAAAAGCGGGGGTGATTGGCGCAACTAAGTCTCTTGCTCTAGAACTCGCAAAACGCAAGATCACGGTAAACTGTGTCGCTCCTGGCTTAATTGACACAGGTATGGTTGACGAGCACGTGAAAGATCATGCACTTCCTCAAGTACCACTGCGCCGTATGGGTGAGCCGGAAGAAGTAGCCGGCCTAGTCAGCTACCTAATGTCTGATATTGCAGGCTACGTAACTCGCCAAGTGATTTCAGTAAATGGAGGCTTAGTATGACCCGCCGCGTTGTTGTAACTGGAATGTCTGGTGTTACTGCTTTTGGTAACGACTGGCAACAGATAGAGCCTAAGCTAAAGGCCTGTGAAAATGCGACTCAATATATGCCAAGCTTCGAGCAATATGATGGTCTCAACACAAAACTTGCCGCGCCTATTGATGACTTCCAACTGCCTAAACACTACAAGCGTAAGCAAGTGCGTGGCATGGGCCGTGTATCACGCCTAGCTACCGTTGCGACTGAGAATGCATTGGAGCAAGCCGGCTTAATTGGTCACGATGTATTGACCAATGGCGAAACTGGTATCGCTTACGGCTCTTCAACTGGCAGTACCGATGCGGTTGGTGCTTTCGGAGTAATGCTGAACGAGAAGTCGACACGAGCAATCACAGCAACCACTTACGTTCAAATGATGCCACACACAGCCGCGGTAAACGTAGGTCTGTTCTTTGGTCTGCGTGGCCGCGTGATTCCCACCAGCAGCGCCTGTACTTCAGGAAGCCAAGCCATTGGTTACGCCTATGAAGCGATCAAGCATGGTTACCAAACCGTAATGGTTGCCGGTGGTGGTGAAGAGTTATGCCCAACTGAGTCTGCCGTTTTCGATACCCTTTTCGCTACCAGTTTAAAAAACGACACACCCAAGAAATCCCCTAGCCCATACGACAGCGAGCGTGATGGCTTGGTTATCGGCGAAGGCGCTGGAACCCTGATCCTTGAAGAGTACGAACATGCTGTTGCTCGTGGCGCAAAGATCTACGCAGAAATCATAGGTTTTGCGAGCAACTGTGATGCGGCTCATGTGACTCAACCTCAGATGGAAACCATGCAAATCTGTATGGAGAAAGCATTGAGAGACGCACAACTTCCAGCTGAGAAGATTGGCTATGTTTCTGCGCACGGTACTGCGACTGAAAAAGGTGATATTGCAGAGAGTAACGCGACAGCGAATATCTTTGGTGAAGTACCAATCAGCTCTCTTAAGAGTTACTTTGGCCATACGCTTGGTGCGTGTGGTGCAATTGAAGCGTGGCTCAGCCTAGAGATGATGCATAGCGGTTGGTTCAGCCCAACCCTAAACCTTAAGAATGTCGATGAACAGTGCGGCAAGCTCGATTACATCACGGGCTCAGGTCGCGAATTGGATGTTGAATACTTGATGAGCAACAACTTTGCTTTTGGTGGAATCAACACCTCTATCATCTTCAAGAAAGTCTAAGCTTAGCTACATAAAACGCTAAGTAAATAAAAAGGGCCAGTAACCAAGTTACTGACCCTTTTTTGATTCTATCAATCGCTCAAATTAAGCGTTAGCTTCACGCTCAGCGATGAACTCAAGAGCCATCTTGATACGAGCGATTACGCGCTCTTTACCAACAAGCTCCATCACTGCATCAACAGAAGGAGACTGACCGCCGCCTGTTACTGCTACGCGAAGTGGCATACCGATTTTACCCATGCCGATCTCTAGCTCTTCACATACTGCTGCGATAACACCGTCTTTGATGTTTGCAGTCGTGAAATCTTCAAGCGCTTCAACCTTAGCAAGCGCAAGCTCTAGTGGGCCTTTAGCAACACCACGTAGGTGCTTCTTCGCTGCGCCAGCTTCAAACTCAGAGAAATCTTCGTAGAAGTAACGAGATTGCTCAGCAAGTTCGATAAGCGTGTTACAACGCTCGCCAACTAGCTTGATCACTTCAGTGATAGCTGGACCGTTTGTTGTATCGATCTTCTGTGCGTCTATGTGCCATTGCAGGTATTTTGCAACGTACTCAGGCTCAGATGTCTTGATGTAGTGATTGTTCAACCAAAGTAGCTTATCAGTGTTGAATGCAGAAGCAGACTTGCTGATAGCGTTCAGGCTGAAGAATTCAATCATCTCTTCTTGAGAGAAGATCTCTTGGTCACCGTGAGACCAGCCTAAACGAACTAGATAGTTGTTTAATGCATTTGGTAGGTAACCTTCATCGCGGTATTGCATTACAGAAACAGCACCGTGACGCTTAGAAAGTTTCGCACCGTCATCACCAAGAATCATTGCACAGTGAGCGAACGTTGGAACTGGCGCGCCTAGTGCTTCATAGATGTTGATTTGACGAGGTGTGTTGTTGATGTGGTCTTCACCACGAACAACGTGTGTGATACCCATGTCCCAGTCATCCACTACTACTACGAAGTTGTAAGTTGGTGCACCGTCTGTACGACGAATGATCAGGTCATCAAGTTGGCTGTTTGCGATTTCAATGCGACCACGGATTTGGTCATCAAATACTACGCTGCCTTCTTTAGGGTTACGGAAACGGATAACGCACGCATCGCCTTCTTTTGCTGCTTCGTTTGCTGCAACAATTTTAGGGTGGTTAGCATCGTAGCGAGCCATTTCTTTGTTTTCTTCTTGCTCTGCACGAATTTCATCAAGCAGCTCTTTAGACGCGTAGCATTTGAATGCTTTGTCTTCAGCAAGTAGCTTATCAACCATTTCGTTGTAACGGTCAAAACGCTTAGATTGGTAGTAAGGACCTTCGTCCCATTCCATACCCATCCATTGCATGCCTTCTAGAATTGCATCAACCGCTTCTTGAGAGTTACGCTCAAGGTCTGTGTCTTCGATACGTAGAACGAATTCACCGCCTTGGTTTTTAGCGAATAGCCAAGAGTAAAGTGCAGTACGTGCACCACCAACGTGAAGATAGCCAGTTGGGCTAGGAGCAAAACGAGTTTTAACCGTCATTTAAATACCTTGATTATGTAGGTGATTCTTTTAGTGCTCGCCATTACAAGGCCTGCAATAGTCAAACATCACTAAATTTTGGGCGCTATTTTATCACCACCGCTTAAATCTACAATCAGTAGTGAATGATTAATGCGCGGATCTTGTGCGAAAGCCACTGTAGAAAGGCCAAATTCAGCTTCGATGTAGCAAATCTATAGTCTGAGCCAATAAATTATAGCCACGCTTTTCTTTAACTCCCGCTTATTTCACCAGCGTACCCCACCCATTAATATGCCACTAATATCAAATTCTTGAATTTATGTTTGACCTTACCCTTACGGGAAGGTTTATGTTAGGCGTAGATGAGAATTGGAGTATCGATATGAACCACTACACAACCGCGCTCAACGGCCTAAATTGCATGGGTTGCGCGAAGAAAGTTCGCACACTGTTTAGCGATCTCGACAGCACGATGATTAATGACATATCGCCGACCTACATCGATATTTCGACTCCATTTAGTTACATTCAGCTCAACGAACAGTTAGCAACGCTTGGCTATTCTATGGGTAATCAGCTGCACCTTTCGCTATCCGGTCTGAGTTGCGGCAAGTGTGTGAGCAAACTGACTAAAGCGCTTGAACAAACTGAGCAAGCCTTAAACCTAGAAGTCAGCAAACAGGAATTATCACTGGTTACTCTGCTTTCTGAGTCTGAGGTGATTAAGCTGGTCGAAAGCCTGGGTTACCACGCAGCTCCCTACTCAGAAACGAATGACCTTTCATCGAGTTCAGATTTAGAAGACGAACAAGCAGATAAAAAGAGTGAAGATAAAACCGCAGCTAGCCAATATACCTATCACCTTGTTCTTGAGGGGATGACTTGTGCGAGTTGTGTCTCTTCGGTAGAGAAAGCACTGAAAAAGAATGAGTTTGTCGACCAAGCTCAGATCAACCTTGCCGAACAAACTGCCTTGGTTTTCACCTCCAAAACACGTGATCTCATTGAAAACAAGCTCATCGAATCAGTCAAAGCTGCGGGGTATGGCGCCGAGTTTGTTGATGATGCGGCAACACAACAACAAAAACAGCAAGAGCAACAACTTCGCACTCAACAGGCCTTCCTAAAAAATTCAGTGAGTGCGCTACTGCTTGGGGCACCGCTAATGGCATGGGGCGTGTTCGGCGGCAGCATGACCATTACTACATTTAACGACCAACTGGCTTGGGGATTCATTGGTGTGGTTTGTTTAGTGTTGTTAGCCACTTCTGGACGCAGCTTCTTCACCAATGCTTGGCAATCCTTGATGCATAAACGCGCGACCATGGACACGCTAGTAGCTTTGGGTACAGGCGCAGCATGGTTCTACTCAATGTTGGTTGTGCTCATTCCATCGTGGTTCCCTGAAGCTTCTCGTCATGTCTATTTTGAAGCAAGTGCGATGATTGTTGGCCTTATTTCTTTAGGTCACTACATTGAAGCCAAAGCCAAAGCACGCACCACTAAGTCTTTACAGGCGCTGATAAACTTACAGCCTCAAAAAGCCGTGGTTATCGTCGATGGTAAAGAGCAAACCATCGCCGTAGAGGCCATCCAAGTTGGCATGCAAGTTCGAGTAAAGCCGGGAGAAAAAGTCCCTGTCGATGGTGTCGTGGTTTCGGGTGAATCTTATATCGATGAATCCATGCTGACTGGCGAACCACTGCCCAACGTTAAATCGATTAATGATGGCGTTTCAGCAGGAACCATTAATGGTGATGGCAGCCTGATCATTGAAGCGACGGGAATTGGCTCAAGCACTATGCTGGCTCGAATCATTCAAATGGTTCGCCAAGCGCAAAGCAGCAAGCCTGCGATTGCTAAGCTTGCCGACTCTATCTCTGCCGTTTTCGTTCCAGTTGTGGTTGCGATCGCAGTTTTTGCCGCCCTAGTTTGGTTTTTTGTTGGCCCACAACCAAGCGCCAGTTACATGTTAGTGGTATCAACCACAGTGGTGATCATCGCTTGTCCATGTGCCTTAGGCCTTGCGACACCACTTTCAATTACTGTCGGCGTTGGCAAAGCCGCTGAGTTTGGCGTTCTGATCAAAGATGCCGATGTGTTGCAATCTGCAAGCAAAATTGATGCTGTCGTGTTTGATAAAACAGGCACCCTAACCCAAGGTAAGCCAACCGTTCAGCAAGCCTTTTATGGCGATTTATCAGAACAAGAATTACTGGCTTGTGCTTATTCAGTAGAAGTAGGATCTGAGCACCCACTTGCCAAAGCCGTTTGCCAATATGCAGAGAGCTTGGAAGTTTCAGTACTCCCACACAGCGAATTTGAAAACCAACGAGGGCTTGGGGTTCAAGCAACAATTAACGGCAAGAAAGTGCAAGTTGGCTCGCTTAAGTACCTCACCCAATTAGGTATCAATACAGAGGTTGGCGCGGATTTCATCGAGCTTTGCCGCTCGCAAGCGTGGACGCCTATTTTCATTGCGATTGACCAAAAACTGGAAGGCATATTGGGCATTTCAGACGCGTTAAAAATAGATAGCAAACAGGCGATAGCTCAACTAAAATCCGCCGGAATTCACACTGTGCTATTAACGGGCGACAACGACTCTGTAGCTCAAGCGATAGGTAAAAACGTCGGTATCGACGAAGTGATTTCAGAAGTGCTTCCAGAGCAGAAAGCTCAACACATTGTTCAGCTGCAACAGCAATATAAGAGTGTTGCCATGGTCGGAGACGGTATTAACGACGCGCCTGCACTTGCTCAAGCAGATATAGGCATAGCAATGGGCAGTGGCAGTGATGTCGCGATTGAAAGTGCGCAAATGACGCTACTCAACTCGTCGCCACTGTCTGTCAGTAACGCGATCGAGCTATCTCAAGCGACCGTGAGAAATATGAAGCAAAACCTATTTGGTGCCTTCATCTACAACTCGCTTGGTATTCCTATCGCGGCCGGTGTGCTTTACCCATTTTTCGGATTTCTGCTTAGTCCAGTAGTTGCAGGGGCAGCGATGGCGATGTCGTCAATTACTGTAGTAAGCAATGCCAACAGGCTGAGATTGTTCAAACCAACTCATTCTAATATTAATAAAAACCATATTCATGAGGTTAACCATGATTCGTAAAATTATGACTCTTACTGCACTCGCTGCAATCTCAGGACAAGCTTTAGCTACTGATGTTCTAAACCACAAATCTCCATACTGCGGCTGCTGCACAGAATGGACTGAACATATGCGAGATGCTGGGTTCGATGTTACTGAGAAGCTCCACGATGATATGAACCCAATCAAGCAGAAACTAGGGATAACACAAGAGCTAGCCTCTTGCCACACTGCAGAGATCGACGGATACGTATTTGAAGGACACATTCCAGCAGATGACATTAAAGCCTTTCTAGAAAACCCACCACGTAATGCGATTGGTTTAGCGGTTCCGGGTATGCCAATGGGTTCGCCAGGCATGGAATATGGCGATAAGAAAGACGAGTATTCTGTGTATGCGTTTAATGAAAAAGGTCAGGTGTTTGAATACCGTCACTACAACGGGAAATAGAACCTAAACAGACCAACACACAGCAATAAAAAGAAGTCATAAAAATAGAGCCTAGCATTCAGTAAACCCAAGACTGTGGTTTACTTGCTAGGCTCTTTGCTTTTGGACAGTAAAGCAAATCTTGTCGCGGCACCAACCGGGCTGTTAGTACCGCTATGTTCCCCTCGCTAATTAGCTAGCAAGCTATTTAGCAAAAAGCTATTTAGCGAAGAAGCTCACTCGGCTAATAATCTAATAGACTAAGCAACCAAGCGAATCAGCTTAGAAGCCGTAAGAAGCACCGAATACGAATGCGTTGTTCTGCTTAGAATCGCCGTTTGCGAAATCTACACCGTTAGCTTGGCTACGGAATTCAAAGTAAGGTTGAACACCTTGACGAGTCCATGTTGCACGTAACTCGTGGTCCATCGCTTCAGCATCAATCATGTATACGTTGTTGTAGCTAAGCGCTAGGTCAGCATTCACTGTGTAAGCAATGCGGTTATCCATGCGGTAGTCTGTGTCAGCATTAGCTGAAGTATCATCGATGTGTGCACGAGTACGGTTACTAATAGAGATGCCGTTGTCGAAGTTGTAACCGATCTTAACTAGTGGACGGAACTGAATGCTTTCGCCTGCAGAGAATAGGTGTTGGTAACCCGCAGCAACCCATAGGTTGTCAGTGATGTTGAAAGATTGCTCACCACCTACAGTGATGCCTGGAGTAGTATTACCTGCACCGCCATTTTCAGATTCAAGTTTGCCCAGTTGGATACCATCAAACTCAGAATAAACCGTGAAGCCGCCTAGAGAGTTGTCAAACGTGTGACCAGCTTCTAGCGTAGAAGTCATGTCAGAACCGTGGATACGGCCATCGTCATGAATTTGGATGTTACCCGTTACGTAAGAAGAACCAGCAAAAGCACTAGAAGCGAAAGCAAGAGAAAGAGCACTTAGAGCGATAATTTTTTTCATAGTAAACTGCCTTAGTTTAATTTTTTCAGCGGCACATCTTCGGTACATCATTCACCTTCACCGCTTGAGTAGTTGGTAGCCTCCCTGGCATGAAATCTATGTTGCTCGAATTAATTCGCGTTTAAAAATAAAAGGGACAGCAGAGTGATCCCTCTCACTATCAAAAAAAGACAAGTTATTTAAAACTTTAAAATCAACAACTTAAAAACATAAAAATTGATAAAAAACTTAAGATGGAAAAATATACAGATCGGGATCACGTTATTTCACGAAGAAAAATTAGATCTAGATAGTTGAATCACATCTGATTTAGAGTTTTTTACAGGGGGCTTATTTTTTGAAGAGAATAATGAGAAGCGCGTCACTTTTGGGATTAAAGTCACCTTATGTGCATTGTTGATGATATGACCAAAGGCGATTTCTATATGTTTCAGTTTTGGATATGCACCTAATTCGCAGTAAACAAAAAGAGCTCCCGTTTTATCTTGAATAAGATAAAGGTCAGGAGCTCTTCTACTAATAGTGCTTATCGATTATTTAACTGAGGTCACTCGACTTACTTTCTCACCACTTTCTGAAATAGAGCGGATGTAAGTCTCACCAGAAACTGATGGACGTTGTTGCTCATCGTATGTTAGCCAGTTTTCGCCATCAGCAGAGTATTGCAGCTCTACACCTGGGAATTGAACGTTCATCGCTAGCTTACCGTCAACAACCTTCGCACCTGGAACTGGTAGTCGGTAATCAATACCCGCTTTTTCTAGCTTAGCTAGCTCACGTTGACCAAGAATATTCGCGAAGCGATTAAAGTCGCTGTTCAACGCTTGCTTATTCACTAAGTTAGTTTCTTGAGAGTATTCAACACCAACCTTGTAGTCGTTTTCCCAATCTGCTCGGTGCCATGCGCGCTCTGCTGCTGCCAATACGCGAGGGAACACCATGTATTCATATTGCTCGTCAGTACGTACTGTTTCTGACCAAAGTTGAGCTGACAGACCGTAGAAAGGTTTCGCTTCAACCTCACCTTTACCAGTAAAACCATTGCCATCACGGTCTAATGATGTTTCTGCGTTTTGTGGCATGTTTTCTGGTGCGAAGCCAAACATCTTACGAGTATCGGTTGCACGTGTTGCCCAGTAGTAACCACGCTCAGCTGCATCAACTTCGTATGGCATATCCATGTATACGTAGTCTGGGTTAGAGACAATCACGTCATACCCTTTTGCTGACCAATCGTATACTGATGAAGTTCCGCCCCAGTAAAGAACGTCCCAGAAGTTCACGCGTGTACTTTCGGTCGCAAATGCTTCCTCGCCTTCGCTGTATTTCAGACCATCTTGCCATGCTTGGAAGTGTGGAATACCCTTCTCAGCAACAATCTTAGAAACCTGTTCTGCGAAGTGGCTTGGTAAATGACCGAAATCGCTTACAGTACCATCAGCGATCAATGACTGACATTGTGGTGATTGTTGGAACGGCTTATCTTGCTTAGACAAATCGATGTTGCCTTTCCAAGCCACTTTATCTTCTGCATTAATATCTTGTAAGCCTGCGCCTAACTTGATGTTTTTCGCTTCATCGCCGCCGAAGTGCCAAGTCGTTAGCGGTACGCCCGCTTCTTGGTGCATTGCCGCCACTTCAGAGATTACTTTATCGACGAAGTGAGTTGATGACTCCATACATGGGTTAATGAAGCTTTGCTTATCGTAGAACTGAACCGTGGTTACATTCGATGTATCTTGCGGATCCATCAAGCGGTATTCGTTCGCTTCTGCTTCTTTGCCTTCCGCCATGAGACGAGTGTAACGCGCTTCCATTGATACCACAGCTGAACGAGCGTGTGCTGGCATATCAATTTCAGGGATAACTTCGATGCTGCGCGCTTTAGCGTAGCTTAGGATCTCGACGTAATCCGCTTTACTAAAGAAACCAGAGCCAAAGTTGTCTGTTGTTGGACCAGAACCTAGCTGAGGCAGTAAGCAGCTTTGTTCATCCAAATCAAAACAACGATTAGACCCTACATCCGTTAGCTCTGGTAAACCTGGAATTTCTAAACGCCAACCTTCATCATCCGTTAGGTGAAGGTGCAGTTTATTCATCTTGTATGCCGCCATTTGATCTAGCGTTGCTAGGATGGCATCTTTTGAGTGGAAGTTTCGAGCAACGTCCACCATCACACCACGATAATCAAAGCGCGGCGCATCTTTAATTGACAGTTGTGGTAATGATTCAGCGTTCTGACTATCTATTAGGCCAAAAATAGACTGAACTGCGTAGAAAGCACCCGTTTTATCAAACGCTTTAATTGCAATCCCCTCTTCCGAGATGCTTAGTTCATAAGCGCCAGATTTCGCTAAATCACCCGTAAACTGAGTAGGAACAACAGCGACACTCACAGGTAGGTCGCCACTCACATCTACGTTTACCACATCTGCACGTTCTTCAATTGCTGCGAATTGCTCAGCGTCGAATGCGTCTTTAGGTAGGGCAATACCACCAGCAATGCTAACTGAACCTTCACCGGCTTCTACCGACATTGGCGTTGGTAGTAAAGTAGTTGATACGTCTTGCGTTGCTAGATCAGCATTCTTTTCAAAACGCGTCACCGCTGTCGCCATTACGTTATTATCATCAGGCGTACGCTTAAGGTTATTACCCTCTAGACCAGTTACGAACGATGCAACATCTTCTGTATTCAATGATGCAATCATCTTAGGTTCTGCGTTTGGCGCCGTCACGAATGCACCTGGCATAAAGTCAGTTTCAAACAGTTGCCAGTATTCACTCGTTAACGGAAGAACCACTTCTTCACCAGCCGCAAAGCCGTCAAATTTTTCAGTAGGTTCTAGCTTGTGAAGGTCACCAGTAACGCGAGTGATCTTAAATTGCTCATTATCAACATCTAAAATAAGACGAATACTGTGGAAGTAGATGCTCCAATCTTTAGAGTCAATCGCTTCACCGTCATTGGTTAGCGTCATGTTCACTTTATTACATGACGCCCATTCAGCACCTAGGTCCTGACAAGCCAAGCCTTCATTCGCACCATGATTAGTTAGAATTTCGTACTGAACATCAAGATTATCAGCCAGTGCATTCACTACTTTTTGTTCTGGTGCTTGCGTTACTGCACAACCTGTTAGGCCAGCCAATACCGCTACAGATAGTAAGTTTCTCTTCAACATCGTATTCACCCATAAATTAAAAATTGAGTAAGAAGCAAAATGGAGCGCTTCGAAAGTTAGATAAACTATATGGGCTTATTTTTTACCGTGAATTAAATCGAGCTAATAAAGTGATCGGCTTCAAATCTCAAAAATATTGATAAATTTAATTTAAATAAAATCATCAAGTTACAAGCAACGGCACTTCCGTCATTTTAATTTTGACGTAAAATTTGAGAAATGAATCACAATCTTTTTTACCGATTTCATAAAATCGTGTCATTGGTAGTCAGAAAGGATTTAGAGTTTCAGCGTATTGTTATACTTTTCGTACAAACAACGTGACATTGTTCTCAAAAAAAACCGTTAAAAAACATCGTCAAAATCGATTTTAACGAGTTTAATACTTCCTTAAGGAGCTCCCTTTGCGTCCACTCTGGTACATGGTTTTATTCGTTCTCGCTTTTTCAGCTAGGCAAGCGGTCGCCGAGCCCCTTTATTGGCAAGCACAAAAGGATGATCTGACACTCACTATCTTAGGTTCAGTGCACGTTGGAGACGAGAGTATGTACCCCCTTCCTTCGGCGATCACCGACGCGCTAAAAAACAGTGATGGCTTAATTATCGAAACGGATATCAGAAAGTCTGATGGCGTTGTATATCCCCGCAACAAACTCACGACTGCCGATGTACTCAATACAGAACAGCTGCAATTATTAACCGACATATCAAAATCATTGGGTATGCCGACGCAACAACTGCTTCGCTCACCGCCTTGGGCAACTTCTCTCTCCATACAAATGCAGCAGTTAAAAAACCTTGGTTATGGCTCCGCCAGCGGCGTTGATGCGACGCTAGCGAACAAAGCGACTACCCAAGATGTTCCGGTTATCAGTTTGGAGCCTCTGCAATTCCAAATAGACCTGATGACAAAACAAAAGGACGACGGTAAAGAGTGGTTAGTCAGTAGCCTTGAAGAATTTGACCAAACTGATCGCGTGGTTCATTGTCTGATTGAAAGCTGGAAAGCGGGTGATTTAGCGAAGCTGGAAGCCTTCTCAGAACTGTCAGAGATGTCGCCTGAACTTGAGAAAGCATTCTTAACCGATCGCAACATAGACTGGGCAAACAAACTATCCTCCAATGATTGGAAGCTTAAGACTAAAGGGAACTACATGATAGTAGTTGGTACCTTGCACCTAATTGGAGAAGGTAACCTTATACAGTTATTAGAAAAGAAAGGCTTCAGTGTCATTCAGCAATCACAAAGCCAATCAGCCCAATGTCAATTTGAGACTAGCTAAAAAAGCTAACGATGCTCAACCTCATTTTGTTTTCGTTATAAAAGCATTTCCTTAATAACAGAATCTTTACATTTAATAGCACCATTGCAGTGCTATTATCTTTCGCTCTTTTTACCTATGGCGTTGTTCTAATGAAACCAGTACTTTTTGCTTTCCCTTTAGCCCTCACGATGCTGATGCCCTCAATAGCCTCAGCCAAAGAAACATGCACCATCGAACAGTTTCAGGCGATAGACATACAACCGGATACCAAAGGCGGTGTATTAGATAAAGAAAGCGGACAGTTTTTGATTACAGAGAAACCACCGATGCGCTGCGCCAATATTACGTTCACAACATCTACAACACGAAACCGTATCGCAAGCCAAATGAACAACAATTTTGAAGCAAACTTTTACGACAACCAAACGGGAAGCTCTCACTCGGTGACGTTTGATGAAGATGAAATAAAGGCAGGTTACATTCGAATAGGCCCGAATAAGCCAGCGGAAGCGTATGTTTGTTTTGTTACCTCGGAAACACCGATAAAAGATATTACGTGCGATGTGAATTGATCATTGAGTTGCTTGAAGAAAAAAACAGGGCTAAGGGAAAGGTCCGTTTTCCGCATAGCCCTATTTTGCTGCTTACTCGGTAGCTTAAAGTATGTCTGTACTCGCTTCGGAATAACGTGCGATAATCGGATTTTCTAATGCATTCGGATCGCCCGGCGACCACATTCCACGCTTCATTCCTTTCACAATCAAATGAATCACCGCGGCATCAATAGCAGACATCACAGCAATATTGACCGGTTCATTTTGGCTATAGCCCATTTCAACTTCCAACAGTTCTTTGTAATCAACAAATCGAAATGCGCCGAACCCAATCTCGTGTGAAGAGATAGTTTTAGTGGTGGTGACACTCAATAGAACTTGCCCGGTTCTAACGTCAACGGCTCTTAAATTCACAGTGACTTGATCCGTTCTATATTGTCCAGAACCACCGATCCCAAGATACTTAGCACCCGCACCGCCTGTCACGATATTCGAGTCATAAGCCACAATCCCGCCTTCGATGACGATGTTAGCGGAACTCAAAGACGACAAGTCTGCCCCATGATTATTTACGACCTTATCTTTTTTCTGAGCCGCTCGAATGATCTTACGTTCAGTCAATAAGTTTTGGAGCCCTTCACGCTCCAGAGGTACAAACCACTGAGAGTCGATAAGTGCTGTCGTCAATAAAGACGTCCCACCCTGTGGCACTGCTGTGGAAAAGTTACTGTTTGGCTGAGGCTTGTATTGGCCTGTTTGATCTCTAAAGTCATAAACTGAGACCAATATTTTCCCGCGAGGCTGAGGTAATGAGATAAGATCGGTATAAGTCGATCCTCTCGGCATCAGTTTTGGCGTTTCAGAAGTCTCTGGAATTTGCATAGAGTAAGTGCACCCTCCCAACACAAAGGTCAAGAAGACGATAATGATCGATTTCATAACACAATCCTTGTGATTAGAGGTCTGGGTTTAGTCCCGAAACACTGATTTCTGTTGATTCCCCAGTCTCTTTATCGACGATTTGAACCAACAAAGTCCCGGAATCATCCACAATATTCAGGAAAAAATCATCAGTTTCCAACTGCCCCGTGTTTCCATTACCCACGTCAGCAAGCAATTGGCTAATTAAACGGGACTCTAAACTAGACGCTAAACGATCTAAGGCTGATTCTTGCTCATCAAAGATATCCCTTGCACTTGGGTCTTCATAATCATTGATAGCATTAGCGTGATTAAAAAGGTGAGAACTGTTTAAAGCGTTTCCGCCAAAACTTGGATTTACGGGCGTATAAACTAATTCGCTTGAGTAAACCGAAGGCGAAACTATCAGCGCAATGAGCGCGGCCTTTCTGAAAAATATCGACATCCTTGGCTCCTTAAAATTCATCATGGTCTAGATCGTAAGTGTCCTGAAAGATCCGTTCCGCTTGCCATCGGATGATGTAATTCCCAACCACTCGTGTTGCATCGGCAGCGCGTTCTTTCGCTTGTCTACGACCAGGGGACAACGCCGTACGGAAGATCGGTTTTCTAGAGTGTTGAACCTCTATGATGCTTCCTGATAACGCCGTTGGCCTTTCTTTTACCGTCAAATTTTCCTTAAGGTCGGGATAACTATCATTGAGCGATTGCGAGAAGAAAAAATAGAAATCCTCTCCCAACCGCGTAATGGTTCTGTCCACAATGATTCCATCGACTTCACTGAAGTCATTGAATTTTTCCTTAAGATTATTTGTCGAGTCCTCAAGTTTTTGTCCATTTTCTAAAGGAGCAGCATTTTCAAGACCATGACTCTTTTCTTCTGCATGAAGAGCAAAGGAAAGCAGAGTTATTGTAAGCAGCTTGATTTTCATATGTGCTCCCATTCAAAGTCTATTTACAAAATGAGAATGTGATTCGTTGAAACTGAATAAAGCGTAATTCATGCTTACAGTGGCATATATAAACTTTCGAATTAATTACTGAAGGGAATTGATTAACTAAGGTTGGTAGGATTCGGTCAAATACTAATTAAATTTCATATGAACAACTAAATATTTTCAACTTTAAGTTTATAGCTGTTCGTAAATTCAAGGCCTAGGATTTCGATAAGACAAAGGTTCACTCATTCCCTACGCAGTTTATTTTCGTAGGGATCATAATCACGAACACTTTAAGGTAAAGATGATGGTAATTGGGAAAGCATCACTTATCAGCTTAACTTGTTTATATTTTTTATCAGGAGGTTTTAATAATGCTATCGCGTCAGATATAGAAGGGGATTTTTTACATAATGTTAATCAAGATATAGTCAATGATTATAATTATTTAGAAAGCTTCTCTTCTGGAGATTTAGATAATTATTCAGAATTAAATATATCTAATGCTACTGATTCAATAGCAATAATAAAGCAACGCAGTCCTGGTATTACCGCGAACAACAGAGCGAAGATAACGCAAAGCGGAAGTTCTAACTCCGCATACATTGGTCAAACAGGGCGCAATAATACCGCCTTAATAGACCAGAATGGTTCAAATAACGATGCCGCAATTGGGCAACTCGGAGTAAATTCTGAAGCGCTTATTTCCCAAGACGGGAATAACAATTTAGCAGTTATCGGACAAGCTAACGTCTCAAGACAGAGTAGTCAGCTGAGCATTGACCAAAAAGGCAATGGCAATACTGCTTATTTGGTTGGTTCTGGAAGAAGTAATTTAGGAATTTCTCAAGACGGCAACGACTTTGCTTTAGTGAAAGCGTCTAGCTCAATGAGAATTCACATCAATCAAGCCAATTAGCGCGCAGTATGGAAAGCTTGATTCACCGTTGCTTCTCGATGAAGTAACAACATAGTCGACATGGAAATGTATAAGGATACAACTTATGAAAGTTACACAAATTGGAATTATAGTCGGTGCTATTCTGGGCTTTAATGCAGCATACGCAGATAATTTACCTGCTCCTTTTCCAGCCTCTGAGCCAGCGTTGGGGACAATAGAAGGAACAACCGATCTTGGCATATCATCGACAGTAGCCGGTATTCAACCTTTAGCGATGGATAATACTGCCGTTTGGCAAATGGGTAGTGGCGATAATGCCAATGTCACCATTAACCAGAACACGTCTGGTGTTACTGATGGGCATGTTGCACTAGTTGACACACATGCTAGCTATAACTCTGACGTAGTGGTTCAACAAGATGGCAATCTCAATGAAGCTCACGTTAAGTTACGCTATGTAAACAACAACGCCTGGGTTGATCAAGATGGTGTTAGTAACCAAGCCCAAATTACAGTTCAACCTTATGGTCGAAGCAATGATTTACGAGTTACACAAGTGGGTAACGAGAACATCTCTGTCGTCAATGCTCTAGGTGGTGCTGACTACAATGAAGCTGATGTGAATGTCTCTGGTAACTCCAATACAACCTATACCGAGTTTAGTAACGCGAGTGTTGATAATAATGATGTAGACATCGATATCAGCGGCGATAATAACTATGTTCAAACGATAGTCAACACCGATGTTGGTGGTGGCGACGATAACTATGTCGATATCGATCTCGTGAGCAGTAGCGATAACCGAGTATTCACGTTACAAACAGGATCTCATTCAGATGCCATTGTTAGCTTAACAAACAGCAGTTCAAACCAATTTATGATTGAACAAACCTCTTATGATACTGCTCTCGTTTCAGGTAATGGCGCAATTGGTAATGTCGGTATAATTTATCAGAATTAATATGATAAAGAGTGCATATATTAAAACGGCGTTGATCGCCGTTTTATTTATTTCTTTCCATTTTAATGGATTTTCTTCTGATTTAAATTCAGTACAGTGCCTGATAAAAAATAAAAGTCTTATTCTGACCATAAATAACAGTGTGGCATCTTCATTAACGTTGAGTACGAACACCAACTCTAATTTCAACCAGAATACGAATAGTGGTATTACAACGTTGATTATTAATATAAATCAGTTTCCTGCCACTATAAAACTTCACCCAAACAAGGGGATCTGGAAAATTCATAAAGACTGTACAATCAATAAAATAAAACCATAAATCTCGGTAATTCCCTCTTTCTACTTAAGTATTATTTTACCTTCGACAATACTATTAAATTAATTTCATAAATTTGATGAATAATTAGCTTTAAAAATTAGCAAAATAACAATACGTGCTTTAAACTAAAACACCTAAAGTTCAAGTAATGAGTTAAGAAAAGGAGTTCCACATGGCTAAACTGGAGGCTCATAACGCCATTTTACTTGCGGAGAACAATTTACAATCGATACTACTAAAAGAGTCTATAGAACAGAAAGTTAACCTGAACATAAAACTCATATCACCGGAAAGGCTCAGTGCTAAATCCCTAAAAAACGATGACTTAGTTCTGATTATTATTGATTTCCCGACAATGAGTAAGCAATACATTGAGAAATACCAGGAGCTCAGAGATGACGTAGCAAGTGATGTCCATGAAGTGCTACTCAATACACCAGGCGATTTCCCGCACTCTGAAATGCTTAAATGGCAGTATCTTGTCGGCATTTTTTATACGTCGGACACGCTTGAAAAGCTCGTGGCCGGCTTTAACTGCATTTTGCAAGGCGAGATGTGGATGAGTAGAAAGCTCATTTACCAGTACATTAGCTTCTACAGAGAGAGGCAGTGCGCGAAAACCAGTCCTTATTACCTCAAGCTCACTAAACGCGAACAGCAGATCATCAAACTACTCGGTGATGGCGCATCTAACACGCAAATTGCGGACACACTCTATGTCAGTGAGAATACAGTTAAAGCACACCTTCACAATACATTCAAAAAGATCAAGGTGAAGAATCGCTTACAAGCTTTGATCTGGGTTAAGAACAACGTTGCGACAAATGAGTTTGTCCAATAGACCTAACTCTCTGCCCTCAACCATAAACAGTCAATGCAGTAGAATGTAGAAATCCCAAATACAAAAAAGCCGTAGCATTTCTGCTACGGCTTTTTCTAATGTGGTCGGTGAAGAGGGATTCGAACCCCCGACCCTCTGGTCCCAAACCAGATGCGCTACCAAGCTGCGCTATTCACCGAGATATCTAACTGGCTCATTGCCTGTCGATGGAGCGTATAATACGGGTTCTGAATTTATCCGCAAGGGCTTTTTCTCATATTTATTGCGATTTTGAATCGTTCGAACAAAAGACATACAACAACGAGCATGATGTGACGAAAAACACACAGTTACCAACAAGTATTTAACTTATGAAACAGGATTGATCCAGATCAGTGAATTGATAATGCTTGTTAATACACTAAGCCATGTCATATAACTTTGAGGTATACACATGGACTTTTGGCTAGATCTCCTATTTGGTAATGCGGTGGGACTATCTTCAATGATAGTAATCTTCGGGGCTCTGGGTCTCATGATGTTTTATGGAGGCTTCTTCATATACAAAGTTATGACTGAAAAATCTCCTCACTAGAATCGCTCTGCCTAAATCATTTACTTTTAAGTATTCTTTTACTTTATAAGTAAATGTCAAAACGCTTTGCGCCGGAGCAGACTTATTGTCTTCTCCGGTTTTTTCATTTTTAAACCTAACCTCAACTTAGGTATACTTACCCTATCCTTCTCCAACTTGAGATACACACTATGTCTCATGATGATGACTTAGATCTATTCCAAGAAATGATGGGCGATGTTAAACGTATCGACCATGACACCGCTGAACACCAGAAAGTACACCGAGTCACCGAATCTCACCTTGCTAAGCGTGAAGCCGCAATGTGGCTGTCTGACGACGAGAAAGACTACTTATCATTAGACTATTCGCCAATGATCAAGCCAGACGATGTTGTTGCTTATAAAAAAGACGGTGTACAAGAAGGCGTATACAAAAAGCTGCGCCTAGGAAAATACCCTATTCAAGCCAAGCTCGACCTTCATAGGAAAACACTGAAAGACGCACGTAACGAAGTGCTTTCATTTTTGCGTCAGTGTTTAAGAATGGATGTTCGTACCGTCATCATTGTTCATGGTAAGGGTGAGCGTTCGAATCCACCTGCAATGATGAAAAGCTACGTGGCAAATTGGCTAACACAAATCAACGACGTTCAATGTGTTCATTCTGCTCAGCAATTTCATGGTGGTACGGGCGCAGTCTACGTAATGCTCAGAAAGAGTAATGAGAAAAAGCTAGAGAACAGAGAGCGCCATCAAAAACGCACCAGTTAATAGGTTGAGATAGATAAATGGACTAGTAACGATTTTGCATCAAGATCGATATTTCGTGCCTAGACTCACACCAAGTGCTAAAATTACCTCAGTTAACGAATTTCAACTCAAAGCAACTATCCAAAGGTTGCTTTTTGTTTATCTACATTTCCGTTGTGAAACGCTAAGAGAATATCATGTCACAAGAATCCCAAGCTAAACGCCTTAATAAATACATCAGTGAAACTGGTTTTTGCTCACGCCGCGAAGCCGATAAACTGATTGATGCAGGCCGAGTTACTATTAACGGTAAGATCCCTGAAATGGGTACTAAAGTCTTGCCAGGTGATGATGTTGAGATCGACAATAAGCCTGTTCGCTCAAAAGAGAAGCCGATTTACATTGCTCTCAATAAACCAACAGGTATCACCTGTACGACTGAGCGTGATATTCCTGGCAACATCGTCGACTTTATTGGCCACCACAAGCGCATTTTCCCGATTGGTCGTCTAGATAAGCCTTCTGATGGCCTTATCTTCCTAACCAATGACGGCGACATCGTAAACAAGATCCTACGTGCAGGTAACAACCACGAGAAAGAATACGTGGTGCGTGTAGATAAGCCGATTACGACGGAATTCTTGAAGCAAATGGGCGCTGGCGTTCACATTCTCGATACAGTCACTTTGCCATGTAAAGTAGAGAAAGAGACTAAGTTCTCATTCCGAATTACGCTAACACAAGGCCTTAACCGCCAAATTCGCCGTATGTGTGAAGCGCTCGGTTATGAAGTATTTAAACTGCGTCGTGTTCGTATTATGAATATCTCACTAGACGGTATTCCTAACGGCAAATGGCGCTACCTGAGCGACGAAGAGATCACTGAAATTTTAGCGATGTGTGAAGGCTCAGTAAGTACGGAAGATGCGTCAAAAATGAACGCGAAAGGTCAACGCATTCGCAAAGCGACTGACGCGAAACTTTTTGATAGCCGTGAAGAGAACCAAGCTTCAACAGCGCGCCGTAATCAAAACGAGAACCGTACACGCACCTACCGCGGTAACAATGCGGATGAATTCCGTCATGCACCTAATTCAAAGCGTGGCCGCAATTCATCGAATGGTGAAAGCGGTGGTAATACCGAGAACTGGAAATCGAACTCTCGTTCAGAGCGTTCTAATTCAGATAGAAATCGTTCGGATCGCAATCGCACAGATCGCGATAATACCGATCGTAGAAGCGGGAAGCCGGCAAACCGCAGCCAAGATTCAAACAGACCGAACAAACCTGCACCAAAGCGTGTTGGTGGTACTTTAGGTCTGAAGAAGTAGTCTGAATCAGTAAGACGAGACTCTCGATATAAAAACGCCCGCTAGATTAGTCTAGCGGGCGTTTTTGTTGGTCATTCGATAGTTTTATCATCATGACGACGACAATCTATAAACATAAATCAGCAAACTGGCCGCGAGTCAGAAATGTTAAGTCTTTTGGGTCTAATTCAATCTCTAGCCCACGCTTACCTGCACTCACACATATCGTTTCAAAATCTGTCGCACTGGAATGAACGAAGGTAGGCAGTGCTTTCTTCTGTCCAAGCGGACTAATGCCACCAACAACATAACCCGTGGTTTTCTGAGCAATCTCAGGATCGGCCATCTCTGCTTTTTTGCCTTTCGCTGCTTTAGCGGCAAGCTTTAGATTTAGCTTCTGGTCGACAGGAATAACGGCAACCGCCAAATCTTTCGCCACACCATTCAAGCAGAACAACAGCGTTTTGAATACACGTTTGGGATCTTGACCAAGCGCTTCAACGGCTTCTAAACCATAGTTCGTATTATTCGCATCATGATGATACTGGTGCACACTATGAGCGATTTTCTTTTTCTTGGCGAGATTGATTGCAGGGGTCATAACAAATCCAAACGATAGATAAACAAAAAGCGACGCCAAGGCGTCGCTTTAGTTAAATTTATCATGGTGCTAGAGTCAATCTAATTTAGCACCTATTGATACAATTACTTGTAAACCATTTGGCCTGAAGGCGCGTACTTGTTCACGTCAACCGGGCTGTTTGCTTCTAGGTACTCTTTCAGTACTTCAGCATCAACAAAACCAGTATTTACGTAACCTGGGTGATCAGACAGTTTAGGGTAACCGTCACCACCAGCAGCGTTAAAGCTTGGTACTGTGAAACGGTAAGTTTCGTCTAGACGAAGCTGTTTGCCACCGATGAATACATTCGATACTTCACCGTTCGCTACTGTCATAGAGATTCCAGCAAACTGAGCGTAAGCACCAGAATCGATTGGTTTAGTCGCTACTACATTTAGGTAATCCAGAACTTCTTTACCCGTCATGTCTGTGTAAGTCAGGATGTTTGCAAAAGGCTGTACCTTCAGTACATCTTTGTAAGTAACATTACCGGCTTCAATTGAGTCACGAACGCCACCAGAGTTCATCACAGCGAAGTCTGCTTTTGCACGCTCCATGTGAGAAGTCGCAATCAAACGACCTAGGTTGGTCTGTTGGAAGCGAACGACGTTACGATCGCCTTCAAGCTTGCCATTTGTCTCTGCGATTTGAACTTCTAGCTGTGCTTGACCTTGCTCTTGGAAAGGACGTAGGAATTCAAGTAGCTCTGGGTCTTGTGCGATTTCATCTTGAATAAGAACACGTTGCTTCTTACCGTCAATCTTAACTTTCTTCTTAAGGTTAACTGGAATCAGGTCGTAGCTCACCATTTCTAGTTCGCCGTTACGGAATTCGTAATCAGCACGACCTACGTACTTGCCCCACTCATGAGCTTGAACGATGTAAGTACCATTCTGTACGTCAGGCTTACACTCATCACCCGGCTTGAAGTTTTTCTTCGCAACGTTAGGGCCTTCCATACATACAGGCTCTTGAGAGTGACCACCAACGATCATGTCTAGATCGCCTTCGTTTAGGTAACGAGCAAGTGCGACATCACCCGGAGCATTAACACCACGTTGGCCATTTTCGTAGTGACCCATATGAGTCACAGCAAAGATTAGATCCGGTTTTTCTGTTTCTTTAAGTTCAGCGATTAGCTTCTTCGCTTCTTCTTTAGGATCACGGAAGTCGATGCCTGCGATAAATTCAGGGTTACCAATCTTTTGGGTATCTTCAGTTGTTAAACCAATAACCGCAATCTTGATGCCTTGCTTTTCGAACATCTCGTAAGCTTGGAACTTACGTTCACCTGTCGCTTTATCGTAGATGTTTGCAGATAGCATTGGGAAGTTAGCCCAGTCGATCTGCTTTTGTAATACGTCTAAAGAGTTATCAAACTCGTGGTTACCCAATGCCATGGCATCGTAACCAATTTTGTTCATACCTTTAAAATCAGGTTCTGCGTCCTGAAGGTCTGACTCTGGAACACCCGTGTTGATGTCACCGCCAGATAGAAGCAACACGCTACCGCCTTCTGCTTCAACTTCTGAACGAAGTTGGTCAACTAGCGTTTTACGTGCAGACATGCCGTATTCGCCATATTTATTCTGCCAGAAACGACCATGGTTATCGTTTGTGTGAAGAATCGTTAGCTTGTAAGTTTCGTCTTGGTTCCAATCATGAGCTGATTGAGACGCACACCCAGCTAGAGTAGCTAGGATTGCAGCACTTAGTGCTGTCTTTAGAATAAGGCGTTGCTTCATTGTCATACCTTTGAACTTTTTAGGGGAATCCACTGCTTTTTATAATCTATTGCGACCCCTTTCCTGGAGTTCGAACAATAAGACTTCAACATGACTAATCTTAAATTAACATTCTAGATGTAACACGACGATTTCATATTTATGTCGAATTGGTCACACATAGGTCAACAGTTAAGTGTAACAAAATTATGAGATTACACTCAAACTTCCCCTGCATCACAAGCAATCGTTTACTTACAAAGTGTGATGAATATCAGTAATTTACTGCAAACAGGACTGACCTCACACTCATATAAGAGTTTCTTAGGTAATAACCCGCCACGTTAACAACTCTTTAAATGAACGGTTTATGTTCGGCTGATTTTACGAGATAAAAAAAACCCAATTCAGAGAACTGGGCTTTCTTAGATCAACTTTGTTAAATAACGTTTCCGTTACTTCACATCCATCTCAATTATTTAATATCAATATGCTCAAAGCCTTTGATAAGGTCATCAAGTGCTTTCATCTGCTTCAAGAACGGCTCTAGTTTGTCTAGAGGTAGCGCAGATGGGCCATCACAACGAGCTTGGTCTGGGTTTGGGTGAGCTTCAATGAACAGACCCGCAATACCCGTAGCAAGACCCGCTTTAGCAAGTTCAACCGTTTGCTCACGACGACCGCCAGATGCAGCACCTGATGGGTCACGCATTTGTAGAGAGTGCGTCACGTCGAAGATGATTGGGCTACCGTTTGAAGACTTCTTCATTACGCCAAAGCCAAGCATATCCACAACAAGGTTATCGTAACCCATGCAAGCGCCACGCTCACAAAGGATGATGTTGTCATTACCGCACTCAGCGAACTTATCAACGATGTTGCCAACTTGATTCGGGCTCATGAACTGAGGCTTCTTCACGTTGATTACTGCGCCAGTCTTAGCCATTGCTTCAACAAGATCAGTTTGACGAGCTAGGAATGCAGGTAGTTGGATTACATCAACCACATCCGCAACAGGCTGAGCTTGAGCTTCTGTGTGGATATCAGTAATGATCTTCACGCCGAAAGTATCTTTCAGCTCTTGGAAGATTTTGAGACCTTCTTCCATTCCTGGACCACGGTATGAATGAACTGAGCTGCGGTTCGCTTTATCAAAAGACGCCTTAAATACGTAAGGGATGCCCAGCTTCTCGGTTACTTTTACATAGTGCTCACAGATCTGCATAGCAAGATCGCGAGATTCAAGAACGTTCATGCCTGCAAATAGCGTAAATGGCTTGTCGTTAGCAATTGGCATATCGCCAATATGAACTGTTTTCTGTTCCATCATATTCTCTCTAAATAATTATTAATTAGTGAACAACCACTGTCTTTTCGTTCATGACGTTCACTTGAGATTTCAGTAACTCAGATGCCGGGTCATCTGGGCATTGGTCGATAAAGTATTGATAATCGGTTGCGGCTACTTGGTGACAGTCTAGCTGCTGATAGATAAAACCGCGGTCACGGATTTCATATGGGTCATCAGGTACAAACGTCAAAGCAAGGTCAGTACACTTCAATGCAAGTGTATAACGCTCTTCTCGCAGCAGTGCACTCTTGAGCAGGGCTAACCACTTACCAATAATTGTTGGGTGGTCGGCGACTTCTAAGTGCTCAGGTTTCACCTTAGCTAATGGGCCGTCATGTCCAATTAACCATGCTCGCAGCGTTTGTTCGCCAACATACTCACCGTTATAAGGGTTAATATAAGCTGTAGCTTGCCCGTACCAACTTACTTTAAGTAAGAATTGAGTCGGGAAAGAGACGCCCTCTACAGGAAAGCCTAGCTTGCGACCTAGAAAAAGAAAAATCGCCCCCAGACTGACTGGAATACCTTTCTTTCTCTCAAGCACTTTATCGATGAACGCGTTTTCCGAAGAGAAATACGCATCTTTATCGCCAGCAAAACCCCATTCATAAAAGAATAGTCGAATAAAAGATTCAAACTTCTGCTGTTCATCGGTTTCATTAACCAAAGCAAACTCGGCGTCTTTTAACAATCTCGCCAGCTCTTGCTCTGCCCAACTGTCTTGAGTTTCTGGGTTAATCGCTTTATTTAAGATCAATGCACCTTCAGCTAATTCTAGCTGGTCAAAGTCTTCATCAAAAAATTCGTACATAGATAGTTAACCGAAATAAGGAGATAATTAACCGAAAAATGTTGGTGTCTTGGTCATTGCGATTTTGCCTGCCATCGCTAACCAGCCAAGCGCACCAAAGAAAGAGAATACTCTCAGTAGCTTGTTTTTACCTAGCTTAAGCGCAAAGAAACCTAATGCGATGTAAGCCATAACACAAGTTAGTTTTTCGGTTAACCATGGTGCTGCTGGTGTAAATGGAATAAAGCCAGTGATGAAAATCAAACCAATACCCGATAGCAATAGCAACGAGTCATTGATATGAGGGAAACGCTGCAAGAAAGGATGCTTAAGCTTAGGTGAGTTAGCCATCATAAGAGCGAAACGAATCGAGAGAAGTAGCGCACTTATAGCAATCGTTAATAGGTGAAAATGTTTTAGACCTTCGTACATGGTATTCCTTTATATTTTTATATGTGCTTTCGTTAACACGAGCCTCACAATACCCGTTAATGCTCTGTAGTTCTGCATAAAATCTCTGTATTTCTGCGTTAAATGCATTATCGGGTTAAATGTATTGTCGAGTTCAAGGTATCAATTTAGCAAGTTCATCATCCATTGCTCACAAGACGATTAACAATCACTAACTATGAACAGTAACGACCCAATGTCACTCGGTCATTACCACCGTAATCTTTCTCTGTGACAACATCGAGATAACCGAGCGCCTGCATAATCTCACGAACTGCCAAACCTTGGTCATAGCCGTGTTCAAATGCTAACCAACCTTCATTTTCCAAAAAGCCACGTGCGTTTTCAGAAATGTATCGAATATCTGCAAGCCCTTTCTCTTCAGCAACCAGTGCTGTGATCGGCTCAAAACGCACATCGCCTTGAGACAAATGAGGATCATTCTTCTCAATGTATGGCGGGTTAGAAACAATCAGAGAGAATTTCACAACGCCTTCAGAGCTCAAAGGCTCAAACCAACTACCATGCAAAAAAGTCGCATTGGTGATGTTGAGACGCTGTGCATTCTCTGTCGCAAGCTGCTGCGCTTCAGGGCGAAGATCAATACCCGTCACCTGTCGATTCGGCATCTCAGACGCCAATGCTAACGCGATAGCACCTGTACCTGTCCCTAAATCGAGAATCGCGCCTTGCTTGCCAAAGGTTTTATCCAACGCTACTTCAACCAAACGCTCGGTATCTGGGCGTGGGATTAATGTAGAAGGGGAAACTTTTAACGGCAGTGACCAAAACTCACGCTCACCGATAATGTAAGCCACAGGCTCACCGGTTAAGCGACGTTTTAGAAGGGCATTGAATTCAGACTCTTGCTCAGAGGTGAGATGCTTCTCAGGCCAAGTCAGTAGGTAAGATCTTGGTTTATCTAAGGCGTGACAAAGCAGTACCGCGGCATCAATAGAGGGTGATGTGTTATCACCCTCTTGAAGCTTTACGATTGCTGCTTTTAAAGCACTTTCAACCGTATATGCTGACTGCATACTGGTTAGTTGTTCTCTGCAAGTGCAGCAAGCTGATCGGCTTGGTGCTCTTGAAGTACAGGATCAAGCAAGCTTTGCATGTCACCTTCAAGTACTTCGTTAAGACGGTAAATTGTAAGGTTGATACGGTGATCCGAAACACGGCCTTGTGGGTAGTTGTACGTACGAATACGGTCACTACGGTCACCCGAACCTAGTAGGTTACGACGTGTATCAGAAACCGCTGCCGCGCGGCGCTCTTCTTCTGCTTGAACAATACGAGCAGCAAGAACAGCCATCGCTTTCGCTTTGTTTTTATGCTGAGAACGCTCGTCCTGACACTCTACTACTGTACCCGTTGGTAAGTGAGTAATACGGATTGCTGAATCCGTGGTGTTAACGTGCTGACCACCCGCGCCTGATGCACGGAAAGTATCAATTTTAAGGTCGCCCGCTTTGATTTCTGGAAGATCCGCTTCTGGGATCTCAGGCATAACCGCAACCGTACATGCTGACGTGTGAACACGGCCTTGAGATTCGGTTTCAGGTACACGTTGTACACGGTGACCGCCTGACTCAAACTTCATGGTGCCGTAAACAGCGTCGCCACTAACCTTAGCGATCATCTCTTTGTAGCCGCCTTGCTCAGAAGCATTGCTGCTCATGATTTCAACACGCCAACCTTTCTTCTCAGCAAACTTAGAGTACATACGGAACAGGTTGCCCGCGAAGATACCTGCTTCATCACCACCCGCACCTGCGCGGATTTCTAGGAAACAGTTACGCTCATCGTTTGGATCTTTTGGAATAAGAAGAATCTGTAGCTCATCAGTCAGACGCTCAATTGCTGCTTTCGCATCTTTGATTTCATCTTGAGCCATTTCACGCATTTCTGCGTCGTCTTCGTTTGCCATCTCTTCAGCAGCTTCTAGATCTTCTTTCGCTTGCTGGTATGACTGGAAGCAAGCTGTCACTTCTTCAAGTTGAGAGTATTCTTTCGAAAGTGCACGGAATTTGTCTTGATTCCCGATTACATCTGGATCACCAAGTAGATGTTGAACTTCTTCATAGCGTTCAACAAGTGTTTCAAGCTTTACTAGAATCGAGGCTTTCATAATGTCTTATCTTGTTGGAGGTCTAATATTATTGAGGGTTTTCTAAGCCCAAACTCTGTCTAATGACCATTAATTTTGCAGGTTCTCCTTGCTCAGCTGCACTTTGAAGTGCGCGCGTTGGAGCATGGATCAATTTGTTTGTGAGCTTATTGCTGAGCTCGAGTAAAACTTTTTCAGGGTCACCGCCAGCGGCAAGCGATTGTAAACTTTTACTTAATAATTCTTCGCGGATTTCGTTAGCCGATTTACGGTAATCTCGAATACTGTCTACCGCTTGTAAAGAGCGCATCCAACTCATGAACGCGGCACTTTCTTCACTGACGATCGCTTCAGCTTGAATCGCTTCAACTTTACGTTGTTCGATATTGCCATCAACAATCGACTGCAAATCATCAACCGAATAAAGGTAGGCATCATTTAGATCACCAACCTGCGATTCCACATCACGTGGAACGGCAATATCAACCAATAACATCGGCTGATGCTTTCTTGTTTTTAGAGCAGTCTCAACCATACCCTTACCGATAATAGGCAATGGACTTGCGGTTGAGCTAATTACGATGTCCGCTCGATGAAGATGATCAGGGATCTCATTCAAGCTGATCACTTCAGCACCAAATTCTTCTGCTAGCCCTAGAGCACGTTCTCGAGTTCGGTTCGCCACAATCATTTTTGCACAGCCATTCGCCGAAAGGTGCTTAGCCACCAGCTCAATGGTTTCACCCGCACCAACCAGTAACACGGTTGAATCTGCGATGGATTCAAAGATATGCTTGGCTAAGGTACAGGCTGCGTAAGCTACAGAAACCGCGCTTCCGCCGATTTCAGTTTCAGTTCGAACACGCTTCGCAACAGAAAATGATTTCTGGAATAGTTTTTCCATTGAAGCATCAACGGATTTGTTCTCTCGCGAGTCCGTATACGCTTGCTTCACCTGACCTAAGATCTGCGGTTCACCCAAGACTAAAGAGTCCAAACCACAAGCAACGCGCATTAAGTGTTTAATCGCCGCCTGCTCTTCATGGATATAAAGGCTTGGCTTTAGCTCTTCTGGGCTAACTTGATGGAAAACCGACAACCAATCGATGAGTTTGTTTTTAGCCACGCCTTTAACGTCGCAATACACTTCAGTTCGATTACAGGTAGAAAGTATGACACTTCCATTCACGTGTGCATTTGCGTTAAGTTGCTTGAGTGCCTCAGATAATTTATCTGGACCAAAAGCGACTTTTTCTCGCAATTCAACCGACGCTGTATTGTGATTGATACCTACGGCAAGCAAAGACATGTATCAGAAGTTCTCGATCAGGGAATGGAAACAAGGGGCGAATTTTACTTGATGCATGGCTCTATTTAAAGAGCAAGCGGGATTTGTTTTCCTGACTTCGTGAATTCAATGCTATAGTTGAAGCGTTTTTTAGATGAATTTGAACAAGTTGTGAGCAAATATGGGCAAGCTTCGTAAAATCGCGTCTCTTATTTTTATTACCATAATCATGGTGGGTTGCTCGTCTATCCCGGAACAACCGACGAGTGTTGAATGGCAAACACACCAAAGCCGCCTATTACAGATAGAAAACTATCAAGCTTCAGGTAAGCTTGCCTACATCTCTCCCGAGCAGCGCCAAAGCCTCAATTTCGTTTGGAAGCACTCTCCAAATCAAAGCCAATTAAGACTCACTACTTTCCTTGGTCAAACCGCATTAAACCTGACCATTGATCCATCTGGCGCCAAAGTCGTCACTTATGATGACCAAGTATTTACCCACGCGAGCGCCTCTATTTTGGTTGAGCAGCTTACAGGCTTGAAGATCCCTGTTGATCATCTGCCACAATGGTTCCTTGGCATTCCAGACCAAGCGGATAGCTATCAGCTAAATACAACGAACACCCTTGAGTCACTAACCAAGCAAGTCAGCAACCAACTATGGACTCTGAGTTTTGCTAACTATCGCAATACAGAGATGCCGAGTACTCTGCAATCTGGTGAAGACAAAGTAAATGTGGAGACGATTCCGCTCCCTACTCGACTCTCTTTCAAGCAAGACCAAAACAAAATCAACATCGTAGTTTCGAAGTGGACACTGAAAAAATGATTACAACACCAACACACTGGCCTTCTCCAGCAAAGCTGAATCTATTTCTTTATATCACTGGCCGACGTGATAATGGTTACCACGAGCTTCAAACACTCTTTCAGTTCGTTGACTTTGGTGATGAACTGACGGTTACCGCAAACTCAGAAACGAGCTCGATAACCATCACGCCAGAAATACCTGGTGTAGCGCTTGAAGACAACCTAATTTGGAAAGCCGCTACTGCACTTCAACAGTACACCTCAACCTCTTTCGGTGCCGATATTGAGCTAAAGAAAGTGCTACCAATGGGTGGTGGTATTGGCGGAGGCTCTTCAAATGCTGCAACTGTGTTAGTGGCGCTTAATTACTTGTGGCAACTGAATCTTTCTGATGATCAACTTGCAGAGATCGGTTTGAAGCTTGGTGCTGACGTTCCTGTCTTCGTTCGAGGCCACGCCGCCTTTGCTGAAGGGGTTGGAGAACAATTGTCACCAGCTAATCCGGATGAAAAATGGTATCTAGTCGCCAAACCTCAAGTGAGCATAGCAACTTCAGACATATTCAAACATTCAGAATTAACTCGAAATACGCCAAAGCGAGCGCTAGCAACGCTTCTAGAGCAAGAATACGTAAACGATTGCGAAAAAATTGTGCGAATGCTGTACCCAGAGGTTGATAAGCAACTTTCATGGCTGCTACAATACGCGCCGTCGAGATTGACTGGTACAGGTTCGTGCGTTTTTGCTGAATTTAACAGCAAAAAAGAAGCCGAATTGGTGCGAGAACAACTGCCTGACACAGTTTCCGCTTTCGTAGCGAAAGGAAGAAACATTTCTCCTTTAAAAGAAACTCTGGCTGAATACCAATCAGCCCACCCACAATCTATTTAAAACTGGACGCAACCCGAGGTTTCCACCGTGCCTGATATGAAGCTATTTGCTGGTAACGCAACACCTGAACTAGCCCAACGTATTGCTGATCGTCTATACATCTCTCTTGGCGATGCTACTGTAGACCGTTTTTCTGATGGCGAAGTCGCTGTTCAAATCAATGAAAACGTTCGTGGTAGCGATGTATTCCTGATTCAATCAACTTGTGCACCAACCAATGACAACCTTATGGAATTGGTGGTAATGATTGACGCAATGCGCCGTGCTTCTGCTGGCCGTATTACTGCTGTAATCCCTTACTTCGGTTATGCCCGTCAAGATCGTCGTGTACGTTCTGCTCGTGTGCCAATTACTGCAAAAGTTGTTGCAGACTTCCTTTCTAACGTTGGCGTTGACCGCGTTCTTACTATCGACCTACACGCAGAGCAAATCCAAGGCTTCTTCGATGTACCTGTTGATAACATCTTCGGCACTCCAGTTCTTCTAGAAGACATGGCTAACCGTGGCCTAGAAAACCCAGTAGTGGTTTCTCCAGACCTTGGTGGTGTTGTACGTGCTCGTGCAACGGCTAAAGCGCTAGGTGATGTTGACATCGCTATCGTTGATAAGCGTCGTCCACGTGCTAACGTTTCTGAAGTAATGAACCTAATCGGTGATGTTGAAGGTCGTGACTGTGTTATCGTTGATGACATGATCGATACGGGTGGCACACTATGTAAAGCAGCTGAAGCGCTTAAAGAGCGCGGTGCTAAGCGTGTATTCGCTTACGCAACTCACGCTGTTTTCTCTGGTACTGCTGCGAACAACATCAAGAACTCTGTTCTAGACCAAGTTATCGTAACGGATTCTATCTCTCTATCTCCAGAGATGGCTGCGACGGGTAAAGTGACAACACTTAGCCTTTCTCGCATGCTTGCTGAAGCGATTCGTCGTATCAGCAACGAAGAATCAATCTCAGCGATGTTCAACTAATCAAAGCCCAATAGCTTTTTTTACAAAAGCTTGGTTTTAGAAACAAGCGAGAGAAAGATATTAAGCACTTCAGTCAATGAAGTGCTTTTTTTATGTCTGAGCAATATTGCACTGCTAGTTATCACAAACAGGAATAATCGCGCAGCTATCAGCTAGCTCGCACCTTTTTCATAAACTGTGATATCATACGGCGCTTTTTGAAATCCCAAGAGAGATCCATACCTTGAGCCAACAAATAAAACTTCTCGTTGGACTGGCTAATCCAGGTCCAGAATACGCCAAAACTCGCCACAACGCGGGCGCTTGGGTAGTTGAAGAATTAGCGCGTGTACATAACGTGACACTAAAGAACGAACCAAAGTTCTTTGGCCTAACGGGTCGTATCATGGTTCACGGTGAAGATCTTCGTTTGCTGATCCCAACGACTTTTATGAACTTGTCAGGCAAAGCAGTTGCAGCCTTAGCAAAGTTCTACCAAATTAAACCAGAAGAGATCATGGTCGCTCACGATGAGTTAGATCTGCCTCCTGGTATTGGAAAGTTTAAAAAAGGTGGTGGTCATGGCGGACATAATGGTCTGAAAGACATCATCAGCAAGCAGGGTAACAATAAAGAATTCTATCGTCTTAGATTAGGCATCGGCCATCCAGGACACAAAGATAAAGTTGCAGGTTATGTATTAGGCAAAGCTCCTCAAAAAGAGCAAGAGTGTATCGAGGCCGTCGTTGACGAATCGGTTCGCAGCCTAGACATCTTATTAAAAGATGGCCTACCAAAAGCACAAAATCGCTTACATACGTTCAAAGCAGAATAAGGTTTATATCATGGGTTTTAAATGTGGCATCGTTGGTCTACCAAACGTTGGTAAGTCAACTCTGTTTAACGCACTGACTAAAGCAGGCATCGAAGCAGCAAACTTTCCATTTTGTACGATCGAACCAAACACAGGTATCGTTCCGGTTCCAGATCTACGCTTAGATGCATTAGCAAAAATTGTTAATCCACAGAAGATCCTTCCAACGACAATGGAATTCGTAGATATCGCGGGCCTAGTTGCTGGCGCATCTAAAGGTGAAGGTCTTGGTAACAAATTCCTAGCTAACATCCGTGAAACTGACGCTATCGGTCACGTTGTACGCTGCTTTGAAAATGAAAACATTGTTCACGTTGCTGGCAAAGTATCTCCAATTGAAGATATCGAAGTGATCAACCTAGAACTTGCACTGGCTGACTTAGACAGCTGTGAGCGTGCAATTCAACGTAACGCGAAGAAAGCGAAAGGCGGCGACAAAGACGCTAAATTCGAAATCACTGTACTAGAAAAGCTACTTCCAGTTCTAACTGAAGGTGGTATGGCACGTACTGTTGAACTTGGCAAAGAAGAAGCGGCAGCAATCGGCTACCTAAACTTCCTAACGCTTAAGCCAACAATGTACATCGCAAACGTTGCAGAAGATGGTTTTGAAAATAACCCATACCTAGACGCTGTTCGTGAATACGCAGAAAACGAAAACAACGTTGTTGTTGCTGTTTGTGCAGCAATCGAATCAGAGCTTTCTGAGCTTGATGACGAAGATCGCGAAGAGTTCCTTGCGGATATGGGTATCGAAGAACCAGGTCTTAACCGAGTGATCCGCTCTGGTTACGAACTACTGACTCTTCAGACTTACTTCACAGCTGGTGTTAAAGAAGTTCGTGCTTGGACAATCCCTGTAGGTGCAACTGCGCCACAAGCAGCGGGTAAGATCCATACAGACTTCGAGAAAGGTTTCATCCGTGCTGAAGTTGTTGGATTCGATCACTTCATCGAATTTAACGGTGAGAGCGGTGCGAAAGACGCAGGTAAATGGCGCCTTGAAGGTAAAGAATACATCGTTAAAGATGGTGACGTTGTTCACTTCCGCTTCAATGTATAATTCTGATTAAACATCTAGAAAAAAGGCCAGTGAATTCACTGGCCTTTTTGTTTTTCCCCTTTCTAAATTGTCCCTCACCAGAAAGTTAACTTCCTATATATATCGCCTTTTAGACCTGTTTTTTGTCGACAAATACGCCTCTTTGCCTAAAAAGAAACCGAACAGATGTTTATTCGCGATTTATTCAAAAAAAAAGTTGACGGGTTTCACTCAACTCCGCATAATGCGCCCCGTTCACAGCGAAGCGGCAACGTTTCGAAATGAGCAACAATATGGAAATGGCTACTTAGCTCAGTTGGTTAGAGCACATCACTCATAATGATGGGGTCGCAG
>NZ_JBFSVA010000026.1:0-65617 GCF_041467655.1 Vibrio sp. 10N.247.311.49
GGGTGGTAAGAGCTACCAAACTGAGAACGCGAAAGATAAAGATTGGAACGTTCAATCAGGCTCTAACGACCTGAAAATGTCGTTCACTGATAACTTCGGTCAAGCACAAGAAATCGACATCAGCGCAAAAGCGGGTGACGACATTGAAGAGCTAGCAACGTACATCAACGGTCAACAAGATTCTGTTAAAGCATCTGTAACTGAAGACGGCAAGCTACAAATGTTCACTGGCAACAACAAAGTGAGCGGCGATGTGTCTTTCTCTGGTGGTCTTGCTGGTGAGTTAGGTATTCAAGCAGGTAAAGACGTAACGGTTGACACTATCGATGTAACATCAGTTGGCGGCGCACAAGAGTCTGTAGCTGTTATCGATGCGGCACTTAAGTATGTAGATAGCCACCGTGCTGAATTGGGTGCTTTCCAAAACCGTTTCGACCACGCTATCAGCAACTTAGACAACATTAACGAGAACGTTAACGCATCTAAGAGCCGTATTAAAGATACCGATTTCGCGAAAGAAACGACTCAGATGACTAAGTCTCAGATCCTTTCTCAAGCTTCAAGCTCGATTCTTGCTCAAGCGAAGCAAGCTCCGAACTCGGCACTTAGCCTACTAGGTTAATCGATTGAAAGGCCACGTTGACTATATGTTGTTCATAGGCGTTAACGTTAGGCTTCCACAAATTAGCTCGTGGTGAGAGATGAGCGCTAAACAGGACCCAGCTTCGGCTGGGTTTTTTATTGCCTGTTATTTGGTGAGCGAAGGACGACGATTGGGTGGTATTGATCCATTGTTTACCTGAATCGAAGTCTTTAGTCGTCATCTCAGAATCGAGTCGAGCGAGATATCAGAGAACTGTTGTCTGCCTGAAGTCATCCCCCGTGATTTAACGTGCGGTAGCAGCGCCTAGAATGGCGTTTAACTTGGTTTAATACAAAGTAGGTGTTAGTCGGTAATTAAGGATTGGGATTACTGTGGCTTATTGAGGGATTGTTTACAGCAAGGTGGGAGTAGTAATCAGAACTGTTGTTTAAGGAACTCGAGCAATATAACAGGCACAAAAAACGCCACCCTTAGGTAGCGTTTTAATTAAAGCAGATAAGTAATCGAAATTACTTAGTTACTTTAAGAACTGGAGTTTCGCCAACAGTTACAGAACCAGAAAGCTTGTTCAGCTCCTTGATTTCGTCCATGTTAGAGATAACAACTGGAGTAAGCGTAGATTTTGCTTTCTCTTCTAGAAGCGCTAGGTCGAAAGTGATGATAGTGTCACCAGCTTTAACAGATTGACCTTCTTCAGCTACACGAGTGAAGCCTTCGCCTTTAAGTTCAACAGTATCGATACCGAAGTGAACGAAAAGCTCAACACCGTCGTCAGACTCGATAGAGAATGCGTGGTTAGTTTCGAAGATCTTACCGATAGTACCGTTAACTGGAGCTACCATTTTGTCGCCAGCTGGTTTGATCGCGATGCCGTCACCAACGATTTTTTCAGCGAAAACTACATCTGGCACATCTTCGATGTTTACGATTTCACCAGAAAGAGGTGCGATGATTTCGATTGCACCAGCATCAGCGCTGTCATCAGATACAAGCTTTTTCAGTTTGTCAAACAGACCCATTGTGTCATGCTCCTAACGTTTAGTTTTATTCTGTAGAATATACTATACCAATCTAACAAATTAGACGACTATTTTTAGCCGTCTAACGTTATTAAGCGATTGGCGATTACTGAGTTTTCTCAGCGATGAACTTTTCTACGCAAGCTTCAATTTCAGCAGCTGTTGGTAGAGATAGTGCTTCGTCAGCCATAGCTTTAACTTCAGCGAAGTTAGAGTTACGGATTACTTTCTTAACTTTAGGGATAGAGATACCGCTCATAGAGAACTCATCTAGACCCATACCAAGAAGAAGTAGCGTTGCACGCTCATCACCAGCAAGCTCACCACACATACCAGTCCACTTACCTTCAGCGTGTGATGCGTCGATCACTTGCTTGATTACTGTAAGAACAGCAGGAGATAGTGGGTTGTATAGGTGAGAAATCATTTCGTTACCACGGTCTACCGCAAGAGTGTATTGCGTTAGGTCGTTAGTACCGATAGAGAAGAAAGATACTTCTTTCGCTAGGTGGTGTGCGATTGCAGCAGCTGCTGGAGTCTCAACCATTACGCCGATTTCGATTTCTTCATCGAAAGCTAGGCCTTCAGCGCGAAGTTCAACTTTGTACTCTTCGATTGCTTTTTTCAGTTCACGGATCTCTTCAACAGAAATGATCATTGGGAACATGATACGTAGTTTACCGTGTGCAGATGCACGTAGGATGCCACGTAGTTGGTCACGTAGGATTTCACGACGATCCAAGCTGATACGTACTGCACGCCAGCCTAGGAACGGGTTCATCTCTTGTGGAAGGTCCATGTATGGTAGGTCTTTGTCGCCACCGATATCCATAGTACGGATAATCACTGACTCGCCTTCCATTGCTTCTGCTACTTCTTTGTAAGCAACGTATTGCTCTTCTTCAGTAGGAAGCGCGTCACGGTCCATAAATAGGAATTCAGTACGGTACAGACCAACGCCTTCACCGCCGTTACGCAGGATACCGTCACAGTCTTTTACTGTACCGATGTTGCCACAAACTTCTACACGGTGACCGTCTAGAGTTTCAGCATGTAAATCTTTTAGTTTTGCTAGTTCAACTGCTTCTGCTTCGAAATCTTCTTTGATTTTCTTAGCTTCTGCTAATTCAGCATCTGAAGGGTTGATGATGATCTTGTTGTTCATCGCGTCTAGCACAAGCATGTCGCCGTTCTTAACTTGCTTAGTGATATCGTTAGTACCAACGATAGCTGGAAGTTCAAGAGAACGTGCCATGATTGAAGTATGAGATGTACGACCGCCGATGTCACAAGCGAAACCAAGAACGTAGTCTAGGTTGATTTGTGCAGTTTCAGATGGCGTTAGGTCGTAAGCTACTAGGATAACTTCTTCATTGATATCTGCTAGAGATACAATGTTAATGCCTAGAGCATTTTTAACGAAACGAGTACCGATATCACGGATATCAGTTGCACGTTCTTTTAGGTACTCATCATCAAGAGACTCTAGTGCAACAGCTTGCTCTTCGATCACAGTGTGGATCGCGTTGTCTGCGTGCATCTTGTCTTTCTTGATGAGTGCTAAAATCTCTTCTTCTAGCTCTTCATCTTCAAGCAGCATGATGTGGCCTTCAAAGATTGCTTCTTTTTCTTCGCCAAAAGTTTCAAGTGCTTTTTGCTTAACAACTTCAAGTTGTTGAGAAGATTTGTTACGAGCGTCAAAGAAACGCTGTACTTCTGCTTCAACTTGGTCGTCAGAGATAGATTGAGTGTTTAGGACAATTTCATCTTCTTGAAGTAGTAGTGCTTTACCGAAAGCAATACCAGGAGATGCTAGGATGCCTGAAATCATAGCCTTACCTTAGTTGTTCAACTGTAAACGGGAGAGTGTGTGACTTTAAGTCGTCGACTAATGTCGCGCTTATTCCTATCTATTTCGAACAAAGCCACTTTGCTATGCAAAATGGCTTTGAAAGAAGGAGACCGTATTAGTGTAGTTGATCCATAAGAGCAACTAGGTGGTCTACTGCTTGCTGAGCTTGAGGACCTTCAGCTGAAATAGTAACGTTAGTACCTTTTACTAGGCCTAAAGTTTGTAGTTTGAACAGGCTTTTCGCGCTAGCGCTTTTGCCGTTAGAAGTCACTGTGATGTCAGCGTCGAAAGATTTTGCTTCTTTAACGAACTGTGCAGCTGGACGAGTGTGAAGACCGTTTTCTGCTGTGATTTCTACTTGCTTCTCGTACATTTTATATACCCCAATTAATTTATTTTTTGTAAGTTTGTAACCAGATTAGCTTAACTGCTTTAGCCCAAATGCGCTAGAGGCTAGTACGCCATGTTCGTGTTAGAACTTAGACTGGTTATAAATTTTTATCCAGCCATGGTCGTCTTTTGCTGAGTACTCATGACTTTCAGAATTTGTTTATTGCTTCTTTTATTTTGAAGCGAAAAATAAAACAGACCCGATATTACCAAAGGTGGGGCAGGGATCAACAAAAAAGCCCCTAAACGGGGCTTTTTTGGACGAAAAATTGATTTGACCACATATTATTGTTGGTTCTCTTTTTCCGTAAAGATGCCAGCAAATAGGGCTGTGCTTAGGTAACGCTCACCAGAGCTTGGTAGTACAGTAACGATAGTTTTTCCTGCAAATTCAGGTAGTTCGGCGATTCTGTTTGCTGCTACAACTGCCGCGCCAGATGAGATGCCTGCAAGAATACCTTCTTCTTTCATTAGGCGTTGAGCCATCTCAATCGCTTCTTCAGAAGTTACCGATTCAACACGGTCAATAATCTCTAAATCTAGGTTTCCAGGGATGAAACCTGCACCGATACCTTGAATTTTGTGTGGAGCTGGTTTGATTTCTTCACCTGCAAGTGCCTGTGCAATCACTGGAGACTCTGCTGGTTCAACCGCTACTGAAGTGATCGCTTTGCCTTTTTCACCTTTAATGTAACGACTTGTACCTGTGATAGTACCGCCCGTACCAACACCCGCTACAAACACGTCGATTTCGCCGTCTGTTGCTTCCCAAATTTCAGGACCAGTCGTTTGCTCGTGAATTTGTGGGTTGGCTGGGTTGTTGAACTGTTGAAGTAGTAGGTACTTGTCTGGGTCTGAAGCAACAATCTCTTCTGCTTTAGCAATCGCACCGTTCATACCTTTTGGTGCTTCAGTCAGCACTAGGTTTGCGCCAAGCGCTTTAAGCAGCTTACGACGTTCTAGGCTCATTGATTCAGGCATAGTTAGCGTTAGTTTGTAACCGCGTGCTGCTGCTACGAATGCAAGTGCAACACCTGTGTTACCACTGGTAGGTTCAACAAGCTCGATACCTGGCTTAAGCGTACCCGCTTTTTCTGCTTCCCAGATCATGTTTGAACCGATACGACATTTAACACTGAAGCTTGGGTTACGAGCTTCGATCTTAGCTAGGACGTTACCTTTGCTTACTTTGTTAAGGCGGACTAGAGGTGTGTTACCAATCGTTAGGGTGTTGTCTTCGTAGATCTTGCTCATGCGATATTCCTTCATTTAATGACAGAACTAAACGTAGTATATCAATCACTTTACCGTCTAGTGTCTTTCGATGTTTGTTCAGCTTGAATTTAGATTAAACAAGTTGAAAAAAAGGTAAAAGGATTAAAAAGTTATATCATATAGATATGTAGCAGAATTGACGCCTATCTTTATTGAAATCAGAACTTCAAAAAGATAGGCGAAACTAGGAAGTGTAGAAAGGGTTAGAGACGAGAACTATAGACGAGAACGCAGAGCTTGGTCTTTAAACTCAGCAACCCACATTGCCGTCGCGCCGCAAACGGCAACGGGCATTACGATCAGGTTTAGAATTGGAATTGTGGTGAACACAGAAACAAGCGCGCCAAAGCTGTAGCTCTTGCCTTGTTTTTGTTTCAAATTGTTTCTCATGTCATCAAATTTGATTTTATGGTTATCGAACGGGTAGTCGGCGTATTGAATCGCTAACATCCATGCTGTGAAAATGAACCATAAAAACGGAGCAACGGTTTGCCCTAGTGCTGGAATTAACAAAAGTAGGAATAAACCGATCGCTTTTGGCAGAATGTAGACAAGCTTGCGCCATTCTCTCGCTAATATACGTGGGGTATCTTTGAGGACATCAAGTAAACCATCGTCATTAACTTTTTTACCGCTCAACAACTCTTCAACTTTTTCCGCGAGTAAACCGTTGAACGGTGCGGCAATGAAGTTAGCGAGCGTGCTAAAGAAATACGAGAATGTGGCCAAGACGGTTAACACAAGTAATGGCCATAAAATGTATGACAACCACGACAAGAAACTTGGCAATGCACCAATCCAACCTTCAATCCAAGTGTTTAGGTTGGAGAAGATATAAAACAAGGCACCACCAACGAGTAACACGTTCGCGATAAGTGGCATTAGTACAAACTTACGAATGCTCGGTGATAAAGCGATTTTTATTCCGAAAATAAAATAGCCAAAGCCGGAGCGGGGAACAGATTCAATAGTCATATTTAAATTAGGTCACATGTGAATTTGGTTAAATAGCAAACATGTCTAGTGTACTCGACCGAAATTAAGAAAAAAAGCGTGGTGAAAATCACACCATGTAAGGAACTAATTGTATTAAGTTGTTCTAAAACAGTGGCTACTTTTGATAGAGTAGTGAGATTAGCCAAATTAACCCAACTTAGTGACAGCGTGTTTATAGCTAGTTGACTAAGAAAGCTGAGAGCGAAAAATGCAGGAATTGCGATTTGTACTCATTATTGTTGGCGCATTAGCTATCGCCGCATTATTGTTCCATGGTCTATGGACGAGTAAAAAAGAAGGGAAAGCAAAGTTTGGAGATAAGCCGCTCGGTAAGCTTGATAACGACAGCTTAGATGAAGCAGAAACTATTCCAAACCGTTCATTCGCCCCAGAAGATGATTTTGAGATAATCCGAAAAGAACGTAAAGAGCCGGATTTTGCTGTTTCACCCTCTGATACTGATCCGCTGATCGACTCAGATCCGCTAACAGCGCCACAAGCGAAAGAAGCTTACGAAGATGATATCGAATTAAATGATCTTCCTTCTTTCAGCGTAGAAGACCCAATTAAGGTTGAAAGTGAACCTGAAGTGATTGAGGAAGAGAAGGACGTTGAGCCTGAAGTTCCAAGCTTTGAGTTGACTGACGAGCAAAAAGAAAACCATGCCGGCTTTAAAGTGCAGTACGGTTCGTTTGAAGAGCCTTCTGAAACAGTTGATGAGCCAGTCGTTCCAAACGAAACGCTTACTCAAAGAGAGCCAGTTGTAGCGAAAGAAGTCGTGACTCCGCAAAGTGCGACTGTTGAAGAAGCAAAACCAGATGAAGAACTTGGTTTAGAAGTGATCGTTCTTAATGTTCACTGTGCTGGAGAGATCCCATTCGTTGGGACTGAACTTTTCCGCAGCATGGAGAACAACGGTTTAACTTATGGTGAGATGTCTATTTACCACTGCTTTGCACAATCTACAGATGCACCAAAGGTTATTTTCAGCGTTGCAAACATGATGCAGCCAGGAACGCTAGAACATGATGATCCTGCTGACTTCACGACTAAAGGTATTTCGTTCTTTATGACGTTGCCTTGTTATGGTCAAGCTGATCAAAACTTCAATGTGATGCTGAGTGCGGCGCAGAAAATTGCTGACGATATGGGCGGAAACGTGTTGGATGAGTCACGCAACTTAATGACACCAAACCGTTTATCTGACTACCGCAAGCAAATCAGAGACTTTATGACGGCATCGAATGCCTAGCCGTATTGTTTAGCCTTGTAAATAATCTATATTTATAGAAAAGGGCTCCTAAGGGAGCCCTTTTTGATATTTCAATCACGATAGAGAATGATATGAAAGAATCGATTCAAGTTACCTTAGAGCAGTTAAGAGAAACTCTGCATTATCACGCCGTTCGTTATTACGTAGAAGATAGCCCTGAGATCCCTGATGTCGAGTACGATCGATTAATGCAGCAATTGCTAAAGATCGAAGAAGAGAACCCGGAACTAGTGACGGTAGATTCTCCGAGCCAACGTGTTGGTGGTCAGCCTCTCGATGGTTTCACTCAAGTGACTCATGAGATCCCAATGCTTTCTCTGGACAATGCTTTCTCTGATGAAGATTTGGATGCGTTCAATAAGCGAATGTCTGATAGAGCGCCAACCGCTAACCTCAAGACTTTCTGTTGTGAACCTAAGCTTGATGGCCTTGCAGTTAGCCTACTCTATGTGAATGGTATTTTAGTTCAGGCTGCGACACGTGGTGACGGTGCGACGGGTGAAAACATCACTGAAAACGTGCGTACGATCAGCTCTATCCCACTTAAGTTACAAGGTGAAGGCTGGCCGCAGCGTATTGAAGTTCGTGGCGAAGTGTTTATGCCAAAAGCGGGTTTCGATAAGTTGAATGAGATGGCGTTGAAGAAAGGCGAGAAAGTATTTGTTAACCCACGTAATGCTGCCGCAGGTAGCCTGCGTCAGCTTGATTCTCGTATTACTGCGAAACGTCCGCTAGCTTTCTACGCATACAGTGTAGGTGTTGTACAAGGCGCTGAGCTATCAAATAGTCACTACCAACGCTTTTTACAGCTTAAAGGTTGGGGCTTACCTATGTGCCCCGAGACTAAGCAACTGAGCTCTCTCGAAGACGTGAAAGCCTATTACCAAGATATTATGACTCGTCGTGATGCTCTGGCTTACGAGATTGATGGCGTTGTTATCAAAGTCGACGATATCGCGGCTCAAGAAGTACTTGGCTTTGTTGCACGAGCGCCACGTTGGGCAATTGCTTATAAGTTCCCAGCTCAAGAAGAGATTACACTGCTCAATGACGTTGAATTTCAGGTGGGCCGTACTGGCGCTATTACGCCGGTTGCTAAACTTGAACCTATCTTCGTTGGTGGCGTGACAGTCAGCAATGCCACTTTACACAATGCCGATGAGATTGCGCGTTTAGGCGTGAAGGTAGGCGACAGCGTTATTATTCGCCGTGCAGGTGATGTTATTCCGCAAATTGTGGCTGTTGTACTAGATCGTCGCCCTGAAACGGCTAGAGACATTGTTTTCCCTGATGCTTGCCCTGTATGTAGCTCTACGGTTGAGCGTGTCGAGGGGGAAGCTGTAGCGCGTTGTACTGGCGGTTTAGTCTGTCAGGCGCAGCGTAAAGAAGCGCTTAAGCACTTTGTGTCGAGAAAGGCGTTGGATGTCGATGGCCTTGGCGTAAAAGTGATAGAGCAGCTTGTGGACCGTGAAATGGTAGAAACGCCCGCTGACTTGTTCAAGCTTAGCGCGGGCGTAATTACAGTTCTTGATCGTATGGGGCCTAAATCGGCGCAAAATGTGGTGAGTGCGCTGAATAAAGCCAAAGACACAACGTTAGCACGTTTCCTCTATTCACTCGGTATTCGTGAAGTCGGTGAAGCGACGGCTATGAACTTAGCTCAACACTTTAAGACGTTGGAACTGGTTCAAGCAGCTACTCATGAACAATTAGTTGAAGTGTCAGATATTGGTGACATCGTTGCTAGCCATATCACCAGCTTCTTCTCACAAGAGAAAAACAGAGCGGTCGTCGATCAGCTGATAGAGCTAGGTGTGAATTGGCCAATCATCAAAGAAGCTGCCGATGACCAAGAGCTACCATTAGAAGGTAAAGTCGTTGTGTTAACAGGCTCATTGTCGCAATTAGGTCGAAGTGAAGCTAAAGCTGCGTTACAAGCATTAGGTGCGAAAGTGACGGGTAGCGTATCGAAGAAAACGGACATCTTGTTTGCCGGTGAAGCTGCGGGTTCTAAATTAACTAAAGCACAAGATTTAGGTATCGAAATAAGAACAGAAGAAGATCTAATAGCCCTTATTTCGTAAGTAAATACAGATAAAAAAAGCTCAAAGGCACTCCTTTCAAGGGAGTGCCTTTTTTGTTTCTGATATAAAAATGAGGGCTTTTTAATTGTTGAGAATTTTGTTCCTATACGAACTCTAAAATCAGGACAGTGACGCTGCTCAACATTAATGAAATACCATTGTAGTTGTATCAAAAATGCGAGTCATATCTATTTTTACAAAGTGATAATTACCTCAAGTTGTTGAATTTATTGGTATTGATTTTGTTTTGGTGAGGATTTTTCTATTTATCGATCTGGATCACTAAGTACCTATTAAATTTGCACCAACTCATATTTTTTTAGATGAAAATTAAGTTCTCATTGATCTTTTTGAGGGCGAAGTTAGTCTTAATGCCATGGATGCACATGATGTGTATAACCAGAAAGGAAATAGAGAATTCAGAGTTTAGGGTTCTCAAACAAGAAAAGGTATTTCTCTCTACGGCGGCCAACTTTAGGCGGGGAATATTCAAACAGCTATATCCATTTTTAGGAGTTTTATTCCATGGAAAACAAAATTTTCAAACGTACTCTACTAGGTGCATCCGTTGCACTTTTATCGACAGGCGTAATGGCGAAAGAAGTTGGTATCAACTCTGATTTCAACGTTGACGTATACGGTGTTGCAGCTATCTCTCTAGTTAACTACAACACAACTGACAACAACGACTCTAGTACTGGTTACGCTGTAGAGAATGAATCTCGTATCGGCTTCCGTGCTCATAAAGAGATGTTTGATGACGTATTAATCACAATGCAGATTGAATCTGGCTACGTAGATAGCACAGACTGGGGTCATGGCGGCGTTTCAGGCGGTGTGCTTGGTTTCCGTGATACGTTCGTTGGTGCTTCTGGCTCTTGGGGTAACCTGCGTGTGGGTCGTGTTCTTACTCCACTATACGAAATCGTCGACTGGCCATTCTCTAACCCTGGTCTAGGTTCTGTATTCGATTGGGGCGGCATCAACGGTCACTACGATCGTCAATCTAACCAAGTTCGTTACGATTCAGCTAAATTTGGCGGTTTCTCTTTTGCAGCTTCTGTTGGTCGTGACGACAACGACAACGGTGGTGGTGCAGCAACTCGTGACGCAAACTTTGTTGGCGCAAGTGCTAAGTACAGCTTCGAGAAAGTAACATTAATGGGTGCGGTTGAATCTGGTACTCGTGTCGTTGCCGCGTCTGGTGGTGATTGGTCTTTTGATGAAAACGGTAACCCAGAACAGGCTCCTGAAGTAGCTGGTTACGATGATGATACATTCGCATACATTGTTGGTTTCGAAGCTAGCCTACCAGCAGGTTTCGGTTTCGCTGCAGCATATAAAGGCGAAGAGCTAGATAACAGCATCCGCAAAGTAACTCAAGATTCTTACTCTATCATCGGTCAATACTGGAATGGTCCAATCGGTTTCAAACTAGGCTACGCAGCTAACCTTGAGTCTGAAACAAACGGTAAGAAAGACGCTAACTCAGACAGCAACACTATTTCTGGTCAGTTAATGGCTGTTCATAACGGTTTCGTACCTTACCTACGTGTAGCGGGTCGTACTGTTGGTGACGCTGATACAGATATCGTAACTCGCGTTGGTCTTGAATACGGTTTCTAAGCTAGAATCTTTAGCTTAAACAGTTAGATAAAAATCAAAACGCTGGTAAATTTTGTTTGCCAGCGTTTTTCCATAGTGAACATAAGGAATTAGTCATAATGAATAAAGTTAGTGTAGTCGTATTATCATTATTTTTGGGAGCTTGTAGTTCACTCGATTCACAAAGTAATTTTGCAGACTCAGTTGCTGATGTACAGCCAAAAGGTGGCTACATTCAAGTGACTGGGCAATCTTATGTAGCGGAAAGTAAAGCGAATGTCGGGGCAGACATCCTGAAATCGTCACTCTACTTTACATACAACAAAGAAATAACGCAGAATTCGGCTCCAGAATCTTCCATTACCATGGATGTAAGCTATTTCCAGAGCTATAAAGAATACGAAACCGTTAGCTTTTTTGGTAAGACGATAGACCTTGAAGAGAGACAACTTCCAAGAGAGAGCTGCAGCGAACACTGCACAAAGACTCAGTATATTAAATTTCCATTGAGCGAAGCTGACATCCAGCAAGCAAGAAAAAAGAATTTAGAATTTACACTTGATGGACAAAACTCAGTGATGAGTACAACTTTCATTGTGCCGAAAGCGTATATCGACACAATTTATAACGGTGCAAATAATCATACGGCTATCGCTGTTGCTCCGGTTGCGGTACCTGTTGCGGCTGTAGTTGCTGAAGAACCAAAAGCGTCTCAAGCTCAAGAGATGGTTAATTACTGGTATGGTCAAGCGACAAAAGAAGAGCAAGCTGCTGTGACTGATTGGGCATTCAAGAATCGTAAAAACGCTACCCCAACATCACTAGAAGGCTCAAAAGAAATCGAAATGGTTTCATATTGGTTCAATAAGCTAAACAGCGAAGAAAAATCTCAAACTATGATTTGGCTATTAGAGCAAGAGTAGGCTTCTAACGTAAGTCTCTAGCTATGTTTTTCAACCGCAGTATTGTATAACAGCAGTACTGCGGTTTTTCATTTTAGGCTTACAGGTAAGATTGTGAATATTGGTGAAGTAGCGAAGCGTGTTGGTACAACAGCGAAATCCATTCGTTTTTACGAAAGTAAAGGCATGATGAGCCCACCGCACCGATCAGAAAATGGTTACAGGCAATATGGCGAGATTCATATCGAACAGTTAGAGTTCGTTTTGAGAGCTAAAATGGTTGGTTTCACTCTCGATGAGTGTAAGTCACTGGTTGAGTTGGCAATGAATCCCAACAGACAAAGCTACGAAGTAAAGAAGAAGGCTACTCAGAAGTTAGATGAAATAGAGTTGAAGCTTGCGGAGTTAAACAAGATGAAGGTGCAGCTACAATCTTGGGTACATGACTGCCCTGGAGATACTTCAACGGAATGTCCTATCTTGAATAATCTATCTGGCCGCAGTTAGGTTATTCCAGTTCTAAATAATCGTCAGGCAGCAATTTCATTACTAGCCTGACTTTAATCACCTATCACAGCACCTATCACAGCACCTTTCCGCCGTAATGTTTACAGATCAACAGTGGTACATGAGTGACTGCGTTACCATCTGAACACTTAACGATAGGCCCCATGTTTCCGTTACCAGGAGACTGACTGCTCGCTAGAGCGCTTCCAAATGACAAGCTGAAAATAGCCGTTAGAATTATTAAAAAATGTCTCATACAAACTCCATTAGGTTTATCTCTAATTGAGATAATTGAAAGTATGGACAAGGAAAAGAAAATTTCAAAAATTGGACGGACTTAACATTTTTAATAATTATAAATAAGCGAGAGTAAGGTTAACTATTCATATATATATTGGGTAAGAAATCTGGCTTTCTTATACCTTTTTAGCTCAATCAAACTTTTTAGCTTTACGAAATAAGAACTTATTTTTTTTTCAATTCAATCTATCGCAATGATAATTCGAATATTATTAAGGTTCAAAAATAGAAAAAGCCTGCATTTATTGAAAATGCAGGCTTCATATAGCTCTTGTTTATAAAGGTTCTATTATTAGAACGATTCCGTCTAAAGCGACAATCTTAATTTCGGTTCCAGATGGAATATCTTGACTGGCCTTTGCTGACCAAGAAGAGTCACCGAACTTAATTCGACAGCTACCTTTCTTTACGTCTTCACTTAAAATAACGGTTTGACCTACCAATTGCTTTTCTCTTTGGTTTAACTCTCGCCCTGCATCCGATTGCTTGTCATTCGAGAGTTGTCTTCTCCACCACAACCAAGTGGTAATAAGAGAGAAGCTAGCAAAGGACAGCCATTGCATCTGCCAACCAATTGGTAATGCTCCTAATAGGGCACCGACCAGCATGGCAGATATGCCTATCCATAAAAAGTAACCAGCGGTTCCAATTAGCTCAAGCGCTAACAATGCTAGACCAAACGCTAACCAATGCCAGTGGTTTACTTGTTCTAGTAATTCGACCATAAGTTAGTCCTTACTACCTTTGTCATTCTTATGTGCAAACATCTCCGCGATACCCGCTACAGAACCCATAAGGCCAGTTGCTTCGAGTGGTAGCATGATGATCTTGCCGTTTTCTGCTTGACCAATTGATTTCAGTGCGTCGGTGTAGCCTTGTGCAATGAAGTAATTGACCGCTTGCATGTCACCTTGAGCAATTGCCGTTGATACCATTTCTGTCGCTTTAGCTTCTGCTTCTGCGGCACGCTCACGGGCTTCTGCTTGCAATATTGCCGCTTGCTTCTCACCTTCTGCTTTCAGGATCTCTGATTGCTTGTGGCCTTCTGCTTTCAAGATCTCAGCTTGTCGTACACCTTCTGCTTCTAAGATATCAGCACGTTTATTACGCTCGGCTTTCATCTGGGCATTCATCGCAGCGGTCAGATCGGCTGGTGGCTGTACATCTTTGATCTCGATGCGAGTAACTTTTACGCCCCATGGGTTGGTTGCTTCATCCACGATATTTAGCAGCTTGGTATTGATCATGTCACGCTGGCTAAGCATTTCATCCAGCTCCATAGAGCCAAGTACAGTACGGATATTGGTGAGGGTTAAATTACGGATCGCATGCTCAAGGTCATTGACTTCATAAGCCGCTTTCGGTGCATCGATAACTTGTACGAAGCAGACAGCATCAATCATGACATTAGCATTATCTTTGGAGATGACTTCTTGTGCTGGGATGTCGAGAACACGCTCCATCATGCTGATGCGCTGTCCAACTTTATCAATAAATGGAATGATTAAGTTAAGACCCGGTTTAAGGGTGTGTGTGTATCGCCCGAAGCGTTCAACGGTCCAGTTGTTGCCTTGTGGAACGGTTTTTACGCCAGCGAAGATAAATAACAGTGCGACGGCAGTAAAGACGCCGATAGTAATCAAGGTATCAATAGGCATACAAAATCCTTTGCAAGTTTGAGTTTTTGATAGTTCAGTATTGATACTGGCTCATATTTAAATTCTGAGCAAATTTATAAACGAGAAATGGGCCATAAAATATTGATTTTATGGCCCATTTTACATTCTATTATGCGATAAACTAATTGATTGAATTGTCAATTTTCGATGTTTAATCTACGGCTTTTTAGGTTTAACTAGTAAAGCAGAGAGTACAGTTGTCGACGGTACTTACTGGCAACTGGGTTACCTTGTCCAAGCGCACTCAAGATGTCCATGAACTCTTTCTTCATGTCACCATCGAGAGCATTAAGATCTTTGGCTAGGAAAGACCATAATAGATCCATAGCTTCTTCACTGCGGTTCACTTGGTGATATTGCAATGCTAATTCAGATGCTGTTTTAGCGTCGCTCGGATTTTGCTGAAGAGCTGCTTCTAATGCTTGTATTTCAGGGCTGTCTGCTGCTTGTTTATGAAGTTTAAGCTTTGCAACTAAGCCTTTGTAGTAGTTGTCTTGGTACTCAAGAGGGATAGTTGCTAGCTGAGTTTCAGCAAGGTCAAATTGTTGCGTTTCTAACAAACACTCTGCGATCGCCAGTTTTACTTCACCTTTATTCGTCAGCTCTGCTGGAAGTTGCTGCATTGCTGCTAGTGCCTGTGTGTGCTCGCCAGCTTGCATTTGCTCAAGAGCCTGACGCAAAGCAAGTTCATCTTGGCTAGGAAGGTGTTTGCTGAGCATATCGACAATAGCTTCTATGCTTTGAGGGCCACCGAGCCCATCGACTGGCTGACCATTAACAAACAGTGCAATAGTGGGCAGTGCTTGAACACCAAACTGGCTAGCAATAGCTTGCTCTTGTTCGCAATTGAGCAGGGCTAAGGTGAAGGCACCGTTGTATTGCTGAGTTAAAGTTTGCAGTTCAGGAATGACTTGGGCGCTCTCTTGGCTCATTGGTGCCCCAAAATGGATGAGTACAGGGGTCTGCATCGAACCTTCTAATACTTGACGAAAGTTCTGCTCATTAAGTTCAACAATATGCGGAGATTGCATTTACGTTCCTTGAGGTTTGTTTTGTGGATACGTTGCAAATATGGGGGGGTTAGTCGGTAACTTCAAGATCTAACTCGGTTATCTCGGATAAAAAGAACCAAAAATAGAAAAACGCTATGCTTCGATGTTGATAGAGTTGTTATCTCAACATGGAAGGCATAGCGTTATCATCGAGGTAGTCAGTGAGGCGTTGCGTGAGATACTCAAAACAGTATAAACAGCGTAATTGCCAGACCCACACCTACCCAATTAAGGCGGTTTAAAGTCATGAGATTTCCAGAGTAGAACCATCAATTGGGAATAACTGATGGGATAGGATAATCATGACATCTTATTGTTACGGAAAAATTACATCGTTACATTAAAGTTTGCGACTCTGCATTCAAAGTTAGTAATTTATGCAGCTTTTCTCAAAATAGGGTCTAGCAAGCGACTCGGTAGAATCCTTTTCAATACCGCGAACACTTTAGTCGGGGTCGTAACTCGGTATCTTAGCTTGGGTTTGTCGGCGGTGAGAGCATGGAATACCGGCTCAATACAACTTTCTGGAGGCAGGACAAAAGCGTTATTCGATGATTCTTTTTCGAGTCGATCTTTTTGTTGTTGGTAAGCGTCTTGGTGGGCGCTGCCAGAAATGTTGATCCATTTATTGAACGCTTTCAAGGCATTGGTTCTAAATTGAGTCTCAATTGGCCCTGGTTGCAGTAATGAGATCTGTATACCGCTGCCATGCAGTTCTAATCGTAAGGTATCTGTCCAACCCTCAATCGCGAATTTAGAAGCATTATAAGCACCACGATACTTCATGGCTGCAAAACCTAATACGGAACTGTTTTGTACGATTCGACCTTCGCCACGCTCGCGCATGTGCGGAAGGATCTGACAGACGAGATGATGCCAACCAAAGAAGTTGGTTTCGAATTGTTCTCTGAGTCCTTGGGTCGGTAAGTCTTCTAGTGCCCCTGCTTGACCGTAAGCACCGTTATTGAATAATCCATACAATCCATTAGGTGCGAGATCAATAGCAAGCTTGGCGCCATGCTCAATACTTTCTTGGTTGGAAAGATCTAATTGAATACAGGTGAGGCCTTCATCTTGAAGGCGTTGAACATCTTGTGGATCACGACAAGATGCAATGACATGAAAACCACGCTTTTGAAGTGCATGAGCACATGTATAGCCAATACCTGTTGAGCAACCGGTAATCAGAATCGACTTGTTCACACTTAATCCTTTATTAGAGTCTCTATCGCTCTAGGGTAAAGAATTAGTCTTGATGTTGTAACAAGTTTTTTAGTGCTGGCTCGATTCTTGAGTAACTAAAGATGAATCCCATCTCAGTGAGTTTCTTCGGCTTGGAGCGAATGCTGTCAAATAGCAAACAAGATGATTCCCCCATGAGAATCGACATTGCCCATTTCGGCGTGAATAAGAAATGCGGTCGGCCTAATTGTTTCGCTAACGTGCTGCTGAACAGTTTGTTGGTCACAGGGTGAGGGGCACACATATTGAATTCCCCTTGAGCGTGGGGGAGTGACAACAAGTGATTGATGGCTCTCACCATATCGAGAATGTGAATCCATGGCATGTACTGCTCACCTGAACCTATTGGACCACCGACGCCGAGTTTATAAGGCAATAGCATCTTCTTGAGTGCGCCGCCATTCTCGCCAAGTACAACCCCTGTTCGCAGTAGTATCACGCGTGTGCTTTCTGATTGTGCTCTCTTGGCTATCTCTTCCCAGTGGGCACAGACTTTATGAGGAAAGCTTTCATCTTCTACTTGCAGTGACTCGTCAAATGGGTGCTGCTGTTGATCGCCATAGTAGCCGACGGCTGAACCGCTAATAAAAGCGTGTGGCGGGTTGTTACTGGCATGAATTAATTCGACCAGCTTTTCAGTGATGTGCCAGCGACTGTTACAGATCCTCTCTTTTTGCTCTGTACTCCAACGCTTATCGGCAATCGGTTCACCCGCGAGGTTGACCACCACATCAAAGTCATTGAGATCACTGAGCTCATCAAGGGATTGAATGTAATGAAGGTTGTTCTGGTTGAGGTGATTTAGGTTTTGCTTCGCATTTTCAGGACTCCGCGTCAGCAATGTCACGTCGTCAGTGTTCCAACTCTTGACCAATTCAGAGCCAATAAATCCAGTACCACCCGTTAACAATATCTTCATACCAATCTCCCTATTAAACATAATTATAGACATGGCTTGTTTTTAGTCGCCAATCAATACGAAAAAATCACTATAACGATCATAAGGTTTCAATCGTGTGATGCCCAAATTACGCCTTTTTCAATTTACAAAGGAGTGAAATTAAATTCATCAAGTCAGGATGTGTACCGTCATCACACTTATGCACTTTACTCGGATATGTTACCAACTGCGTAATATTTGTCACATAAGCAATGATAAGGATTTGCCATGATTATTATTAATTCATAATCAGCGACAAGGAATTGCGATGACGGCGGTGCTTGCTTTGTTTCGATCCATGTTAGGTAGCCTGAGGGATCTATTGCCAATCGTGGCGGTAATCGCTTTCTTCCAGCTTGCTGTCTTACAAGAGCCACTTCCTCATCTTTTATCTATTCTGACTGGCTTAGTGCTCGTCGTTTTTGGACTCACTTTCTTTATCTTTGGCCTTGAAATGGGGTTGTTTCCAATTGGCGAATCGATGGCTCAAGCATTTGCCAGAAAGGGGAGTGTGTTCTGGTTATTGATCTTCGCTTTTTGTTTGGGTTTTGGTACCACCATAGCCGAGCCAGCGTTAACCGCAGTCGCTGCCGAAGCCGCAGAAGTGGCAGCTGAGGGAGGTGTAATCCCCAATACGTTAGATGAAATGGAGCAGTATGCCAATGGCCTGCGCTTTACTGTGGCACTGTCAGTCGGTATCGCTATTTTACTCGGTGTGCTGAGAATCTTAAAAGGTTGGCCAATCCAGTACATGATCATCGGTGGATATATTGGAGTGGTCGTGCTCACTGCATTTGCTCCGGAAAACATCATTGGAATTGCGTATGACTCTGGTGGAGTAACGACATCGACGATCACCGTCCCATTAGTAACTGCGTTAGGGGTGGGTTTAGCCTCGGCAATTAAAGGGCGTAATCCGATGATAGATGGTTTTGGGTTGATCGCGTTTGCTTCGTTGCTGCCGATGATGTTTGTCATGGTGTACGGGATGGTGGTGACATGATCAGTGTTCAACAATTTATCGACACCTTTCTCGGCACTGTGATGGATGTGATCCCGATTGCGATCATCATCTTCGGTTTTCAGTTGGCGGTATTACGAAAGCCAGTCAATAACCTAGCCAAAGTGCTGATCGGTTTCTTCTACGTCATTCTTGGCTTATCACTCTTTTTGATGGGATTGGAGCTCGCGTTATTCCCTCTAGGGGAGACGATGGCAATGCAACTCACCGAGCCAAGCTTTTTGACTGAGTTTAAGATCAGTTCTGGTCTTGCTTTGGTTTGGTTTGATTATTACTGGGTTTACCTGTTTGCGTTTTGTATTGGTTTCAGCACCACGATAGCCGAGCCTTCTTTGATAGCTGTAGCGATTAAGGCGAACCAAGTTTCCGGTGGCAGTATCAGCGTCAATGGGCTGAGGATCGCCGTGGCATTGGGCGTTGCTATCGGTATCTCTCTGGGCAGCTACCGTATCGTTGCGGGTGACCCGATCCATTACTACATCATTTTTGGTTATGTCGTCGTGGTCATTCAAACCTTTTACGCCCCAAAACTCATTATCCCATTAGCCTACGATTCGGGTGGCGTCACTACATCAACGGTGACAGTCCCTTTAGTGACGGCGCTCGGGCTTGGACTTGCTTCAACCGTACCAGGAAGAAATCCTGTCATTGATGGCTTTGGATTGATCGCCTTTGCCAGCTTATTTCCCATCATTTCAGTGATGGGCTATGCCCAAATAACACAATGGTTAAACCGTTTACATACCTCTAAGGAGAGCAAAGATGCGCTTTAAACTTATCCTAGCGTTTGTAGAAGAGAGCAAGACCGACACTGTGCTCGATGCCGCGCGTGATGCGGGCGCGACTGGAGCAACGGTGATTAATAACGCCAGAGGGCAAGGCTTAAACCAAAAAACCACCTTCTTCGGCTTAACGTTAGAGGTGCAAAAAGATGTGTTGCTGTTTGTGGTTGAGGAACACTTAGCTAGGCATATTCTTGAAACTATTGGCGAAGTCGGCGAGTTTGACCAGGAGTCAGGACAAGGTATAGCGGTGCAGATCGATATCGAAGACGCAGTCGGGGTTGCGCATCAAGTCGAGACGTTAACAAAGGTTGTGGAGGATGAGCTATGAGTACCAGTGAAAAGATCCGAGTAGGCGATGTCATGGCCAATACGTATGTGATTATCGATGGGCTAACCACGGTGTTAGAAGCGATAGAGATGGCTAAAAAGCACAAAGTGAAGGCAATCATTGTCGATAAACGCCACGAAGATGACGAATACGGTATCGTATTGATGAATGACATTGCCAAGAAAGTACTGGCTAAGAACCGATCTCCAAAGCGAACCAATGTTTATGAGATCATGACCAAGCCAGCGCTAAGCGTGTCTGCTGAGATGAACGTAAAGTATTGCGCTCGCCTGTTTGAACGCTTTGGTATCAGTCGTGCGCCAGTAGTTCGTGATAACAAGATAGTCGGTATGGTTAGTTACAATAATATCGTGATCAATGGTATGGCGAGAGATGACGTGTAGCATTTAGATACGTACAATAGGCTCATAAATTTTATGGAGAAGTACGTGTGAAATTATTTTTTGCTTCAGACCTACACGGTTCGCTGCCAGCAACAGAAAAGGTATTAGAACTCTACCAAGCATCTGGTGCGCAATATTTAGTTCTATTGGGTGACATTCTGAATCATGGACCAAGAAATCCGATTCCAGAAGGATACAACCCGCCGGCGGTTGCAGATAAGTTGAATGCGTTTTCTCAAGAGATCATTGCCGTTCGTGGTAACTGCGATAGCGAAGTGGATCAGATGTTGTTGTCTTTTCCAATGATGATGGATTACTCGTGGGTGCTATTAGAATCAGGCCAGCGTATCTTCCTAACGCATGGCCATTTGTACAACACCAATAAACGCCCTGCGTTGAAGGCGGGCGATATCATTGCACACGGTCATACCCATATTCCTGTCGCCGAATACCAAGATGACATCTTTATCTTTAACCCTAGCTCGGTGACATTCCCACGAGAGGGACACGCGGCAAGCTATGGCATCTATGAAAACAATACCTTCAAAGTCATTAGCCTTGAAGGTGATGTTCTCGTGAGTGGTCAGCTTTAAATCATTGGATCGGCTGTGAAAGGCTTATTTTGAGTCCACGTGGCCGAGATCTCTGTCTGGAGCAATGATGTTTCGTACTCTTTGCTTCAGAACTTTCGCCTCTGGAAAACCGTCATCTGCTTTTCTTTCCCAAATCTGCACACCATTACAAAAGATTTCGAACCTGCCTCCTGTGTCTGGGTGTAAGCTCACTTGTTCAATTTCTTCGCTGAAGGTATGCAGTAGCTCTTGGCATAACCAACTAGAGCGAAGCATCCAATTGCATTGACGGCAATAGTGTATCGCGATTGTGGCTTTTGTTGCTGTCTCTTTCGCTGGCGCCAGATTAGGTTGTTCCGTTTTCATGGTTAATCCTTAAAATGCTACATCCGTAATTTGATACCAACGGCTAACAAAAAAGGGGCTTCATGCCCCTTTTTTCTATTGGTTTACCGTTTCATGGTATTCAGCTATTCATAAACAGTAAATTCATAAACAGTAAATAGCGATCCAATCTTAGTTTGAAAACAATACGGTAGAACCATGATTTAAGCTAGTCAGTAGCAGTGCCTTCGGGTTAACAATATCTATGCGGCGGCTTTGCTCTGCGTCCATCTTAATGACTTGAGTGATCAGCTCTAGCTGTTCTTCTGAAAAGTCTTGGCGCTGAGCCGAGGTCACATCTTTAAACTCCGTTGGCGAAACCAGTAAGTAGTTATCGTTAATATCCCACTGACCTGTTTCTGATATGTTGATCACATTCGCAGGTGCAGTTTGAGTGCTGTACAGCCTAACCACTGACATTCTCAGGTACGTACCATTTGGTAGGTATTTCGCATTCGATGATAGTTCAACTCTACGCAGCGGGCCGATTGCATCAGCTTGCTTGTTGTCGCTAATCAGAGTCACCATTTTCGATTGCCACTCATGCTGAGTGAGCAAGCGCTCTACTTTTGCGTCGCTGCCCCAATATAACCAACCACTTAAGAATGCAGATAGAACCAGTAAAATAATCGATACTTTTAATTTCATGTTACTGACCACCGTTACAAATGTCGTTTACATCCGACTGGTTTGCGTAAATTCTTAGGGTTACATTTTCGCTAGAGTAATCTTGCGGGTGAATGTAGTTGAGGGCAAGGTTGTTGGTTTGTCCACCTGTTGCAATCACCTCAGTCGGTTTCAGCATGCCAGTGTGATTAGTGTTGTAGCGCAATACACACTTCTCTATCGCAGGGAGCCAACTACTGAGATCAGGATGATTGATTGGGGTTTGAATCTTTACACCATCCACTTCAGTCAATGTTCTGAACTCGGATTCTGCGGGGTTAGTAAACGTTAAAACCAGAATTGGCATGATGAAAGCCGCAAGCAATAACGAAAACGCTAACCACTTATTGGTGCCTTTAACCGGGGTAGCAGTTGGTGTTGTTGCTGGTTCCACTTCAACTTTGGTTTCTTGAAACTTTGTAATTGACTCGGGCTCGACAGCTTCAGTCATTGCTTCTTCGGTCATTGTAGGCGTTGCAAACGTTAAGATAGGTTCTACGTCATTTTCTGCAATTTCAGCCGCTGCTGGCTGATCATTTGATGAAAGTGGTGCAGAGCGTTCAACGGTTGCAATAAATTGGTAACCGCGCTTTGGTACTGTTTTTACGAATTCAGGAGATTTAGTCGAGTCTTTGAGCATCTTTCTCAGAGTCGATACGGCTTGCGTTAAGCTTGAGTCATCCACCTCAAAGCCTTGGTCTCGCCAAACATACTCATGCAATTCATTGCGAGTGATAACTTCATTGGGTCTTTCTGACAGCATCAGGAGAATGCGGCTTTCATTGCTACCAAGACGAACGACTTCACCGTCGCTCATTTGATCAACAAGTGAATTGCTGTTTGGGTCGAATACGAACCGCTGTGCGAGAATAAACTTTGTGCCGATATTGCTCATTGAATTCTTCTATTTTTGATTGTTTTGGGTGCGAAATAGACAAATCTCAGGTGAAGTTCCGTTAATTCTTCACCAAATCATGGCTTCTTTTATGTTCTTTTATATTTATCAGACTCAAGGATAATAAAAACAGATCAAAAAAACAGTGTTTTTATGATTTTTGACCTTGAATTTACATTTGTCATCCTCATGTTAATGAACAGAAGAGTGGCATCAAGTGTTACGCCCCTATGATTATTCAACATAAAGTATAGATGTTTTGGAGTAAAAATGAGCGAAACGGCAACGCAAAATAAAGAGACTCGTGGCTTTCAATCTGAAGTAAAACAACTACTTCATCTAATGATTCACTCACTGTATTCAAATAAAGAAATCTTTCTACGTGAGCTGATCTCTAACGCATCTGACGCGGCTGATAAGCTCCGTTTTCAAGCTCTATCGAACGGTGACCTTTACCAAGGTGATGCAGATCTAGGTGTAAAACTTTCTTTCAACGCGGAAGCAAACACGTTAACCATTTCTGATAACGGTATCGGTATGAGCCGCGACAACGTTATTGAGCATTTAGGTACGATTGCTAAGTCAGGCACTGCAGATTTTTTCTCAAAGCTGTCTGAAGACCAAAGCAAAGACTCTCAACTGATTGGTCAATTTGGTGTGGGTTTCTATTCTGCATTCATCGTCGCAGACGCGGTAACGGTTCGCACACGTGCAGCTGGCCTGCCGAACAATGAAGCTGTTCAGTGGCACTCTGCAGGTGAAGGCGATTACACAATCGAAGACATCACTAAAGAGTCTCGTGGTACTGACATCGTTCTGCACATGCGTGAAGACGGTAAAGAGTTCTTAAATGAGTGGCGTCTGCGTGAAGTGATTGGTAAATATTCTGACCACATCGGCATTCCTGTTTCTATCTTCACAGCAGTGAAAGATGACGAAGGTAAAGACACCGAAGAGAAACATTGGGAACAGATCAACAAGGCGCAAGCACTTTGGACTCGTAACAAGTCTGATATCGAGAAAGAAGAGTACCAAGAGTTTTACAAACACGTATCTCACGACTTTGCTGATCCACTAACCTGGAGCCACAACAAGGTTGAAGGTAAGAACGATTACACAAGCCTGCTTTACATCCCAGCGAAAGCACCTTGGGACATGATGAACCGTGACCACAAGAGTGGCTTGAAACTTTACGTGCAGCGTGTATTCATCATGGATGACGCAGAGCAGTTCATGCCATCTTACATGCGTTTCGTTCGTGGCTTGATTGACTCAAACGATCTGCCATTGAACGTGTCTCGTGAAATCCTGCAAGACAACAAGGTAACTCAGTCTCTTCGTGGCGCATGTACCAAGCGTGTACTGACTATGCTTGAGCGCATGGCGAAGAATGACAATGATAAGTACCTAGAGTTTTGGAAAGAGTTCGGCCTAGTATTGAAAGAAGGCCCGGCTGAAGATATGGCGAACAAAGAGAAGATCGCTGGTCTACTTCGTTTCTCGTCAACGGAAGTGGATTCTGCTGAACAAACCATCAGCCTAGAATCTTACGTTGAGCGCATGAAAGAAGGCCAAGATAAGATTTACTACCTGACAGCAGATAGCTACGCTGCCGCTAAGAACAGCCCACACTTGGAGCAGTTCAAAGCTAAAGGTATTGAAGTGGTTCTAATGTACGATCGTATTGATGAGTACGTAATGAACTACCTGACTGACTTCGACGGTAAACAGTTCCAATCGATCACTAAAGCAGGCTTAGACCTAAGCAAGTTTGAAGGTGAAGAAGAGAAAGAGAAGCAAAAAGAGACAGAAGAAGAGTTCAAATCTGTTGTAGAGCGCACTCAATCTTACCTAGGTGGTCGTGTTAAAGAAGTTCGTACGACCTTCAAGCTAGCAACAACACCTGCGGTTGTTGTGACTGACGACTTCGAAATGGGCACGCAAATGGCGAAGCTTCTTGAAGCTGCGGGTCAAGCGGCACCGGAAGTGAAGTACATCTTCGAGATTAACCCTGAGCACGCACTGGTTAAACAGATGGCTGACGAAGCAGACGAGCAAGCGTTTAGTCGTTGGGTTGAGTTGCTACTTGGTCAAGCGATGCTGGCTGAAAAGGGCTCAATGGAAGATCCGTCACAATTCTTGGGTGCAATCAACGAGCTACTAACAAAGCGTTAGTCTTTCGACTTTAGGTTAAGCCAACAATTACAATAAAAAGCTCGCAAATGCGGGCTTTTTTTATGAACGTCGTTGAAAATTGACCTAACGTGGTCAACGTCACCGTTATCGTCACAACAAATGTTGTCGATGCATTCTTTAGTCGTAAATTCAGCCAAATTGAATATTAATGTGATAGAATGCTCGACCTAATCAGCTGGGGCTAAGAAGCGACTATCTCCAGTTGTATGATTTTTAAACGTTATACCGAAACTTACCGTTTTGCTTCTGTTCACAGTTTTGCTTAGCCTCAATGGTTACTTAACGCTTTCTGTTCATCCTAAAAATGAGCAAGAATGGAGGGATAGTGAGCTTCGGTATAAATCATAATTTTATAAGAGGATTAAACATGCGCATCATTCTTCTAGGTGCTCCTGGCGCGGGTAAAGGTACTCAAGCTAACTTCATCATGAACAAATTTGGTATCCCTCAAATTTCAACTGGTGACATGCTACGTGCTGCTATCAAAGCGGGTACTGAGCTTGGTAAGCAAGCAAAATCAGTAATCGACGCTGGTCAGCTAGTTTCTGATGAAATTATCCTTGGTCTTATCAAAGAGCGTATCGCTCAAGATGACTGTGAGAAAGGTTTCCTACTAGACGGTTTCCCACGCACAATCCCACAAGCTGATGGCCTAAAAGAAATGGGCATCGCTGTTGATTACGTTGTTGAATTTGACGTAGCTGACGATGTGATTGTTGAGCGTATGGCTGGTCGTCGTGCTCACCTTCCTTCTGGTCGTACATACCACACTGTGTACAATCCGCCTAAAGAAGAAGGTAAAGATGACGTAACGGGTGAAGACCTAGTGGTACGTGATGACGACAAAGAAGAAACAGTTCGTGCACGTCTAGGTGTATACCACGATCAAACAGCTCCGCTAATCTCTTACTACGGTAAAGAAGCTGAAACAGGCAACACTCAGTACCTTAAGTTTGATGGTACTAAGCAAGTTGCTGAAGTTAGTGCAGAACTTGAGAAAGCACTAGCATAATTGGCTAACAGCCAGTTTTAGAATTTGATATATTGGAAGCGACCTTAAGGGTCGCTTTTTTTGTTTCAATTTTTAGTACGATACCAATCTAGATAATTTGATTGCACATGATTCAGAACGGTTCAGACCCGATGGCAGTGGCTAGCAATTGAGAGTGGATGTTGTGTATCTCATATGAAGAGTGATTATTCAGACTTTCATTGAGGCGCAATGATCTTAAACTTATGCAGATTAGTATATTACTTTCCAGAAAATCACATATTGGTCTCAGGTATCTATGGAAAATAATAAAAAGCAGGGTGTTTTACTGGTGAACTTAGGAACTCCAGATTCGGCGACCCCCGCTGGCGTTCGTCGATTTTTGAGTGAATTCTTACACGACAAGCGAGTTGTAAACCTAACGCGTTGGCTTTGGTGTCCTATATTACATGGGGTGATTTTACCGATTCGCTCGCCTAAAGTTGCTAAGCTGTATCAGTCTGTCTGGATGGATGAAGGCTCACCACTGCTTGTGTACTCTCAAAGACAAGCTGAAAAGCTCCAGAAGAAGCTAGAGATGCCTGTTGCACTGGGTATGACCTATGGCAACCCAAGCCTAAAGACTGGTGTTGAGCAACTGATGGAGCAGGGCGTTGAGGACATCATCGTACTGCCTTTATATCCGCAGTACTCTGGTACAACCACAGCGGCGGTTTCTGATGGTTTAACCAAAGCCTTTAAGCAGATGCCAGTTATCCCGAGCTATCGCTTTATTCGCGACTACTACGCGCACCCAAGCTATGCCAAAGCATTGGCTGAAAGCGTCCGCAGTCATTGGGATAAAAATGGCAGAGCCGATCATTTAGTGTGTTCTTTCCACGGTATTCCGAAGCGACTGGCTGATGAAGGCGATATCTACCCTCAGCATTGTGAAGCGACAACAAAGCTGCTTGCGGCAGAGTTAGGTTTGTCAGCGGACGATATCACAATGACATACCAATCGCGATTTGGTCGAGAAGAGTGGTTGAAGCCATACACTGACGAGACACTTGAATCACTGCCGAGTAAAGGCATCAAGAAGATCGACATTATGGCACCTGCCTTTTCGGTTGACTGTTTGGAAACGTTGGAAGAGATTTCAGACCAGTGTAAAGAGACTTTCATTGACGCTGGTGGTTCGGACTTTAGCTACATTATGTGTCTGAACGACAGAGATTCGCACATCGATATGATGGCAGAGTTAGTGGCGCTGTATCGCTAACAGATGCTGAGCCTTGATTATGACTTATCGTTAGCATTAAGGCGCATAATACAAATAACAAAAGGGCTGCTCATTGAGCAGCCCTTTTTGATCAGGATATTTCGTTTTGAAACAGCTTGAGAGTTAAGCCGCAGATGTCTCTGTTGCTTGCTTAGCTTTAGGCTCTGCTTCAAGCGTCATGTTGGTTTCTACGCCGTGCATCCATGACACAAGCTTACCAGCACAAAGCAGCAGTAATATGCCACTCACCGTTGCTGTGATAGCAATACCACTGAAGATTGACATAGCACCAAGCTCACCAACGTGAGAACCAACCAGGCCTGCCACGTAGTTTGCCACCGCATTGAAGCCAAACCATGCACCCATCATCAATGATGCTAGGCGAAGCGGAGCTAACTTAGTGACCAACGACAGGCCAATAGGAGATAGACAAAGCTCACCAAGGGTATGGAAGAAGAAAGCGCCGACTAGCCATAGCATTGATGTTTTCACTGTTAGGTCACCGCCTTGCTCCATTACCGCGCCCATCATGCACACAAAGCCCAGTGCTAAGAAGAACAATGCCATTGCAAACTTCACAGGAGAGTTGGGTTCACGCTTACCCAGTTTCACCCAGAACGCAGCAATGATTGGAGCAAGTGTAATGATGAAGAATGGGTTCAAAGATTGGAACCACGCAGCAGGAACTTCAAAGCCACCAATCATACGGTCAGTATATTGTTGAGTGTAGATGTTCATTAGGCCGCCAGCTTGTTCAAAGCCCGCCCAGAATACAATCACGAACAGACCCATGATAAGAATCACTTTTAGTCTGTCGAACTCTTCTTTGGTCAGTGGCGCTTTTTCTTTAGATTTGTTCAGTGCTTTCGCTCTTGCAGCAGCAGGTACAGAACCGATGTTGCCTAACCAAGACTGAGCCATTGTCACTTGCATGATCAAGCTAATAACCATACCAATACCAGCGGCTAGGAAACCTGCTTTCCAACCGAATGAATCGACAGCAGCACCTGAAATTAATCCACCAAGCAGCGCACCTAAGTTGATGCCCATGTAGAAAATGGTGAAAGCACCGTCACGGCGGTTATCGCCTTCTTGGTACAGATCGCCAACCATGGTTGAGATGTTCGGCTTAAACATACCGTTACCACTGATTAGCAGTGCTAAACCAAGGTACAGAGCGTTCACTTGGTCTAAACCGATGAAGCCGTTAGGTAGAGCCAGTGTAAATTGGCCAAGTGCCATTAATACACCGCCAATCAGAATTGATTTACGCTGACCTAGGTAGTTATCGGCAATCCAGCCACCAATTAATGGTGTGATGTAGACTAAACCGGTGTAAATACCGTAGAGATCGAGTGCGTCTTTCGTTGACCAACCCAGTCCACCGTTGAGGGTAGTGTCAGTCAAAAATAAGACAAGGATGGCGCGCATCGCATAGTAAGAGAAACGTTCCCATAGCTCTGTGCTAAAAAGTAGAAATAGGCCTCTAGGGTGGCCAAAGATGTTGTGGTTGCTTGGCATAAGTTTTACTAATTTTAGGTATTAAAAGATTTTATGGTCATTCATGTATACACAGTGGGATAAAAGTCTGCAATAGACGTATTTTATGGTTACGACAACTTGGTTTAGCTAAGGTATTGATATTAATCATCTTTACTTTTAATGTTGCCCATTTTAAGTGTGCTGCAAACTAATTTTCCAGATTTGAGCTGGTTGGTTAATAACCTTTATTAAAGTCGTGTTGAATAAAAATCTTTAGATGCATTGCTCTGGTGTATCATTTTGAGTTTAAAGGGAGTGGTGTGCTCATTAGGTGGGGTATACATATGCTTACAACAATGAGTCTTTTGATCTCTAAATGATCTCTGTACAATGCTTAACCACTCCGACACCTATAACTTTTTGTTGATAAATTGGTCTGCTACGCATTATTTTTCGTTAGCAACGATTCATTTTATTAATGGCGATTCAACCGTTTTAGGCATGTGGTAAAATATCTAAAAATATAAAATGGCTAGTTAAATGAAACGTTGGTATTTGCTTTACTGTAAGCGTGGTGATCAAAAACGCGCTCAGCAGCACTTAGAGAATCAGGGGGTAGAGTGCTTTTACCCTCAAATAGAAGTCAAAAAGGTGGTGAGAGGGAAAGAAAAGCAGGTCAAAGAACCGCTGTTTCCGTCTTACATCTTTGTTCGCTTCGATTATGAGCAAGGTCCTAGCTTCACGACCGTTCGTTCAACACGTGGCGTTGTGGACTTTATTAAGTTCGGTTCACTGCCGCACGAGGTCCAAGGAGACTTGGTGTTTGAACTTAAAGAGTTTGAGAAGTGCTGCAGTAACGAAGTGGAAGATTGTTGTGTTGAGTTTGAATCTGGACAGGTAGTTAAGATTCATAGTGGCCAATTTGCTGGGGTTGAAGCTATTTTCGATCAGAAAGACGGTGAGGCTCGATCGATTATGCTGGTGAAAATGATCAGCCAAGTCGTTCCAATCAGTATTGAGAACGAAGCACTACAAGCTCGCGCATAACTGCAGTAATAAAAATAGGCTTAAAACAAAAGGCGCATAATGCGCCTTTTTTAGTCTTTAGGATTTGTTCAAAACGCTCTAAGCGTTGTAAGCATCGTTGTGAACGGCTTGTACTGCACGGCCTGATGGGTCGACACAGTTTTTGAATGACTCATCCCACTCAATCGCTTTCGCTGATGAACAAGCAACTGAAGGACCACCAGGTACACACTCTGCCGCAGATTCTAGAGGGAATAGCTCCTCAAAGATTTCACGGTAAGCATAACCTTCTTTGGTTGTTGGCGTGTTGTAAGGGAAACGGAACTTAGCAGCTTCCATTTGTTGATCCGTTACTTTTGCTTCAGCCGTTGCTTTTAATGTATCAATCCAATCGTAGCCAACACCATCAGAGAACTGCTCTTTTTGACGCCATGCGATTGAATCTGGTAGGTAGTCTTCAAAACACTCACGCAGGATGTGTTTCTCCATCTTACCGTCACCGCACATCTTATCTTCAGGGTTCAGACGCATTGCGACATCGATGAACTCTTTATCCAAGAATGGTACACGGCCTTCAACACCCCATGCCGCTAGCGATTTGTTTGCACGAGCACAGTCGAACATGCTTAGAGCAAGCAGTTTACGTACTGTCTCTTCGTGGAACTCTTTCGCGTTTGGCGCTTTATGGAAGTACAGGTAACCACCAAAGATTTCATCAGCACCTTCACCTGAAAGTACCATCTTGATGCCCATCGCTTTGATCTTACGAGCCAGCAAGTACATTGGCGTTGATGCACGAATCGTCGTTACATCGTAAGTTTCGATATGGTAGATAACGTCACGGATTGCGTCTAGGCCTTCCTGAATAGTGTAAGTCATCTCATGGTGCACAGTTCCGATCTTGTCCGCAACTTCACGAGCAGCGATAAGGTCTGGTGCGCCTTCAAGACCAACAGCGAACGAGTGCAGTTGTGGCCACCAAGCTTCAGATTGCTCATCATCTTCGATACGCATTGCCGCAAAGCGTTTTGCAACTGCTGAAGTAATTGATGAATCCAGGCCACCAGATAGAAGTACACCGTAAGGAACGTCAGTCATTAGTTGACGTTTAACGGCTGCTTCTAGCGCTTCAGTCAGTTCTTCTTTGCTTGTGCTGTTGCCTTGTACCGCAGCGTACTCGTTCCAATCGCGGATGTAGTAGCGTTGAGGTTCAGCATCTTTCGAAGAGTAGAAGCTACCTGGAGGGAATTCACTGATCGTCTTACATACTTCAACCAATGCTTTCATCTCTGAAGCCACGTAGTAGTTGCCGTGCTCATCGTAACCTTGGTAAAGCGGGATGATACCAATATGGTCGCGGCCCACTAGGTACTCGTCTTTCTCTTCGTCGTATAAAACGAATGCGAAAATACCGTTAAGCTCTTCTAGAAGGTCTGCACCCATCTCTTGGTATAGCGCTAGGATAACTTCACAGTCAGAATCAGTCTGGAACTGGTACTTATCTTCATAGCGTGCACGAAGTTCTTTGTGGTTATAAATTTCACCGTTTACTGCAAGAATGTGCTTTTTGTCTTGACTGTATAGTGGTTGAGCACCACTGTTCAAGCCAACAATAGCAAGACGTTCATGAGCAAGGATTGCTTTTTCACCAGCATAGATACCAGACCAGTCTGGACCACGGTGACGAAGCTTCTTAGACATTTCTAAAGCAATAGGGCGAAGTGCTGCGGCATCACTTTTAATGTCGAGAATGCCAAATACTGAACACATAGAACTTCCTTTTAAATAATTTCCAAATCAACTGCATTCAATTTGCCATTCTGGCTAAAAAAAGCAACCGGATGTGAGCAAAAAAATAATATAAAGGGTGTTCTGTTAGAAATTATCTAATTTTTATGTGCTTTTGGTGTGTGATGTTTAATTGCGGTTGGTTTTTTAAACAAAAACCTCTCAAAAGTGCGAAAAATAGGCAGTTTTGAGAGGTTTAGTTGAACACTGTCTAATACTAGATTTTATTGATATTTGGATTTAACTGTTCGCAAACGTGGCGAGCAAAACCACTACCAGCCTCGCTGTAAATGTTAAATGCCGCATCAACGCCATTCTCTTTCAGTGTTTCGAGTTGATCGGGATATTCAGCAATAGCCGCAATTTGGCCTTTAAAGTTACGTGACTTTAATTGTTCTAAAGCGGTTTGATTACCTTGGTGGTGAGGCATTGCCAAAATCACCAGCTTTACGTTTGCTGTATCTAGAATTCGCTCCCAGAAATCTGGGTCAGTCGCGTCGCCAGAAATCACGTTTCTGCCTTGGCTTCTGTGGTTGTGCGCGGCTTCTTCACGCACTTCTACACCTAGGCTGACCTTGCCATAGCGAGTACGTAATTCGTCATAAGCACCGGTACCAATTCGGCCCATACCTAGAATAAGCACTTGGGCACGACCAGGGTCAATTCGCTTATCACGTCGGTGAAGCTTTTCTGACGCATGCTCTTTTAGCCATTTACCTGACTGCTGATAAAGCTTATGACCAGCTCGGTTTAAAGGAGCAGCGATTAGAAAAGACAGTGAAACTGCAATGGCAACGGCAACTAAGATATCACCCGACATCCAACCCATCTTGAAGGCGAGACCACCAACGATGAGGCCAAACTCGCTATAGTTAAACAGTGATAGCGAGGCAAGTAGAGACGTTCGAACACGGAACTTGAAGCGGTTGAGTACCAAGAAGTAGAGAACACCTTTCACTGGCAGCATCAGCAAGAACAAGATTGCGAGCATAAAGCCTTGAATGGTTGGTTGCTCTGACAGACCAATATTCAAGAAGAAACAGACAAGGAAAAGTTCTTTAAGGTTAAACAGCGACTTTGATAATTCTGAGGCTTTTGGGTGACCAGCAAGTAACATACCTAGAACAAGAGCCCCCAAATCTGGTTTCACACCAACCAAATGGAATAAACCAGCACCGACGACTAATGCGAAGAAGATGCCGGAAAGAACCAGCATCTCACCGTGACCAACCCAATCGAGCACTTTGTAGAACAGTGGGCGTAATAAGGGTAGGGCAAACAGAGCAATTGCATACCACTCAGGTATTTTGCCCGTAGAAGCCGTTAAGAATACTACGGCGAAGATATCCTGCATGACCAAGATACCAATCGCTAACGTTCCGTAGGTCGCATTCATTTCGCCTTTCTCTTGCAGAGTCTTAACCGCAAATACAGTACTAGAGAATGAAAGAGCAAAACCGAGCAGAACGATCTGTTCTACCGACATGGCAGCTAGCGATGAAATACCTAAGAACTTAAAGCCAAACAGGGCGACGGCGAAAAACAGAGTGGACAAAAGGTTGTGGATTGTCGCGCCAGCCCAGATCTCTTTAGAGAGTAGGGTTTTGATATCGAGCTTTAAGCCGATAGTAAATAGAAGCAGCGTGACACCAAGGTCAGCTAAAGTAATGATGGTGTCATTGGTTTCAAAGCCAAAGGCAAAAAGCCCAAAGCCTGCAACCAAAAAACCAACTAATGGGGGAAGGTGACACTTTAAAGCAATAAATCCTGCGATAAACGCAGTGGATATTAATATAAGTTCCATAACTTGTTGTTGTAGTTCCCTAGCTTAAAAAAACGGGCCGTGTTTATACAAACACGGCCCGCGGAAAATCAGAATTGTTTTCTCTAGTCTTCGAGAAGCTTCTGCAGTAACACGCCGTTAAGCATGGCGCGCTTAATCATAGCAAAAGCTCCCATCGTAGGATGTTTATCGATCTGTGATGCTACAATAGGCAGGCCGCTATGGAAAGTCGTTAACGACTGATTCTCTACATTGCGCTTAATTGCAGGAAAAACAATCTCTTGTGCCTTGGTAATATCACCAGCAATGATAACTTTTTGAGGGTTAAATAAGTTAATCGTCATCGCGATAGCCTTACCTAACTGGTTTCCTACTCGAACTAAGCTTTGCTTGGCTAGCTCATCACCATTAATCGCGTGGTCACAAACGTCTTGAATCGTAATATGCTCAAGCTCTGTTAAAGAAGACTCATAGCCTTGTTTAATCAGCTTCTGCACGCGTTCAACGATAGCTGGGTTTGCCGCTACTGTTTCAAGACAGCCGAAGTTACCACATTGGCATTGCTCGCCTAGCGGATCAATTTGGATATGACCAATTTCACCCACATTACGGTTATGACCTAGGAAAACCTGACCATTAACGATAATACCTGCACCTGTACCACGGTGAACACTGACCAAAATAGAATCTTGGCTATCTTTACTTGCACCGAAGTAGTGCTCAGCAAGCGCCATTCCACGAACATCGTTACCAACAAAACAAGCAACATGGAATGTATCGCGAATAATGTCGCTTAATGCGAGGTTATCGATGTCGGTATTCGGCATGTACTCAACAACACCGGTCGTTGGGTTAACCAAGCCTGGAAGCGTGACACCAATAGCAATCAGTTGATCGATCTTTGGTTGATGCTCAGCAATGAAAGCTTTGAGGTTATTGACCAAGCCTTGGGTAAGGTCTGATTGGTCTGAATAATTCAGGTCTTGCTGTTGGAAAGCCAATTCACGACCACCAAGGTCATGCAGGCTTATTTGAATGTAGTCTCGACCCAAACGCACAGCAACAGAATGAAAAGGCTCTACTTCTGTGGTTAGGGAGATAGCGCGTCTACCGCCAGTAGACGCTTGCTGCGCAACCTCTTTAATTAGGCCGCGCTCTAAAAGTTGGCGGGTAATTTTTGTAACACTTGCCGGTGCGAGTTGGCTTACATCAGCCACTTGTATACGACTGATAGGTCCCTGTTGGTCTATAAGTCGGTATACCGCCGCACTGTTTAGTTGTTTAACTAAGTCTACGTTACCTATTTGTCCGCCATTCATACTTAATTGTGCTCGTATTGTCCGTTAACAACAGTCGCTTTAACGTTAAAGTCTCGGTCAAATACAGCTAGGTTTGCAACCATGCCTTTTTTGATTCGACCTAGCTTGCTTTCTACACCGATAGCCGTAGCTGGGTATAGCGTAGCCATGCGAAGAGCTTCGTCTAAAGCGATACCAGCGTGCTCAACTGTATTCTGAACTGCTTCAATCATAGTCAGAGCTGAGCCGCCCAGTGTGCCGTTTTCATCAACACACTTACCATCACGGTAATATACTTTCTTACCGACAAAAATAAAGTATTCCATGTCAGCACCTGCAGGAGCTGTGGCATCCGTCACTAATACCAACTTTTCTCCCTTGATTTTATGCGCAATTCTGATGTTTGCGTAATCAACGTGGAAGCCGTCGGCAATAATGCCAGCGTAAACCTCAGGAGTATCGTAAATCGCGCCAACAACGCCAGGCTCACGACCAACCATCGGCGTCATTGCATTGAACAGGTGAGTGGCGAACGTGATACCAGATTCGAAACCTTGACGCGCTTCTGCGTAAGTTGCGTTGGTGTGGCCGATAGAAACGACAACGCCAGCTTTGTGCAGGCGTTCGATGTGTTCAGGGTCGTTAAGCTCTGGAGCCAATGTTACTTTTGCAACAAGGTCACGGTTCTCACAGATAAGCTCAATCATTTCGTTGTCAGATTTACGAATGTGATCGACGCTATGGATGCCTTTTTTCGCAACGTTTAGGTAAGGGCCTTCAAGGTGCAGACCTAAAGATTGGTTTTGGTACTGGTTATGGTATTCACGAGCTGCCGTAATAACCGCACGCATATCTTCGTCTGAAGAGGTGATAAGCGTTGGTAGGAAGCTAGTACAGCCAGATTTCAGGTTTGCTTTGTGCATGATCTGCATGGTTTCTGCAGTGATCTCATCGTTAAGCATTACACCGCCACAACCATTCAGTTGTAGGTCAATGAAACCTGGGCTTAGGTTTGCTCCGTCTAGGTCGCGAAGCTCGATTCCTTCTGGCAATTCAGAGATAGGACAGACTTTTTTGATCAGTTCGTTTTCAATTACAACAGCATGATCGGTTAGAACATCACTACCAGTGTAAATTTTACAGTTACTTAGCGCGTACATAGTCAGCTAATCCTTATTTCGTGAGATCTTTTAAATTCGTTCGTTACCTAAATGCGGACTTAGTTTGCGAGCATCATTTACGTAACGATTTATCTTTTATGGGCAAACGGCTTCAAAATGAGAAGCGATTTAAGTTGTTGAAAAACATATGAACAATTGATTTTTATTATACATTTAGGTCCATCAATAATGATTATTCACGGTGCTCTATAAGCCCGGAGTTACCATCTTTTTGCCTAATGATTAGATTTGGATTTTATCCATAAATGTTCATTTTTTTGAATGATAAAATAAGTTTTATGATCTCGCTAGCAAAAACCTCTGGATTTGGTAAAAACTGGTGATTAGGATCACAAATGGTAAGGTTTTAATTTGCGGAGCAAAATTAATTGAATACACTGAATAGGACTAAATTGAGCGACTAAAATAAGTTTCTCAAACGAATTCTAAAAAATCCTATAGGGGGAAACAACTGGTGAATATTCTAGGATATGCGCAGAAGCTTGGTAAGGCGTTAATGCTACCAATCGCAACGCTTCCGATTGCGGCATTGCTGCTACGTCTGGGTCAACCAGACTTACTCGATATCGCATTCATGGCATCTGCTGGTAACGCAATCTTCAGTCAACTACCATTATTGTTTGGTTTGGGTATAGCTATTGGTCTTTCTAAAGACGGTAACGGCGCAGCAGGTCTTGCTGGTGCAGTTGCTTACTTTGTTCTGACAGCAACCGCAACAAACATCGATGCTAGTGTAAATATGTCATTCTTCGGCGGTATCTTTGCAGGTATCATCGCAGGTCACTCTTACAATGCATTCCACGCGACTCGTCTTCCAGAGTGGCTAGCATTCTTCTCTGGCAAACGTCTAGTTCCTATTATGGCTGGTCTATTTGCTCTAGTTGCTGGCGCAATCTTTGGTGTTGTATGGCCTGCTGTTCAATCTGGTCTAGATGCACTTGCTCACGCAGTTTCAACGTCTGGCGCTATCGGTCAATTTGTTTACGGTACTCTTAACCGTGCACTTATCCCAGTAGGTCTACACCATGTACTGAACTCGTACTTCTGGTTCGGTATGGGCTCTTGTCAAGAAATCATCGTTGCTGGTCAAGGCGCATTCGCTGGTATCACTCAACTTTGTGTTGACCCTGCACTGGCTAAAACACTAGTTGTTGGTCAAGAGCACACGTTCACATTCGCTAACTCTGTTACTCCAGAAATCACAACTGTTGTGAAAGAAGTGACTGAAACAGTTAAATCTGGCGACCTACACCGTTTCTTCGGTGGTGATAAAGGTGCTGGCGTATTCATGAACGGTTTCTTCCCTGTAATGATGTTTGGTCTACCAGGTGCTGCACTTGCAATGTACCTAGCTGCTCCTGCTGAAAAACGTAGCCAAGTTGGTGGCGCACTATTCTCAGTTGCATTCTGTTCATTCCTAACAGGTATCACAGAGCCGCTAGAATTCATGTTCGTATTCCTAGCTCCTGCTCTATACGCAATGCACGCTGTATTTACAGGTTTGTCTCTAGTAGTTGCTAACATGTTTGGTACTCTGCACGGTTTCGGTTTCTCTGCTGGTCTTATCGACTTCGTATTGAACTGGGGTCTAGCAACTAAACCATTCGTACTACTACTAATCGGTCTTGGCTTCGGTGCTCTATACTTCTTCACTTTCTCTTTCGCAATCCGCGCTTTCAACTTGAAATCGCCAGGTCGTGAAGATGATGACGAAGCTGTTGCAGCTCCTGCTGGCGAAGCACCAAAGGGCGACCTTGCACGTCAATACCTGAAAGCTCTAGGTGGTCACGACAACCTAACTTCAATCGACGCTTGTATCACTCGTCTACGTCTAACTCTTAAAGACCGCTCTGTTGCAGATGAAGTTGTTCTTAAGAAACTTGGTGCTAAAGGTGTGGTTAAACTAGGTGAAAACAACCTACAGGTTATCCTAGGCCCACTAGCTGAAATCGTAGCTGGCGAAATGAAAGCTATTGGTGCAGGCGAAGACCTATCTGATGTAAAACTTCCACAGTAAGGGAAGTACTTAATTAAGACGTAAAGTTACTCTTAAGTAAGTGTCAAATTGAAAGCCTCCCACACGGGAGGCTTTTTTGTGCCTGCAGTTTAAGACCAGCGAACACGGTTCGTTCTATTCTTCATCGAATAGCAGAAATAATCGCAATTAACGGACGGTTCTTATTGTGCAAAGGCTAAGAATTGTGGATGATTAGCAACAATGATCTTTCTATCTTTGACTGGCGCTATAAGCGACCGTTTTCTTGGGGACGAAAGATAACTTTCTCTGACAATACTAAATACATAGAGGTGCTATAGATGAGTGAAGCTGAGGCTCGTCCATCGAATTTCATTCGCCAAATTATTGATAAAGATTTAGCGGATGGTACACACAGTAGCGTGCATACTCGTTTCCCGCCGGAGCCAAATGGCTACCTGCACATTGGTCACGCTAAATCTATTTGCTTGAACTTTGGTATTGCTCAGGACTACCAGGGACAATGTAATCTTCGTTTCGATGATACAAACCCTGAAAAAGAAGACGTTGAATACGTTGAGTCAATTAAGAATGATGTAAGCTGGTTAGGCTTCGAATGGTCTGGTGATATTTGTTACTCATCAAACTACTTCGATACGCTTTATGCTTATGCTGTGGAATTAATTAATAAAGGCTTAGCGTATGTTGACGAGCTAAGTCCTGATCAAATCCGTGAGTACCGTGGCACGCTAAAAGAGCCTGGTAAAGCGAGCCCATACCGTGACCGCAGCCCTGAAGAGAACCTAGCGTTGTTTGAAAAAATGCGTGACGGTGGCTTTGAAGAAGGTAAAGCGTGTCTACGTGCTAAGATCGACATGAGCTCTTCGTTCATGGTTATGCGCGATCCTGTTATCTACCGTGTTCGTTTTGCTCACCACCATCAAACGGCTGACAAGTGGTGCATTTACCCAATGTACGACTTTACTCACTGTATCTCTGATGCGCTGGAAGGTATTACGCACTCTATCTGTACGCTTGAATTCCAAGATAACCGTCGTTTGTACGATTGGGTTCTAGATAACATCACGATTGACTGCCAACCTCGTCAGTACGAGTTTAGCCGCCTGAATCTTGAATATACAGTGATGTCTAAGCGTAAGCTGAACCAACTTGTGGTTGAAAACCTAGTTCAAGGTTGGGATGACCCACGCATGCCTACTATTTCTGGCCTACGTCGTCGTGGTTTTACTTCAAGCTCGATTCGTGAATTCTGTAAGCGTATTGGTGTAACTAAGCAAGAGAACATGATTGAGTTCGGTTCACTTGAATCTTGCATCCGTGATGATCTGAACGAAAATGCACCTCGTGCAATGGCTGTTCTGGATCCAGTTAAGATCGTTATCGAAAACTACGAAGCAGATACAGTAGAAACGCTAACGGTTGCAAACCACCCGAACAAGCCAGAAATGGGTACTCGTGAAGTTCCATTTACACGCGAAGTTTGGATCGAACGTGACGACTTCCGTGAAGAAGCAAACAAAAAGTACAAGCGTTTGGTTCTAGGTAAAGAAGTTCGCCTGCGTGGTGCTTACGTGATCAAAGCTGAACGTATCGAAAAAGATGCAGAAGGCAACATTACGACTATCTTCTGTTCTTACGACAATGAAACATTGGGTAAGAACCCTGCAGATGGCCGCAAAGTGAAAGGCGTTATCCACTGGGTATCTGCTGATAAAGCACTGCCTGCTGAGATTCGTTTGTACGATCGTCTATTCACAGTGCCAAACCCAGCCGCTGCTGATGACTTCGCTGCAACGCTAAACCCTGAATCTCTTGTTACGCTAAATGGTTTTGTTGAACCTAGCTTAGCAGAAGGTGTGGCAGAGCAAGCGTACCAGTTTGAACGTACAGGTTACTTCTGTGTGGATTCGAAAGACTCTAAAGCAGATGCACTAGTCTTCAACCGCACGGTTGGTCTACGTGACACATGGGGTAAAACTGAAGCTTAATGCTTGAGTATTTAGTTTGTTAAAAACGACCCAATAAAAAACCGGCTTAGAGCCGGTTTTTTTGTGTCTTAAATTTGATTACCAAGGTGTTTCTAGTGACCAACTAGCGTTTTAAGCACTAGAGCCAGAGTTTTAGGGATTATTAGGGTCTTGTTGGGTTACTTCACCCGTGCGTGAGTTGTACCAGAAAACATAACCTGCATTACCAGGATCGCTGTCGAAATCGACTCCAGTGTAGATGAAGTAGCAAAGCGCGAGTTTGTTTTGAGGAGTATCGTCTTTGGCAACAAAACTATGGTTTTGACGGCGGGTAATAAAATCAAAATTGTTGGACTGGTTCGGGTCTGTAGTAGCGGTCAGGTCGGTTGTCATAATGGCATTCCATATTGACACACACCCTTGGTCACCTTGACCTATGTTGTAAGGCTGCCCCATAGGGTTGCCTTTATCGACGCCGAGTGGGTAGCCGACGTCATTTATGTCCAATTGAGCATTGCCGTCTCCGTCTTCCCCAAAACCTGGCATGTCATTCATTTCAGCGTTGCCGCCGCCGCTGACCAGCCATTTACTGTGAGCAAACGTGATCGCAGTTTGAAATTGAGATTGAGCAGCGTCAAACAGAGCGATACGGCCATCGGTTTGAATGTTAAGAAAACGGGGAAGGGCAACAATAGCAAGCACTGCAATAATCACTACAACAACCAACATCTCAATTAAAGTAAAAGCCTTAACTAGCGGGATTCTTTTCATGGATACTTTATGATGCCCTATATAAAAAACGCCGGCCTAAGCCAGCGTTCTGTATTACTACTTCGCTTTATGCGCGTCTGGATTGCCTTTGCAATCTCCGTTAATGCTTTTGCCGTACAAGTACAAACTGTGGTTTGTTAGTTGCACGTTGTAACGCTGAGCAATCTCTTTCTGTCTTTCTTCGATGATGTCATCAGAGAATTCGATCACTTCGCCACAATCTAAACATACAAGGTGGTCGTGGTGGTGCTGTGTAGAAAGTTCAAATACAGACTTGCCGCCTTCGAAGTGGTGACGAGTTACAATGCCAGCGTCATCGAATTGGTTAAGTACTCGATAAACGGTTGCAAGACCGATTTCTTCACCTAGGTCGATCAGCTTCTTATATAAATCTTCAGCACTAATATGTTGGCAGTCTGGCTGTTGTAATACTTCTAAAATTTTGAGCCGTGGAAGGGTCACTTTAAGACCTGCATCTTTTAGCGCTTGATTATTGTCTGACATATACTTTCCTGTTGATGATCTGCAGCAATTAACAGAATTCAATATTAATACCATTATAGTTTAGTCAGGCATAACAATAAACCACGAACTTCAAAGGGTTACTTACTGACATCACAATCTGTTTTGTAAATTGGAAGTATCTCACTTATAGTGGAGGTACGACCAGTCAAGGTGACGGTGTTTCTGATATGAACATGGAATGTTGTTATGAATAAGCAACTCGCAAAAATATATAAACCCAACATTGTAAAATTTGCTCTTAATATTTGGCCTCCCTTTTGGGGAGCGGGTATTCGAATAGCCCACATTAGCACTGACTTTAGGGTTGTTAAGACAGTACTTAAGCTACGCTGGTGGAATAAGAACGCCAATCGTACTCAATATGGCGGCAGTATCTTTTCTCTTACCGATCCCGTTTACTCATTGATGTTAATGGGAATTTTAGGTGAACGATATTATGTTTGGGATAAAGAAGCGAGCATTAACTTCATCAAGCCGGGGCAATCGGACTTGTATGCAGATTTTGAGATAAGGCAAGGGCAGCTTGACGATATCTATCGTCAGACGCAACTCGGTGAAAAGTGTTTCCCCGAATTTATTATTCACGTGAAAGATAAGCAGGGTAATGTGGTTTCAGAAATTCAACGCACCCTCTATGTAAGAAAGAAGCCGCAATTTAGAGATGATGATGAAGCATTAGAGGCTGAGTGCTAATTAATAGATTTTAAATAGCAAAAAACCTCCTATAAGGAGGTTTTTTCATATCTACATAATGGTTATTAACTGTAACAATTAACAACCACTAGAGAATTAGTCTTCTAGCTCTGCTAGGCACATCTCTTCGTGGATTTGTTTAACCCAGTTAGATACGCGCTCATCAGTTAGCTCAGGTTGACGGTCTTCATCGATACATAGACCAACGAATTGGCTGTCATCGCCTTCAACTAAACCTTTCGATGCTTCGAATTCGTAGCCTTCAGTTGATGTGTGACCTAGGATAGTACCGCCTTTCGCTTCAACGATGTCACGGATAGTACCCATAGCATCACAGAAGTATTCTGCGTAATCTTCTTGGTCGCCACAACCAAAGATAGCAACAAGCTTAGTTGAGAAATCAATAGCTTCTAGCTCTGGGAAAAAGTCATCCCAATCACATTGTGCTTCGCCGTAGTACCACGTAGGGATACCAAGCAGCAGTAGATCGAAGTTATCGATATCTTCTTTGCTGCTTTTTGCAATGTCTTGAACGTGAACGAGCTGTTTGCTCAATTGCTTTTGAATCATCTTAGCAACAGCTTCAGTGTTACCTGTATCGCTACCAAAGAAGAGACCTACACTTGCCATAGAATCATTACCTTTCATTTTGTCTGTTGTCGGTGTAATAAAGTTCGGAAGAGAATCGTTAGATCCCAGTTCCTTCCCAGCTTAGTTGGATTATCCCTTTGGCGATAAAACCCGCACAGCCAAGGAAAAGTACTAACCATACGATGCGACGACCAAATGGAGGAACATTTCCCTGCTTGAGAACGTCCTTAATTGCCATACCGATTAAAAAGAAAATCGCGGCAAACAGGAGATCTAAACCAACAGATTCGATGATGTTCATGTAGTCGTAAAGCATGGGAACCTTATATACCAATTTTGCTTGGGCGCACTATATCACTGTTGTGAGATAAAGTTAATCTGCAGTAATTACACAGCTCTCATTTATCTGCACGAAAAAGCGCAGTTAAGCGATGAATTTTCTAATTGCTCTAAGTACTTCTGCTGGTTTTTCAGCATGCAGCCAGTGACCTGTGTTGGCAATGACATGCGCTTTTGCGTTAGAAAATTGCTGCTGAACGGCTGCTTGATGTTCTGCGGTGAGGTAATCTGAATCCCCACCTTTAATGAGCAAGGTTTTGACCGAGGTTTTCTCGATCGGTTCCCAACCAATAATATGTGGGTAGTTGCTCAATAACGAAGCAACATTGAAGCGCCATTCCATGATGCCTTGCTCTGTTTTGAACAAAGATTTGGTTAAAAACTGGCGAACGCCATCGATCTCGATATGTTTTGCGAGAACCTTGAGTGCATCTGAGCGTGAAGTCGGCTCTTCTTCTATCACGGCTTGCAGGCCTGCGAATACGTTGTCGTGGCGACTCTGAGTGTACGCGACCGGAGCCATATCCAAGACAATCAATTTATGCAGCGCAAGATGTTGTGTCAGTGCCATCGCTACTTTGCCACCCATCGAGTGACCAATCACAGTGACGTCTTCTGACTTAAGATCATGCAGCAGTTGAGCCACGTCTTGTGCCATCGCTTGATAGTTATGAGTGTCACTATGGAAGGATTGACCGTGGTTGCGGAGATCGATACTAAGTACCTGATGATCGGCTTTTAGATCCCTAGCGAGCAAGCCAAGGTTGTCCAGATTACCGAATAACCCATGGATCAAAACAATGGTGTGACCCTCACCTTCAATTTTATAGTTGAGCTGTACTGACATTTTTATCTTATTCATGGTGGGTTTGACGTAGAGTATCCGCGCGGATCTCGCTATAATCCCCCAGAGTTTAAACATTGAGATTGTGAAAAGCGAATGAAAACAATTGAGGTTGATGAGGACCTATACCGTTTTATTGCGGGTCAGACAGAACGTATTGGCGAAAGCGCTTCAGATATTCTGCGCCGCTTGTTACAGGTTGATAGCCAAGGCATGGCTCCGATCGAAGAGATCGTTGAGCCAAAAGGTATCGTTGTTAGCAAAGAGGTAGGCTTTACTCCAGAGAAGTTCGATGGCGTTAAAGAAATGCGCTCACTACTAATATCAGATGAGTTTGCATCACTAAAGAAAGCCATTGATCGTTTCATGCTTGTGTTATCAACACTGCATAAAATCGACCCTTTAAGCTTTTCAGAAGCAACTCAAGTAAAAGGCCGTAAGCGCGTTTACTTTGCAGATAACGAAGCGACGTTGCTAGCAAACGGCAACACGACTAAGCCTAAAGCTATTCCACAAAGTCCTTTTTGGGTTATTACTAATAACAATACAAGCCGAAAAAGACAGATGGTTGAGCAGCTTATGAGCCGCATGAATTTCCAAGCAGAATTGATAGAAAAAGTAACAGGTTCAATTTAACGAAATCTGATTTAAACCTCATAATATCCATGGATAAGAAGATATTATGAGGTTTTTTTGTTTTAAAATTTTATATATAAGGATGTCGAAAAATGGCTATGCACCCTCGTGCTGGGCAGAAAGCTCAGCAGGAAGATCTTCATAATATCCCGGCTTTAGTTGCTAACTATTTCTTACAGCAACCGGATGCTACGAACCCAGATCATAAAGTACTTTTCGGTACTTCAGGTCACCGCGGTACAGCAGACAAATCAACATTTAACGAAAACCACATTCTAGCAATTGCACAAGCGGTTGCTGAAGTTCGTGCCGAGCAAGGTACAACTGGCCCTCTTTTCTTAGGTAAAGATACTCACGCTCTATCTGAGCCTGCGTTCTCTACGGTTATCGAAGTGCTTGTAGCGAACGGTGTTGAAGTTATTATTCAAGAAAACAACGGCTTTACTCCAACACCTGGTATCTCGCACGCGATTCTTACGCACAACCTAGTGAATGACAAAAAAGCCGACGGCATTGTTATCACGCCTTCACATAACCCACCTCAAGACGGCGGTATTAAATACAACCCGACACACGGTGGCCCAGCTGAAGCTGAACTGACTCAAGCGATTGAAGACCGTGCGAACGTGATCATTGCTGAGCAAATGCAAGGTGTTAAGCGTACGCCTATCGCACAGGCTAAACAGTCTGAGCTAGTAAAAGAAGTTGACCTAGTCGCGCCATACGTCGCTGATTTGGTTAACGTCGTGGATATGGAAGCGATCCAGAAAGCAAACATCAAGATTGGTGTTGATCCACTGGGTGGCAGCGGTATTGATTACTGGCGTCAAATTGGTAAAGCGTACAATCTAGATCTTACTCTGGTAAGTGAAGCGGTTGACCCTTCATTCCAATTCATGTCTCTAGATAAAGATGGCGTAGTTCGTATGGACTGTTCTTCTCCATACGCAATGGCAGGCTTACTGGCGCTTAAAGACGAGTACGCTCTAGCATTTGGTAACGACCCAGATTACGATCGCCACGGTATCGTGACACCTAAAGGTTTGATGAATCCAAACCACTTCTTAGCGGTTTGTATTGATTACCTATACCGTAACCGTGAAGGTTGGGGTAAAGACGTTGCTGTTGGTAAGACACTAGTATCAAGTGCATTAATCGATCGCGTAGTTTCTGACTTAGGTCGCGAACTTTGTGAAGTGCCAGTTGGTTTCAAATGGTTCGTTGATGGCTTATACAACGGCCAGTTTGGTTTTGGTGGCGAAGAGAGCGCAGGTGCTTCTTTCCTACGTAAAGACGGTACGCCTTGGTCAACAGATAAAGACGGCCTGATTCTTTGCTTGCTTGCGGCTGAGATCACAGCAGTGACAGGTAAGAACCCACAAGAATACTACGAAGAACTTGCCGCTAAACACGGTGAATCTAAGTACAACCGTATTCAAGCGGTAGCAAATGGTGCACAGAAAGACGTGCTGAAGAAACTATCTCCAGAGATGGTTTCTGCTGAGACGTTGGCTGGTGATGCAATTACTGCACGCTTAACACACGCTCCAGGTAACGGTGCTGCGATTGGTGGCTTGAAAGTGACAACTGAGAACGGCTGGTTTGCTGCGCGTCCATCAGGCACTGAAGACATCTACAAGATCTACTGTGAAAGCTTTAAGGGTGAAGAGCACCTGAAAGCAATCGAAGCAGAAGCTCAAGAGATTGTTAACCAAGTATTTGCAGCCGCTGGCCTATAATCGAATCTCGATTACTAGAGTTGCTAAGTAAATAGAAGAAGGGTTGATGTGAAAGCATCAACCCTTTTTGTTTGTGTTAGTTACGTATAAGCGGGAAAAGGTAACTGAGTTAGCTCAGACGACTAACCGTGTGGCCAACTTTGTGGCATCACAAACCAGAATTGCCCCGACTTTGTTTGCCCATGGACGAAGCGATCACCGAACTCGGTGATCGGCTGACTGCTGAAATCATCCGTCCCTGCTGCCCATTGCTCTTTGGTGAGTGGATACAGTGGTTCACTGATTAAATGAGCCTGATCTTGATAGCACCAAAAGCCGTTTACTTGGCTTGGGTTAATGTCATAGCCCAAGCATTTTGTCGGTATGTTTTGCTCTAAGAAAGGGTTGGTATATAGACGACCTTGCATCAGTAAGTGTTTTGAGTCGACATCGATTTCTGGATATTGCTCAACAAAGGCGGCAGAAGAGGACATTTCGAGTTGGTGGCTGAGCATCCTGTCGAGTTTCTTATCCAATTGGTCGTGAGAGTTGGGTCCAAACCATGTTTGTTCGTGGAGCAGATAAAACTTAATCGCCACTTCCCAATGTTCCAGCTTTGGGCTGCTCTCTTCTTTAAGAATAAAGTCGATTGCACCGAGAGTTCTGCCTTCCACATTGATCTGAATCTCGTCGTGCTTTATCGAGTAATTCGGTGAGGCAGCGATCACTTGCTCGCATAGATATTGGTAGAGGAAACCTAATCTAGGATTACCCTCATAAGTATGTGATGAGTCGATGGCATGGTTGCTAGAGAATGCACTGAGATCCGAAACCGGTGGCTTGATTTCTAGTAATGGCGGTGAGTCGATGACCCATTGGTAAAAACGTTGCAGTGCTGTCATCTCTTCCTCATAAACTAGCTCTTTATAAACATAACCCTGGGGCTTTCGACATTCTACCCGTAAATTGATATAACGACGTTATTATAAAGGTAAGCTGGAAAGAAAAATGATTAACTTACAATTAGAAAAGCTACTTAACGAAAAACTGCAGCCACAGCAGATTAAAGATTACTGTCCTAATGGTCTTCAAGTTGAAGGCGCGACAGAAGTGAAGCGAATCGTTACTGGTGTAACAGCTTCGCAAGCTTTGATTAATAAAGCGGTTGAGCTAGAGGCTGACGCTTTGTTGGTTCATCACGGTTTCTTTTGGAAAGGTGAGTCAGAGGCAATTCGTGGCATGAAGGGCAAGCGTATTCGTACCCTAATTAAAAATGACATCAACCTTTTAGGTTATCACTTGCCGCTTGATATCCACCCTGAACTTGGTAACAACGCCAAACTCGCTGAACTGCTTGATATTGAAGTAGAAGGTGGCTTGGAAGGGCACCCACAATCGGTTGCTATGTTTGGTAGATTAAAAACACCAATGACAGGTACTGAATTCGCAGAAAAAATCGATCAAGCTCTAAATCGTAAACCACTGCATATCGCTCCAGAAAACCAAGACAAAATGATAACGACCGTCGGTTGGTGTACTGGTGGTGGTCAAGACTACATTGAGCTAGCGGCTTCTCAAGGCATTGATGCTTTTATTTCTGGTGAAATTTCTGAGCGCACTACTTACTCAGCACGCGAGCAAGACATTCATTATTTTGCTGCTGGCCACCACGCGACTGAGCGATACGGTGTAAAAGCGTTAGGTGAATGGTTAGCGGAAGAACATGGCTTGGATGTTGAGTTTATTGATATCGATAACCCAGTTTAAGAGCAGATGCGAGATAAGGGGTACGAGTCGAGTGTATGCGTCGTTCTCTAGAATTGAGCAGGTAACCTGTATAGTTTATCTGCTCGCTTAAGGAGATCCCCAACTCATTCGTCCCTCGTTCTTGGGGATGACGATATTATTTTATTCGTTCACTTCGCATTCTTGAGGATGACGAAGTTGAGAGCGTACAAAAGAAAAGGGGTTGATGTTCTCACATCAACCCCTTTTAACATTATGATTTATAGCAACTATTCACGTTCGTGAAGTGCTTTAAAGTCACGTTGTTCTTCACCAGTATATAGCTGACGAGGACGACCGATACGGTTCGTCGGATCGCTGTGCATTTCGTTCCAGTGAGCAATCCAACCGATGGTACGAGACATCGCGAAGATTACTGTAAACATAGATACTGGAATACCGATTGCTTTCAGAATGATACCTGAGTAGAAATCTACGTTCGGGTATAGCTTCTTAGAAACAAAGTACTCATCAGAAAGAGCGATACGCTCAAGTTCCATCGCCACGTCTAGTAATGGATCTTGGATGTTTAGCTCTTTAAGCACTTCGTGACACGCTTCGCGCATTACTGTTGCACGTGGGTCGTAGTTCTTGTAAACACGGTGACCGAAGCCCATCAAACGGAATGGGTCATCTTTGTCTTTTGCTTTCGCAACGTATTCTTCAATGTTATCTACGCTACCGATCTCTTCAAGCATGCGCAGACAAGCTTCGTTTGCACCGCCGTGAGCTGGGCCCCAAAGTGATGCGATACCTGCTGCGATACACGCAAACGGGTTAGCACCAGATGAACCAGCAAGACGCACTGTAGACGTAGAAGCGTTCTGTTCGTGGTCAGCATGTAGAGTGAAAATCTTATCCATTGCACGAGCAACGATAGGGTTCACTTCATACTCTTCACATGGGTTTGCAAACATCATGTGTAAGAAGTTTTCTGCGTAGCCTAGGTCGTTACGTGGGTAGATAAACGGCTGACCGATTGAATATTTGTAACACATTGCAGCCAGTGTTGGCATTTTTGAAATCAGGCGGTATGCCGCAATTTCACGGTGTGTATCGTTGTTGACATCAAGTGAGTCGTGGTAGAACGCCGCTAGAGCGCCTACAACACCACACATTACAGCCATAGGGTGAGCGTCACGACGGAAGCCGTGGAAGAAACTAGCGATTTGCTCGTGCACCATAGTGTGACGTGTCACGGTAGTCTTGAACTTTTCGTACTCAGCTCGAGATGGGGCTTCACCGTAAAGAAGTATGTAACATACTTCTAAGTAATCAGCGTTATTGGCAAGTTGGTCGATTGGATAACCACGATGTAAAAGAATGCCTTTTCCACCGTCAATAAAAGTGATTTGAGACTCACAGGATGCAGTGGCAAGAAAACCAGGGTCAAAAGTGAAAAAACCATTAGAACCTAGTGTACGAACATCGATCACTGGAGTACCAAGTACACCTTCTGTAATCGGCAGCTCGATTGGCGCTTGACCTTCAATGTGAAGGGTAGCTTTCTTATCCGCCATAACAATCTCCTTTGTTTATTATTTAATCCGTCCAGGATGTTTATGTGCCATTTTTTTACTGGTCTTACGTGGGAAAGTCAATTTTTCTGAAGCTTTGTGTGCACTTGTTAGTGTTTTTTACATTAAATTCGTTAAAAATCTGGTCTGTGTAGCATTATTTGTTACATCAATTGTATTAGAATGTTGCCAGTCGTATAGTGACGCTGAAAAGTTTGGTTAAAACCTTATAAATGCAAGGCTAAGAAGAAATGTGAGGTGTCTTTCTTAATCGAGCAGTTAACAATTATTTTACAATTATCTAAGGCTCAACTTCAGTTATTTGTTAAGTTAATGTTAAATTTTGAAGGTTTACAATCAAATTTTGTCCATAACAATATCATAAGGTTATTTAATGACCATAATGCTCAATGGAGCTGAGTGAGCAAGCCCGTGAAAGAAAGAAAGACAAGACCTGTTAATTTAGATTTACAGACCATCCACTTTCCAATCACAGCAATAGCTTCCATCCTACACCGTGTGTCTGGGGTGATAACTTTTGTCGCGATTGGAATTCTGCTTTGGTTACTATCCATTTCCCTCTCATCCCCAGTAGGCTTTGCCGAAGCTAGCGACATTGTCGATGGTTTCTTCGTGAAGTTTATTCTGTGGGGCATTTTAACCGCTTTGGCTTACCACATTGCTGGTGGTATTCGTCACCTTCTTATGGACCTTGGTCACTTTGAAGAGCTGGAATCTGGCGCTAAGAGCGCTAAGGTTGCATTCGCAGCAACAGCGGTATTGTCTCTACTAGCGGGGATCTTAGTATGGTAAACAACGTTTCTACTTTTGGTCGTAATGGTGTCCACGATTATCTATTGATTCGTGCAACTGCCATCATTATGACGCTTTACACTATCTACCTAGTTAGCTTCTGTGCTTTCTCTGGTGATATCTCTTACGCATCTTGGACGCAATTCTTTGGTGGAACCTTCACTAAAGTCTTCACCATGTTAGCGCTTACTTCTGTTTTGGTTCACGCGTGGATCGGCCTATGGCAAGTACTAACTGACTACATCAAATGCGCAAAACTGCGTGTTGGTCTTCAAGTCGGTGTTGTTGCAGTTCTTCTTGGATATTTCTTCTCTGGTCTGTTTATTTTGTGGGGTGCGTAAGTGACTATTCCTGTTCGTGAGTTTGATGCCGTAGTTATCGGCGCTGGTGGTGCAGGTATGCGTGCCGCACTGCAAATTTCTGAGCAAGGCCTTTCTTGTGCATTGCTTTCTAAAGTTTTCCCTACTCGTTCTCATACGGTTTCAGCGCAAGGCGGCATCACTGTTGCTCTTGGTAACGCGCATGAAGACCATTGGGAACAACATATGTATGACACAGTAAAAGGTTCTGATTACATCGGTGATCAAGACGCTATCGAATACATGTGTAAAAACGGTCCTGAGTCGGTAATCGAACTCGAAAAAATGGGCCTACCTTTCTCTCGTTTTGAGAACGGTACTATTTACCAGCGTCCTTTCGGTGGTCAATCTAAAAACTTTGGTGGTGAGCAAGCGGCTCGTACCGCAGCTGCAGCCGACCGTACTGGTCACGCTCTGCTTCACACGCTTTACCAACAAAACATTAAACACAAAACGACTGTTTTCTCTGAGTGGTATGCACTGGATCTTGTTAAGAACGAAGATGGTGCAATCTTAGGTACTACTGCGCTTTGCATGGAAACCGGTGAGGTTTGCTACTTCAAAGCGAAGGCAACAATCCTTGCTACCGGAGGTGCTGGTCGTATCTACGCATCAACAACCAATGCACATATTAATACTGGTGACGGTGTTGGTATGGCGATTCGTGCTGGCGTTCCTATGCAAGACATCGAAATGTGGCAGTTCCACCCAACGGGTATCGCTGGTGCAGGTGTATTGGTAACGGAAGGTTGTCGTGGTGAAGGTGGTTACCTTCTCAATAAAGACGGCGAACGCTTCATGGAACGTTACGCACCAAACGCTAAAGACTTAGCGGGTCGTGATGTTGTTGCTCGTTCAATGATGGTTGAAATTCGTGAAGGTCGTGGTTGCGATGGCCCTTGGGGTCCACATATTAAGCTTAAGCTTGATCACTTAGGTAAAGAGACGCTTGAATCTCGTCTTCCTGGTGTATGTGAACTTTCTCGTACCTTTGCTCACGTTGATCCAGTGAAAGAGCCAATCCCAGTAATCCCGACATGTCACTACATGATGGGTGGTGTTCCAACACAAGTTTCTGGTCAAGCTATTAAGCAAACCGAAGACGGCAGCGATGTTGAAATCCAAGGTCTCTTTGCTTGTGGTGAAATCGCATCAGTATCAGTACATGGTGCCAACCGTCTAGGTGGTAACTCACTGCTTGATTTGGTGGTATTTGGTCGTGCGACAGGTCTACACCTAGGTGAGACACTGAAGAAGCAAGACGAAGCGAAACCTGCAACTGAAGCTGACATTGAGCGTTCACTAGAGCGTTACAACCGTTGGGAAAACAGCACAGACGGCGAAGATCCAGCGCAAATCCGTAAAGATCTTCAGCAATGTATGCAGAACAACTTCTCAGTATTCCGTGAAGGCAAAGCAATGGCTGAAGGCCTAGAAGAGCTAAAAGCGATTCGCGAGCGTCTGAAAAATGCACACCTATCTGATAAGTCTACAGAGTTCAACACTCAACGTATCGAGTGTCTAGAGCTTGAAAACTTGATGGAAACGGCATTCGCAACGGCTGTTGCTGCAAATTTCCGTACAGAGAGCCGTGGCGCACACGCTCGATTCGATTTCCCTGACCGTGATGATGAGCAATGGCTATGCCACTCACTTTACAACCCAGAGTCAGAGAGCATGACTAAGCGTGGTGTAAACATGGAACCTATCCATCGTGAAGCGTTCCCACCAAAAGCACGTACGTACTAAGGAGATATGACCATGAAACTGAATTTCTCTTTATATCGTTACAATCCAGATGTCGACCAGAAACCTTATATGAAGGAATACACTCTAGAAGTGGATGAAGGTTCAGACATGATGCTTTTGGATGCGCTTATTCTGTTGAAAGAGCAAGATCCAACAATCTCATTCCGTCGCTCATGCCGTGAAGGTGTATGTGGCTCGGATGGTTTGAACATGAACGGTAAAAATGGCCTAGCGTGTATCACGCCATTGTCTGCGCTTTCGGGCCAAGACAAGATTGTGATTCGCCCACTGCCTGGCTTACCCGTTGTTCGTGACCTGATTGTAGACATGACTCAGTTCTACGATAACTACGAAAAAGTGAAGCCATTCTTAGTGTCTGATGGCAATGTGCCACCGGCTCGTGAAAACTTACAAAGCCCTGATGAGCGTGCTCATTTAGATGGATTGTACGAATGTATCATGTGTGCATGTTGTACAACGTCATGCCCATCATTCTGGTGGAACCCTGACAAATTCATCGGACCAGCAGGCCTGCTTGCAGCGTACCGTTGGCTAATTGATAGCCGAGATACAGCGACAGACGAACGTTTGTCCGATCTTGATGATGCATTTAGCGTTTTTCGTTGCCATGGCATCATGAATTGTGTAAGTGTTTGTCCTAAGGGATTAAATCCGACAAAAGCTATTGGTCACATCAAGACCATGCTAGTGAATCGTTCGGTTTAAGTTATATAAAAATTGCCGCCCTAGAAGTTTTGGGGCGGCCTTTTAATAGCTCGGCATAGACCGCAGCAAACGTGAAAACTACTGGTTAAGGGAAAATATGCACAACGGCGTGATGAAGGCATGGCTCGAGTCTTCACACTTGGCTGGCGCCAATGCAACGTACGTAGAAGAACTCTATGAACTGTATCTAAGTGACCCAGATTCGGTAAGTGACGAATGGAGAAGTGTTTTTGAAGAACTGCCTGTGCAAGCTTCAGAGACAGTGGAACAACCACACTCTCGTGTTCGTGAATACTTCCGTCGACTCGCTCAAGAAACAAAGCATTACAGTGTCCAAGTTAGTGATCCAGATGTCGATGCGAAACAAGTAAAGGTTCTGCAACTTATTAATGCCTATCGATTCCGAGGGCATCAAGCAGCAAATCTAGACCCCCTAGGTTTATGGAAAAGAGCGACAGTTGATGAACTGGACCCTTCTTTCCACACTCTTACCGAAGATGACCTCAATGAGACGTTCAACGTCGGCTCTTACGCCATTGGCCAAGAGACGATGGTGCTTAAAGATCTCTACAAATCTCTAAAGCAAACGTATTGTGGCTCTATTGGTGCTGAATACATGCACATGACAAATACAGAGCAAAAGCGTTGGATCCAACAACGTTTAGAGTCTGTATCTGGTCAACCCTCTTTCAACAAAGAAGAAAAGCAAGCTTTCCTAGAAGAGCTAACTGCTGCTGAAGGTCTTGAGCGCTATCTTGGTGCGAAATTCCCAGGCGCAAAACGCTTCTCGTTGGAAGGTGGTGATGCTCTTATCCCAATGACGAAAGAAATTATTCGTCATGCTGGCGGACAAGGCATGCGTGAAGTTGTTGTTGGTATGGCTCACCGTGGTCGTCTAAACATGTTGGTCAACGTGCTTGGTAAAAAGCCACAAGACCTGTTTGACGAGTTTGCGGGCAAGCACGATGACACGTGGGGTACTGGTGATGTGAAATACCACCAAGGCTTCTCTGCGGACTTCGCAACGCCAGGCGGCAACGTTCACTTAGCACTAGCATTTAACCCATCTCACTTAGAAATCGTAAACCCGGTAGTTATCGGTTCAGTACGTGCACGTCAAGATCGCCTTGGTGATAATGATGGTAGCCGTGTACTTCCAATTACTATCCACGGTGACTCAGCTATCGCTGGTCAGGGTGTAGTACAAGAGACGTTTAACATGTCTCAAGCTCGTGGTTTCTGTGTAGGTGGTACGGTTCGTATCGTTGTAAACAACCAAGTTGGTTTTACAACGTCTAACCCTCGCGATACACGCTCTACGATGTACTGTACCGATATCGCGAAGATGGTTCAGGCTCCGATTTTCCACGTTAACTCTGATGATCCAGAAGCGGTTGCGTTTGTTGCGCGTCTTGCATTGGATTACCGTAATACGTTTAAGCGTGATGTTGTTATTGATTTGGTTTGTTACCGTCGCCACGGTCACAATGAAGCCGATGAGCCGAATGCAACACAGCCTTTGATGTACCAAAAAATCAAGAAGCACCCAACACCACGTAAGCTTTACGCTGACGTGCTAATGGAGCGCGGTGAGTTTGGTATTGATACAGCAACTCAGCTAGTTAACGAATATCGTGATGCACTTGATCACGGTGAAGTTGTGGTTAAAGAGTGGCGTCCAATGGCACTTCACTCAGTAGACTGGTCTCCTTACCTAGGTCACGACTGGAACATCGAGTGGGATAACAAGATTGATATCGAGCGCCTGAAAGAGCTTGGTACCAAACTTTGTCAATACCCGGACAGCCACAAGCTGCAAAGCCGAGTAAATAAACTGTACAACGATCGTACTGCCATGGTGAATGGTGAGAAACAAGTCGATTGGGGTATGGCTGAAACTCTGGCATACGCAACACTTGTTGACGACGGTAAGCGTATTCGTATCTCAGGCCAAGATTCAGGTCGTGGTACGTTCTTCCACCGTCATTCAGTACTGCACAATCAATCAGATGCAAGCACGTATGTTCCTCTTGCGAACATTCATGATAAACAAGGGCCATTCCAAGTGTTTGACTCTGTGTTATCTGAAGAAGCGGTACTCGCATTTGAGTATGGTTACGCGACAGCAGAGCCAAGCGGTCTAACCCTTTGGGAAGCTCAATTTGGTGACTTCGCAAACGGTGCACAAGTTGTTATCGACCAATTCATTTCATCAGGTGAGCAAAAGTGGGCACGTCTATGTGGTCTAACTATGCTGCTTCCTCACGGTTATGAAGGCCAAGGCCCAGAGCACTCTTCTGCACGTCTTGAGCGTTACCTTCAGTTATGTGCTGAACAAAACATGCAGGTTGTTGTTCCTTCAACACCGGCACAGGTTTACCACATGATTCGCCGTCAGGTTGTTCGACCAATGCGTCGTCCACTGATTGTAATGTCACCTAAGTCATTGCTTCGTCACCCTCTGTGTACTTCTTCTCTTGAAGATTTGGCAGAAGGCACGTTCCAACCAGCTATCGCAGAAATTGATGATCTGGCTCCTGAGAACGTAAAACGCGTCGTGTTCTGTTCAGGTAAGGTTTACTTTGACCTGCTTGACCAAAGACGTAAGAACGAGCAAGACGATGTCGCTATTGTACGTATTGAGCAACTTTACCCGTTCCCTTATGAGGACGTGAGAGCTGCCATCGCACAATACACAAATGTAGTCGATTACGTTTGGTGTCAAGAAGAGCCACAAAACCAAGGTGCTTGGTACAGTAGCCAACATAATTTCCGAGCTGCTATCCCAGTAGGTGCTGATATTCAATACGCAGGTCGTCCTGCATCAGCATCACCAGCTGTTGGCTATATGTCAGTACACTTGAAACAACAAAAAGCGTTAGTTGACGACGCTTTGACCCTACTTAAGAACTAGAAGTAAAAGGAAAATACGCACATGACAATTGAAATTCTGGTTCCAGATTTACCTGAATCTGTGGCTGATGCAACAGTTGCTACTTGGCACAAAAAACCGGGCGAAGCGGTTGCACGTGATGAAGTCATTGTAGATATCGAAACAGATAAAGTAGTTCTAGAAGTACCGGCTCCTGAAGCGGGTGTTCTGGAAGCTATCATCGAAGAAGAGGGTGCTACGGTACTTTCTAAGCAGCTTTTGGCTAAAATCAAGCCGGGTGCTGTCGCTGGTGAACCAACGAAAGACACCACTGAAGATACAGAAGCATCTCCTGATAAGCGCCATAAAGCTGCGCTAACAGAAGAGAACAACGACGCACTAAGCCCAGCTGTTCGTCGCCTGCTTGCTGAGCACAACCTACAACCAGCTGACGTTAAAGGCACTGGTGTTGGTGGTCGTATTACTCGTGAAGACATCGACGCACACCTAGCAGCAGCGAAAGCGGCTCCGGCAGCAGCATCTGCACCAGCAGTTGAAGCGCCAGCAGCGGCTCGCAGCCAAAAACGCGTGCCTATGACTCGCCTGCGTAAGACAGTTGCAAACCGTCTTCTAGAAGCGAAAAACAGCACAGCAATGCTGACTACTTTCAACGAAGTGAACATGAAGCCAATCATGGACCTTCGTAAGCAGTACAAAGACCAATTCGAGAAACGTCACGATACGCGTCTTGGCTTCATGTCTTTCTACGTGAAAGCAGTAACAGAAGCACTGAAGCGTTTCCCAGAAGTGAACGCTTCTATTGATGGTACAGATATCGTTTACCACAACTACTTCGACATCAGCATGGCGGTATCTACGCCACGTGGTCTAGTGACTCCAGTACTCAAAGACTGTGACACACTAGGTTTCGCTGATATCGAAAAAGGCATCAAAGAGCTAGCAATCAAAGGTCGTGACGGCAAGCTAACGGTTGATGAACTGATGGGCGGCAACTTCACTATCACAAACGGTGGTGTATTTGGTTCTCTAATGTCTACGCCAATCATCAACCCGCCTCAAGCGGCAATTTTGGGTATGCACAAAATCCAAGACCGTCCAATGGCTGTTGATGGCAAGGTAGAGATTCTACCAATGATGTACCTAGCGCTTTCTTACGACCACCGTCTAATCGATGGCCGTGAATCAGTTGGCTTCCTAGTGACCATCAAAGAGCTTCTAGAAGATCCTGCACGTCTGCTATTAGACGTTTAGTATCGCTAAAACGTCTAGTTAACCCCGTTAGCTAGACGTAAAAAGTTTCAAAGGCTAGGCTGCTCAACGTCTGGCCTTCAATTGAACTGTAAAGCCATTAGAAAATGGACAGCAGTTGTTTTGAGAAGACCCTACAGACGTAACACAGGAAACTGTGTCGTTATGGAAATAATAATCCCTTAAGGGAAAATAAACGGAATATCAAAATGAATTTGCATGAATACCAAGCCAAACAGCTGTTTGCAGAATTCGGTTTGCCTGTACCAGAAGGTTTCGCATGTGATACTGCACAAGAAGCTTTCGAAGCTGCAGGTCGTATCAGTACAGCCAAGAAAGTCGTTAAGTGTCAAGTACACGCTGGTGGCCGCGGTAAAGCGGGCGGCGTAGAGCTACATGACACCAAAGAAGGCGTTAAAGAGTTTGCACAAAAGTGGCTAGGTAAAAACCTAGTGACTTACCAAACAGACGCTAATGGTCAGCCTGTAACTAAGATCCTAGTTGAAGAAGCATCAAACATTGCTAACGAACTTTACCTAGGTGCTGTTGTTGACCGCGCAACGCGTAAAATTGTATTCATGGCGTCAACTGAAGGCGGTGTGGACATTGAGAAAATCGCTGAAGAAACTCCAGAGTTGATTCACCAATCAGCGATCGATCCTCTAGTAGGCCCTCAAGCTTACCAAGGCCGTGAACTGGCGTTCAAACTTGGTCTAGTTGGCGATCAAATCAAACAGTTCGTTAAGATCTTCATGGGTCTTGGCCAAATGTTCTCTCAGTATGACCTAGCTCTACTAGAAATCAACCCGCTTGTAATTACTGGCGAAGGCAACCTGCTTTGTCTAGACGGCAAGATCAACATCGACTCAAACGCGATGTACCGTCAGCCTAAACTACGTGAAATGCACGATCCATCTCAAGAAGATGAGCGCGAAGCACACGCAGCACAGTGGGAACTGAACTACGTAGCACTAGATGGTAACGTTGGCTGTATGGTTAACGGTGCAGGCCTTGCGATGGGTACGATGGATATCGTAAACCTACACGGCGGCAAGCCAGCAAACTTCCTTGATGTAGGCGGCGGCGCGACAAAAGAACGTGTAGCTGAAGCATTCAAGATCATCCTTTCTGATGACAATGTTAAAGCAGTACTCGTAAACATTTTCGGTGGCATCGTTCGTTGTGACATGATCGCTGAAGGTATTATCGGTGCAGTTAAAGAAGTCGGCGTAACAGTTCCTGTAGTTGTTCGTCTAGAAGGTACAAACGCAGACCTAGGTCGCGAAGTACTTGCTAATTCTGATGTTGATATCATTGCAGCTGAATCTCTAACAGATGCTGCTCAGAAAGTTGTTGCTGCTGCGGAGGCTAAATAATGTCTGTATTAATTAACAAAGACACTAAAGTAATCTGTCAGGGTTTCACTGGCGGTCAAGGTACATTCCACTCAGACCAAGCTATCGCATACGGTACGCAAATGGTTGGTGGTGTTTCACCTGGTAAAGGTGGTCAAACTCACCTAGGCCTTCCAGTATTCAACACAGTACGTGAAGCGGTAGAAGTAACTGGCGCAACAGCAACAGTTATCTACGTACCAGCTCCTTTCTGTAAAGATGCAATCCTAGAAGCGATTGATGCAGGTATCGAACTGATCGTAACGATCACTGAAGGTATCCCTACAACAGATATGATCGACGTTAAAGTGAAGCTAGAAGAAACTGGCGTTCGCATGATCGGTCCTAACTGTCCAGGTCTTATCACTCCAGACGAGTGTAAGATTGGTATCATGCCTGGTCACATCCACAAGAAGGGTAAAGTAGGTATCGTATCTCGTTCAGGTACTCTGACATACGAAGCAGTTAAGCAAACAACAGATGAAGGCTTTGGTCAGTCTACATGTGTTGGTATCGGTGGTGACCCTATCCCAGGTTCAAACTTCATTGATATCTTGAAACTTTTCCAAGAAGACCCAGAAACTGAAGCAATCGTAATGATTGGTGAAATCGGTGGTACTGCGGAAGAAGAAGCGGCTGATTTCATCAAAGCAAACGTAACTAAGCCAGTTGTATCTTACATCGCTGGTGTTACTGCTCCTCCGGGCAAACGTATGGGACACGCAGGCGCAATCATCTCTGGCGGTAAAGGTACTGCTGAAGATAAATTCGCAGCACTAGAAGCAGCAGGCGTTAAGACTGTTAAGTCTCTTGCTGACATCGGTAAAGGCCTACGTGAAATCACGGGTTGGTAATCAGCTGGCTTTTATCGATTGAGATAGAAGTTAATTGAAACGATATTAAAAAGGCTTGGTCACTGACCAAGCCTTTTTTTATGTTTTCGAGATACGAGATCGTACTGCTAAGTGCTAAGCTCGACTTCTAACCATTTGAGATAGCATAAACATTGCTGCCGCACTGATAACCACAGACGGGCCAGCAGGCGTATCATAGAACCAAGACAAGCTTAATCCACCGAATACAGCGATAGAGCCAATAATTGATGCAAGGAAGGCCATCTGCTCAGGTGTGCTCGAGAACTTCCTTGCCGTTGCTGCAGGAATAATCAGTAGCGATGTCATGATTAACGCACCAACAAACTTCATACCGACAGCAATCACGATACCGACCAATAGCATCAGAATCAGACGCATTAAATCAATGTTGATGCCATCAACCGCCGCGAGATCTTCGTTAACCGTCGTTGATAGTAGTGGTCGCCAAAAGATAGCAAGTACTAATCCAATCACAGCAGCACCCGCATAGATGAACACTAAATCCGTTGGAGATACTGCCAGCAAGTCACCAAATAGGTAGCTCATTAGGTCAACACGAACGTTATCTAAGAAACTGACAGCAACCAAACCAAGTGATAGCGCACTGTGCGCCAAAATACCGAGTAGGGTATCGGTCGCGACCAGCTTTTGTTTTTGTAAAGTCACTAGCAACACGGCCAGCATCAAACAACAAATCAGCAGCGCGAAATACAAGTTAATGTTGAACAGAAAGCCAAGTGCTAAGCCCATCAAAGAAGCGTGAGCAAGCGTGTCACCAAAGTAAGCCATCTTACGCCACACCACGAATGAACCTAGTGGGCCTGCAATTAGTGCAATACCCAAACCCGCCAAAATAGAGGGAAGAAGAAACTCAAGCATTAGTGGTGTCCGTGTTTATGGTTTGAACATTCATGCACGTCGCCTTCGACAGGCTGGCCTGCGAGATCATGATGGTGATGTTCGTGTTGGTGATGATAAAACGCTAGCGTCTCTTGGGTCGCGGTGCCAAAGAGCGCAATATACGAAGGATGGTGTTTGATGTCTGCAGGTGCGCCTGAGCAACAGATGTGGTGGTGTAAACAGATAACATCGTCTGTTTTTGCCATCACTAAATGCAGATCGTGTGAAACCATAAATACGGCACAACCAAAGCGGTGGCGAATGGTGTCAATCAAGTCATACAGGTCTATTTGCCCTTGAACGTCGACGCCTTGAGCCGGTTCATCGAGAACCAGTAGATCTGGTCTTCTTAGCAATGAACGAGCAATGAGTACACGTTGGTTTTCTCCGCCGGATAGCTGGTGCATGTTACTCTTCTGCAGATGTTCAGCACCAACAAGCTTCAATGCTTCAAGGATCTCTTGCTGACTGAAATTGCCAGTGAGTTTTAGAAAACGCTCTACGTTGAGCGGTAGGGAATCATTGAGCTTTAATTTTTGTGGTACATAGCCAATTTTCAGTTTTTTAGCTTTTGTTATTGTGCCTGAAAATTTGGTCTGTAAACCCAGTACCACTTTTACTAATGTCGACTTTCCTGCACCGTTTGGCCCAATCAGGGTGGTGATTCTGCCGCGCTCTAAATTTAGAGAGATGTTGTCTAGAACTTTTCGACCGTCAAATTCGACGCTCACAGAATCTAGTTGGATTAAGTTATCCATGAATAGAACTCATTTGCAATTCGCTAATGTTATAATGTAACATTTACCTCAAGCCTAAGCTACTTTTCTATTATCGAGGTATTATGTCACGTTCATCTTTTATACTTGCTACTTTGCTTTTAGCGCCAAGTGTCGCAAGTGCCAATACTATTCTAACAAGCTTTAAACCAATTCAAATGATTGTGACAGAATTAACGCAAGGCGTTAGTGAGCCGGATGTGTTGATGAACAGCAATGCTTCGCCGCATGATTATGCGCTTAAGCCATCGGATGTCAAAAAAGTTCATAGTGCCGATATGGTCATCTGGTTCGGCCCTGACCTAGAAGCCTTTCTGACTAAGGTGATTGGTTCAAAAGAAAATGTTATCAAGATCAGTGATATTCCCGGAATCAACTTGCGAGAGTTCGGACACGAAGAGCATGACCACGATGCACATGAAGGGCACCACCACGGTAGCCATGACCCGCATTTTTGGTTAGGTATCGAGCAAGTTGAAGTAGCTGCAAAATACATCTCAGCTAAGTTGATTGAATCTGATCCAGACAACGCAATGGCGTACCAAGAGAATCTCGATTCATTCCTGATTGCATTGAAAGAGAAGCAACAGTCTATTCGAGAGCAACTTGCACCCGTGAAAGACAAAGGTTACTACGTTTTTCATGACGCGTATGGTTACTTTGAGCAAGAGTTTGAGCTAAATAACTTAGGTCACTTTACGGTGAGCCCAGAGCGTAAGCCGGGTGCAAAAAGCCTGATCGCTATTAAGAAAACGATAGTACGTGAAAACGTTCAATGTGTGTTTTCTGAGCCTCAATTCACTCCTGCTGTGATTGAATCAGTGACGCGCGGAAGTAACGCAAAACAAGGTCAGCTTGACCCTATCGGTTCAACAGTTGAAGTGAAGAGTGGAAGCTATTTCGATTTTCTTCAGCAACTTACAGATAGCTATACAAGTTGCTTAGACGAGAAGTAAGTCATAAACGAGTATTCTTTACTCTACTTTGCTCTCGTTAATTTATGAATCATGCCGCTTTTTGCGGCATTTTCGTGACCGCTAAGATAAAACCTCCTAACAAATAACAAACCTCCTTTCTCCTTTTCTAATTTCCGCTAAAATGGAAAGATAATAATAAGCACAAAAAAACTCAGTTTTTGGTTTAGCAACGATAAGACGTTGTGGTACCCAAAATTTCATGTGTTGTTGCTGTTCAGGATTAAGAGTTGTATCGAATTATCTTCAAAATGTTCATGTTAATGAGCATTTCATTTAGCGTTCTAGCGGTAAATACCTCGCCCTCCGTTTTCTATCCTTTGCCCGCTCAAGCGCAAGGGAATTTCCTTGCGGCTAAAAACTTGTATTTAGGTGCCGGAGGTGGGCTCTGGGTTCATGATGTGCATGGAAAAGTACTCTTTTACGATGGTCGAACTCTATTCCCTCGCAAGGGAAGCTTACTGCAATTTTCTTCGGAAAGAGTCGCCTTTCTGAACGATGAGTTTTGGACATTTTTCGACAATGAGGTCTATCGACATAACCCTGGAATTGGCAACGAATTGGCGTTTAGCCTAAGTCCCGGCGCTGAAATAGCGAATATCGGTGCATCAGGCGATTATATTTGGGTTACTGACGGCAGTAATTTCTATACCTACAACACTCAATCTTTAGAATTCAACACCTACTCTCTACTTAAACTGTACCGATACAATAACAGCAGTGACATTGCGATTAACGACGCTGAGTGGGTACTATCAAAGTGGGTGCTAGCGACCAGTTCTGGCGTTTACCTTTCAGAGAATCAAGAGTTTACCCATGTCACCGCATCAGACAAAAACCATATTGAGACGGTTTATTTTTCGAATGCTCGACGTGAGTTAGTGATCGGTACTTTAAATGGTGCTGTGATTGTTGATCTCGCGAACCCAGACAAAGAGACCATCGTTAAAGGGTCGCATGTTCTCTCGTTGGCCGAAACTTCGGACCAGTATTGGATTGGTACAGAGCACGGCCTTATTAGCTACAACTTTATTACGGGACAAATTACTCGATTCGAACAAGCCGCTAGTCAAGACTTCTCGTTACCGGGTGAGAAAATATATTCGTTGATAAACGATCATGCTGGTGGTATGTGGGTTGCGACAAACAACGGTATCCGATACTTCTCACTGTTCAGCAAAACCTTCTCGAGAACACCCCTAACTGGAATGGGCATGCATTCGAGTAGTGTGGTGATCAATAAAGTACTGACTGTCAGTGACCAGTTATCTTGGGTCGCGTCTTCAATGGGGCTCTACTTGGTTGATTCTGAAAGTGAAGAGAACCCAATTCGTGTTTACTCTAACCCTGTTAATGATTTTGAGATCTTTGGCTCTTCCATTTGGTTAGCGACCGAACAAGGTATCATCAGTCTAAATACGGAAACACTACAACCCGAAGCCCTTGATTTACCAAGGCCAATTGAGGGAGTGCGTGTTGAAAACCTTGCGCTTCAAGCCGATAACGTTCTTTGGATGACCTCTGGGCAAAACCTCTATTCGTTATCTATCGAAACCATGAAACTGACGAGTTATGGCACTGACTGGTTAGTCGACAAGTTCTTGCCTGCGAAGATCACCGCTCTCAATGTAGGCTTGCTAGGTCGCATCTATATAGGAACGGATCATGGCTTCTACTCGTTCATTGATAAACGAATTAGCTTTAGTCGTTCCAGCGAACGGTTTGGCAAAGTCGTCGATATTGAAAAAGCGAAGGATGGAGCGCAGTGGTTTGCGAGCAGTTATGGCGTGTATCGAATCCCGGATGACAGCTCTATTATTCAAGAAATCACTCTTGTTGAAGACAATATTAGCCCCAACTGCCTGATAAGCGATGACAATGGTGTTTGGTTAGGCTCTTCGAAAGGCATCAGTTATTACGGATTGGATGGGCAACTGCATAAACACATAGGTTCGCCATTTGGTTTGATCACCAATGAACTGGCGGCAGGAGCGTGTGCTCTTTTTTACAGTCAAGATAGCCAACCTTCGAGGCTTGTTTTCGGCTCAAAGTATGGTGTAGTCAGCGCGTTATCTAACGAGTTACTGGTATCAACTACACCTCATAGCCGTGCCTTGTTGAGTAAGATAAGTGTCGACCAACAAACGGTATCACTTGGCGGGAAAACGGCAGAGCTGGATGAGATTCCTTATGGTTCATCGATGGGGTTTAAGCTAGGTATCTTACCAGCAACGTTCGCACCTGCGATGGAATACCGACTGAGCGACGATGAACCTTGGAGTGAGTTTGAAGGGGGCTTGTTAACGCTCGATCATCTTCTTCCAGGGGATTACACACTTGAAGTGAAGCCGGTTAAAGACTCCCATTATCGCTTTGTGTCAACCAATCAAAGCTTCTCGATTGCGGAGCCTTGGTATCTGACCAATTGGGCTGCAGCAAGCTCTCTGATATTACTGATTGGCGTTGTGACTATCTTAGTCTTTTGGCGTTCGCGTTATGTCACTTTTGCCAACCGGCACTTAAAAGCGCAAGTTGCACTGAAGACAGACCAATTGAGGCACCAAAGCCGGATATTACTCGCCACTAATCAACAGCTTAAAAAGCAGCTATCCGTGAAGAATGCGCTTGTGTCTCACACTGCCAATGAACTCTCTTCTGAAGTGAATCATATTGCTGCGATGCTCCCGAATTGGAATGACGAGCTCGGGAAGTCGCCGATTCTAACCTTGAAAAATGGCTTAGCTCAATTGAGTAATACGCCTCAAGGAGAAGGGCAAGTTTGTTACGATATAATTTTAATCTTAGAGGTGGTACTCAAAGCTTGGCAGGATGACTTAACCAAAGCCGGTATTGAACTGGATATTAAAGTCGAAACAAAACAACGATATGTTTCGTTGCTGTATTTTAATCTCGATATTATCTTCAATAGCTTGGTTGCGAGCATCATCAAGAGAAACTTTAAGTCGCAGAGTATGGTGGTTCTGGTTGAAGAGGTTAAGGAGCATCTTGTTGTGACCATTCGAGATCATGGGATGCCTTTCCCTAAACTGGCATCAAGCATGGGTGACAATACCGGAAAGTCGACCGACCTTAACATCGAAAAGCTGCCGCTATTGATGAATCAGAGCGGTGGTGAGCTTAATGCCTTTGTTTCGGAGTCTCAAAATAAGGTTCAGCTTTCGTGGCCAATTGAGTATCAAGTACTCGACAATCTTGAAGCCAGCACAATTGAACAGATTGAAACCATTAAGCTTGCCGCCTCAACACCAGAGCAACAAAAACTGACAGCGGAACAAGAGTGGAAGAACAGAGTGTCGCAGCTTGTGAGTGAAAACTACGCTGATGCCGAGTTCAGTACTGCAACTGCCGCTAAGTATTTGTTTATGTCTGAGAGAAGCTTACAGAGACGCTTTAAATCGGCTTACAACAAGACCTTCAAAGAGCACTTGAATGAAGTACGTCTAGAGCATGCGTGTGAGCGCTTACTCGCTGGAGAGAAGATCTCTGATGTGGCGTTTGATTCGGGGTTCAATGACCCTTCCTATTTCAGTCAAAGGTTTAAGCACCACTTTGGCATGTCACCATCTAAGTTTGCTGAAAACAACGAAGAGTAGCACGCAGCGGATACTCAGCTAGAACATAAATAAAGATACTTTAGCCTCGACATTCGTGTTGGGGCTTTTTTATGCTTCTACGAGATACGAGATACGAGATACGAGATACGAGATACGAGATACGAGATACGAG
>NZ_JBFSVA010000027.1:0-57333 GCF_041467655.1 Vibrio sp. 10N.247.311.49
TGATATTCATCAACGAGTGCCCACACAGATTGATAGGTTTAAATTGTTAAAGAGCGCTAGCGTTTTGTGATTCACATCTCAGTCGCTAGGGGTGCGTACTATACCTGCACCACTTAGAGAGTCAAGGGTTATTTTCAACTCCTTTTTCTCTACCGATTTCGCCGTGTGACTTTCGTCTCACTCCGTGTCGGTGAGGCGGCATTATAGAGAGATCGACATAGAGCACAAGGGCTTTTTTGAATAAAAGTTTTGTTCGCCTAAAAAGCCACCAGATCCGCATTTTTCGAATAAAAACTAAACATTTGAGACGTATCACAGCAATACATTGGCAAAATGGAAACCATGAACGTAAGATTCATGTATCTATTTTGTTAAGAGTAGATGCGTCTATTTCGTTTATTAATATGTAGTATTCCGATATGAACTCAAAAAAATCGATGTTGTTAATTGTCGCACTAGCTGTTCTAGGTGGCATTGTTTTCTCTCAGGTAGATATATCGCCTGCAATTACCTTTATCCTTGGTGTCTTGGCTTCCGCTTTTGTTGTTAACTTTTCAAGCACCGACTCAAAATCAGATTCAGAACCTAAGGCATCAACAAAAACACTTTATGTAGGTAACCTTCCATACAAAGCGAATGAATCACACGTACGTGAATTATTCTCAGAGTATGGTGAAGTATTTGCAGTACGCTTAATGAAAGACAAACGTACTGGTAAAAGAAGAGGCTTTGGATTTGTCGTAATGGCTAGCAATGATGTGAATCATGCTATTTCAGAACTTAACGATAAAGATTACATGCAACGAACTTTAAAAGTGCGAGTTGCAAATGATCCTAAACATCCAGAAACGGACGAAGCTGAACTGAGCTAAATCCTAACTGCTTTAACATGCTATTTAGTGCACTTTCTTTCTTAGGAAGTGCACTACAAAAAACCTCGCGCACTCCCCTTTCTTTATTACCACTTTCCAAATCCAATAAATCTTGAACTCGCTTCGCAATCGCTTTACCGGAATCAACCAATAAAACACTCTTACCTAAGACTTGTTGAATCTCTGATTTGATCAGTGGGAAATGTGTGCATCCTAAAACGGCCACATCGATTGTATTGATCATCGGTTGAAGGATTTGCTGCAACTCTTCAAGGTCAATCGCCTCACCTCTGAGTTTATCTTCGGCCATATCCACCAGCCGAGTAGAACCTAAAAGCTCGACTCTTTTATTACTCGAGAAGTTTTTGATGAGCTCGTGTGTGTATTCACGAGTAATCGTCGCAGGGGTTGCAATAAGTCCAACCGCTTTATTAGCCAGTAACGAGGCAGGTTTGATTGCCGGGACAACACCGACAATAGGGATAAGGTTATTAGCGCGAAGTGCAGGCAGGACTATCGTACTGGCCGTATTACAAGCTATCACCACAATATCAATAGCGTGACTCGCAACAAAACTGGCGACGATACTTTGGACTCGCTGAATGAGGACTTGCTGATCGAGCTCACCATATGGGTAAGCCTCGTTATCGAATACATAGATATAGTTGTGATTTGGTAGTAACTGGCTTATCTCTTTATATACAGAGAGGCCGCCAACTCCAGAATCAAAGACCAATATGTTTTTTTGTATGCTTTTCGACACAACCATTACCTGTAAGAAGTTCCGCAGCAATGATACCCCTTCACTTAGTTTTCGCCAATCATCACTCTATATAATGCAAGCTCGGTAGCGTTGATGCCCAAAGCGCTCACCCTGCTCTACATTTTCTAGCTCTATCTTGAGCTTACCTTTAAAGCATGGCGCTGACGTTACTAAGGTATGGAACTCACCATCTTCTCCACATGGGTCGACGTGACTTGGCAAACTGTCTATTAGTTCAGGCGTGTATTCTTTCCCGCAATAGCTCATGTCTAATGCATCGCTATCAACTGTGACGAGAAAGGTTTCGATTCCTCTATTTATGATTTCTTGAGCCAGAGTTTGGCTACTCTCTCCTAGTAGAGGAAATACACACTCCCAGCCCGCAGGTTCTATATAACTTCTTCGGTAATCAGCAATACCATTGCGAAACATATCGCCGAATGCCACGGCATCAATAGATAAACCCGATCCTTTAAGCGCCGTAACAATCGTACTTTGATAGATCTCGTTACTTGGGAACACCTCCGGCAGCTCAATCGTTATTAGAGGCAAACCGATCAATGTAGCCTGCATTCCGACAACCTCGATTGGCGTGACTTGGAAAGGGACCTCATCTCCAACATACGTAGTATAGAGAGCAACAACTTCATACTCGGTGCTTTCAAGTAGACGTTCTAGGGTTAATGTAGAGTCTTTGCCTGACGACCAACTTATGACGACTTTCTTTTTCATTGATATACCCAATAAGAAAAAACCGCCCGAAGGCGGTTTAGGTGTAAATTAGAATTGGTAAGATGCTGATACAAAGTATTCACGACCCGGTGTCGCGTAACCACTATACATTTCATAATCTTCATCGAATGCGTTACTCAGTTTCCCTTTCACCTTAAGATCTGCCGAAACTGCGTACTCAGCAGTAAAATTCCAAAGACTGTAGCTTGCTAATCGTGTCGTACCATTAAAACGCTCACCTTGATAAAGATACTGAGAGCCCAGAACCCAATCACCTAACTCAGCAAAGGCGTTCCATTTAGCGCCTTGTTTAGAACGGTATGCTAATTGCTGCTCTTTACCATTAGACTTATCTACTGGATCTTTCCAATCTAAGTAAAACTGGTGTGTAACGATTGAAGTATCAAAACCTAAACCCAGTTCAACACCTTTGATTTCAGCTTCACCAATATTGGTCATGCCAGCACCCTGCCACATCAACATGTTATCAATCTTGTTGATAAAGCCAGTAATAGACCAATCTAGATAAGAATGTGTGCCTTCAAGTGTTAACTCTGTATTTTGAGAGTCTTCTGCTTTTAGATTAGGAGCTTCGTAACCTGGGTAATATAAGTCTAAAAACGTAGGAGCTCTAAATGCAGTACCATGACTCGCTTTAAGCTCATAATTATCAAGGAATGCCCAACCCGCCGCTGCTTGCCACGTCGTGTTGTTTCCATATTGGCTGTTCTCATCATTTCGAGCACTTGCTTCAAGTGTCCAGCCATCTATAGTGTATTGACTAATAACACTCACACCATAGTTTTCACGAGGGTTCTCTTCTGGTTTATAGTAACTAGAACCAGTATAACCTTCATCTAACTCTTCACGTCGGTAATCTAAACCACCACCCAAAGCCAACTGCTCGTTTACTCGGTATGAATTCAACCAAGCAGCATTGATTTGGTTAATCGATGTGATACCACCACTTTTCTTACTCTTACCTACAATATAATCGTAGTTGTCTTGCTCTGCATAAGTAAGATCTAACGTTGAAGTGAGGTTATCTTCGTTGTAAGCCAAGTTTGTATTGATTGAACGAAATTCAGTTCGGCCAACTTTTTCTTCATGTCGAGCAGGCCCCCAAGGAGAAGCTGCCGAGCTATTGTCGTACTCACCTTCGTTGTCATAAGCCACAACATTAACAAAGGCATTAACTGTCTTGGTTAGCTGATTTTGGTAGCCAATATTTAAATTGTATGACTCAAAGCCGTGCTCATCACCATCATTGATACCCTCAATCGGCTTAACATTAAATCCATCATCCTTTTCATAACCAACAACAGCTTTAATATGTTGGTTATCATCAATTTTATGCAGAGCAGCTAAGGAGGTTACATAATGATTGTTTGTGCCATACCCGCCATACACTTTAACGGCATTCTCATTCACATCTGCTCTAGTAATAATATTGATGACACCAGAAATAGCTTCAGAACCATATATAGAGGCGCGCGCACCACGAATGAATTCAATTCGTTCAATTGAGTTAACTGGCAAAGAGTTAAAATCAACACCACCCATCATAGCTCTTGGTAAGCGAGTTCCATCCATTAGTACTAGAACTTGAGAAGAACTACCGCCTCGCACATAGAACGAGGCTGTTTGCCCGCGACCACCATATTGAGCAACTTCAACGCTTGGCAACGTTCGAAAAACGTCAATAAGGCTATTTGCTTGAAGTTTTGAAATGTCTTCTTTGGTAACCACTACAGTTTGCGCTAATACTGCGCCATCAACTTGCTCAAAACGGTTAGCCGTCACCACCATGGTTTCGTCGGCAGATGCTTCTTGGGCGTGTAAATTGGAGATAGGTGAAAGCAGCGATGCTACAGCAACCGCTAAAAGGGATTTCTTCATGTTGTGATCCTAAATCGCGTAAAGTCCTACCAAACCACATTGTGTGGCTTAGCCGCTGGCAGGTATTCGGACTCAAGAGCACAACCCTTATGGTTACCTAATATTCGACTTCCCACAAAAAGCTATTTGCAGTGTCTTATGAATACTCGTTCTCTTTTACCGCTGCGCGTCAGTTCTGGATTCACACCAGATTCCCTCTTCAGCCATCTATACATCCAAATGGCACCAGCTTGTCGGAGATAGTATTAACCTATGAATCATTTGTCTAGTCTAAGATAGTTATAAGCTATAGTTTTCAAGGTCGATTTACATTGAATAGCTCTCAACACTGGACAAGCGCCTGTGATTGAATAAAATCTGCGCTCTTGATTTAAAAGCACGACAGCAAAAGGCATAACAATGGCGAATTTAGATGTAAACCCGCAACGCTACCAAGAACAGCTCGCAGAAAAGACTGAACGTCTTACTGAAATGTTCTCACAATACAATGTGCCTGAGCTGGAAGTGTATGAATCTCCAGAACAACACTACCGCATGCGTGCTGAATTCCGCGTGTGGCATGAAGGTGACGATATGTATTACGTCATGTTCAATCAAGAGACCAAAGAAAAATACCGCGTAGACCAGTTTCCTGCGGCTAGTCGTCTTATCAACGATCTAATGCCTCTATTAACGGATGCAATGAAGAGCAACCACTCTCTACGCCACAAGCTATTCCAAGTAGACTTCCTTTCTACGTTAAGCGGTGAGATTTTGGTGTCACTGCTTTACCACCGTCAATTAGGTGAACAGTGGATTCAAGATGCTAAAGCGCTTAAGCAGCAATTAAATGATGAAGGCTTTAACCTAAACCTGATTGGCCGTGCGCGTAAGATGAAAATCGTACTGGATCGCGACTACGTCATTGAAAAGCTAGATGTGAATGGTGATAGCTATATATACCAGCAAGTAGAGAACAGCTTTACTCAACCAAACGCCAAAGTAGCAGAGAAAATGTTGGAATGGGCTGTCGACTGTACTCAAGACAGCAAAGGTGACTTGCTTGAGCTTTACTGTGGTAACGGTAACTTCTCATTAGCTCTGGCACAAAACTTTGAGCGTGTACTTGCAACAGAGCTAGCGAAGCCATCTGTAGAATCTGCTCAATACAACATTGCGGCGAACAAGATTGATAATGTTCAGATCATTCGTATGTCTGCGGAAGATTTTACCGTAGCAATGGAAGGTAAGCGTGAATTCCGCCGCCTACAGCAAGCAAACATCGATCTAAAGAGCTACAACTGCAACACTATCTTTGTTGATCCACCGCGTTCAGGTATGGACGTTGATACTTGTAAGATGGTGCAAGGCTACGAGCGCATCATGTACATCTCTTGTAACCCTGAGACATTGAAAGAGAACCTAGACATTCTAAGCGAAACGCACGACATCACTCGTTTTGCTCTGTTTGACCAGTTCCCTTACACGCACCACATGGAAGCTGGCGTATTCCTAGAGCGTAAAGCGTAAGTATCGCTTTCAGGTCTAAGCCAAACAGCAGATACAAAAAAACGAGCCCATTGGCTCGTTTTTTTAATTTCTAAATCAGCTTAAGCAGTTTTGCCGATAAAGCCGAGTTTCTTACCTACCCATGCAAGAAGCAACATCGCGACAATAATCGCAAAGAAGTTTGAGCCAGCATCAGGGTGTTGTGCCTTCACAAAAGCCGAGTGGCCAAATGCACCCACGAAGAAACAAGCTAAACCTACTAGTGGGATATCTTCAGATACTTGGTTAGTTAGGTACTCTTGGTAAAGCGCTTGTACAGCCAAAACTAAAGCGATAAGCGGGAAAATAGAGAAGCCCACTTCGCTCATTGTTACCCAAGATAACAATGCATCACCACACACACCGGCTACAACAGCAAGTACGAGTGTTTTTCTTTCAGAACCACGGTTTACAGTATTATTTTCATTCGACATTATTCAATCCCGCCTTTTAATCGGTTACGTTCACGTTCTTTACGATACCAAAAAGCTCCTTTGGCCATCATTCGCAATTGCATGATCAAGCGTTCAGCCAATTCATCTCGCTGACGTCGATCTAAATCTAATGCTTCTGCCCCTGAGTTGAAGACTAAGATAACCGAGGCTTCCGCTTGAGTGAAAGCTTCGTCCCTTGTCATGCCAGTCGTTATCAAATATTCGGTTAACTCAGCAGAGAAGTGCTGTATCTCACGAGCTACCGCTGCACGAAACTCAAATGAAGTTCCTGAGCGCTCTCGCAATAACAGTCTGAATACGTTAGGGCTGCTTTCAATGAATTCCATAAAGGTTTCAACCGATGTACGAATCACACTGCCTTCTTTTACTATGCGTTGCCTAGCTTGACGCATTAACTGGCGCAGCAGTAAGCCACCTTCATCAACCATGGTTAAGCCAAGCTCATCCATGTCTTTGAAGTGACGATAAAAGGAAGTCGGTGCTATTCCAGCCTCACGAGCGACTTCTCTCAAGCTTAGATTGGAAAAACTACGATCGGCGCTGAGTTGGCTAAATGCTGCATCGATTAAGCTGCGACGAGTTTTTTCTTTTTGCTGTGCGCGAATGCCCATTGGTTTCATACTTTATCAATTTCTTCTTTTACAGCCTAAACAGGCATGTCTAATACTCTATTCAATATAACGCGAATCACTTATTTATATAAGGCACTCTGGTTATATAAGACACTAAACATACCTCTTTGTTCACGTACCGAAGTAAATACGTTCGAAGAAAAAATTTCAATATCCACACTGTCATTTGGAGACATACGACATACCAAATATTATTTTTTCGATAACACTGCGTGATCCCACCGACTCTCTGATGCCCTTTTCATGTACCCAAGAACAGAATCAGTTAAAATCTCGCTAAAGCAATGTTACTCAAATATAACAAGGAAGATATCTATGCCGCACTCCAACCACTTTGATGTAATCGTAATTGGTAGTGGCCCCGGAGGAGAAGGGGCAGCGATGGGATTAACCAAAGCCGGGTTGAACGTTGCAATCATTGAGAAAGAGAGCAGCGTTGGTGGTGGTTGTACTCACTGGGGAACCATTCCTTCAAAGGCACTGCGTCATGCCGTAAGTCGTATTATCGAATTCAACAGTAATCCGCTGTTTTGTCAGAACAACAAAAGCATACACTCAACGTTTTCTAACATTTTGGGGCATGCCAAATCGGTTATCGACAAGCAGACTCGATTACGCCAAGGCTTCTACGACCGCAACCAGTGCACGTTGGTCTTTGGTACTGCACGTTTTATCGATACCAACACTGTCTCGGTAATGCAAAGCGATGGCACTGAAGAACATTACAGTGCAGACAAATTTGTTATCGCGACAGGCTCTCGCCCTTACCAACCAGATAACGTCGACTTCCTGCATGAACGTATCTACGACAGTGACTCGATTCTTTCTCTTAAACACGACCCGCAACACATCATCATCTATGGTGCTGGCGTTATTGGTTGTGAATACGCGTCGATTTTCCGCGGTTTGGGTGTAAAAACCGATCTTATCAATACTCGTGACCGTCTGTTGTCATTCCTAGACAATGAAACCTCAGATGCACTTTCTTATCACTTCTGGAACAGCGGTGTCGTGATTCGCAACGATGAAACCTTTGAGAAAATTGAAGGCACTGATGATGGCGTGATCATTCACCTAGAGTCAGGTAAAAAGATGCGCGCTGATTGCCTACTGTATGCCAATGGCCGAACGGGTAATACCGATAAACTGAACCTTGGTGCTGTTGGCTTAGAAGCGGACTCGCGTGGGCAAGTCTCAGTAAATACCAATTACCAAACCAATGTTGACCATGTTTACGCTGTCGGTGATGTGATTGGCTACCCTAGCCTAGCAAGCGCGGCTTATGACCAAGGTCGATTTGTGGCTCAAGCAATTGTGAAAGGTGAAGCTGAACGCCACCTTATCGAAGACATTCCAACCGGCATCTACACCATCCCGGAAATCAGTTCTGTTGGTAAAACCGAGCAAGAACTTACCGCAGCTAAAGTACCGTATGAAGTAGGACGTTCTTCATTCAAACACCTAGCTCGTGCTCAAATTGCGGGTAAAGACATTGGTAGCTTGAAGATTCTGTTCCATCGCGAAACCAAAGAGATTTTAGGTATCCACGTGTTTGGTGAGCGTGCCGCTGAAATCATCCATATCGGACAAGCGATCATGGAACAGAAAGGTGAAGCAAATACCATCGAGTACTTTGTGAATACAACCTTTAACTATCCAACGATGGCGGAAGCTTATCGTGTTGCAGCACTCAACGGGCTTAACCGTTTATTCTAGATAAAGAACCAATAGGAGTATTTGACCACCCATAGGCCAAATACATAAACAGCAAGCCACGCGCTTGCTGTTTTTATTTAAAACACTGAATATTAAGGCATTGATAGTAATTAGATCATGATGTTCTAAATACCCCTTTACCTGTACAGCCTCATTTACTCTCCACAAACAGAGCCCTCAGAGCTAAGCGAGAAACTCCCCTTTCTTCCACTGAGAAACAAACAACACACCAAGACCAATTCCGCGCATTGCCATAAAGCTCAGCATCGCTAACCACAGTGCATGGTTCTCTAAACCTGATGCTAAATAGAAAATCGCGAAGAAACTACAGGTCGCAACAAACATACTATTGCGCATATCCTTGCCCTTAGTTGCTCCAACAAAAATACCATCCAACAAGAAGCACCACATAGACACCAATGGCATTGCGATTAACCACGGTAAATACACCTCGGCTTGACTCTTCACGTCTGGGATTGTGGTGATCATATTGATTAAGCTCGAGCCAACGAGTGCGAACACTATGGTCAGTACCAAACAAATATTGAAGCTCCAGAAGAAAGTTCCAATCAATGACTGGTTCAGCTCATCTTTGTCTTTCGCGCCTATCGCCTTACCGACCATCGCTTCCATTGCGTAGGCAAAGCCATCCATCCCATAAGAGATGATCATCAAGAAACTCATCAACACGGCATTGGCCGCAACAACATCATCGCCAAAGCTTGCACCTTGGAAGGTCATGAAAGTGAAAGTCGCTTGTAGGCATAATGAACGAAGAAAGATATCGCGATTCAATTTCACGAAACGACTCAAACCTTGGCTGGTTTTCTTAAGCAGATCCCATGGCGATGGTAACTGCTTCTTCGCCCAGATTCGGTAAACACAAATCAAGCCAAATGTTAGACCGGCATAATCAGCCATTACAGATGCCAATGCTGCACCTTCCACTTGCCATCCTAAGCCGATAACAAAAACAATATCCAAAACGATATTGGTGATATTGGTGATGATCACCATCCACATGGGCGCTTTGGCATTTTGAGTCCCGAGTAACCAACCTAGAATCACAAAGTTAGTTAGCGCAGCAGGCGCACTCCAAGCGCGGATTGAGAAATATTGCTGACCATAGTGCTTAACTTGATCACTGGCGCTACTCAATGAGAAAACTAAATCGGCGACTAGACTGTGTAAAAGCAAAAAGACACCAGCAAACCCTAAGGCCATGGTCACGCCTTGCACAAAGACTAAACCAAGTTGCTTGCCATCATTCGCACCATAAGATTGTGCGGCTAGCCCTGTTGTCGACATGCGCAGGAAACCAAGCAACCAAAAGGTCACGCTGATCATTGTGCCGCCCAGCGCCACACCACCTAAATACCAAGAGTGCTCGAGGTGACCGATAACCGCCGCATCGACTAAGCCCAGCAGTGGAACAGTAATATTAGAGAGAACCATCGGGATCGCGAGCAGCAGCACTTTTTTGTGCATCGCCTGATTGGATAGCGTTTGAAAAATAGTTTGGGGATTAAATAGCTTCACGATCACCTCTTAGATTAGAGGCGATAGTTTAACCTAGTGGGTGGGCTTTCACTATGTTGTGGAATTTTACTTATACCGGCTATGTACTCAGTTACTCGAAATACAGAACCACTAGGGTTACCACTTAACGAGCACTAACTGCGGCGTTAAACGCTTTTTGACCTGAGAGATCTTACAAAGAAGCCGCTGCCACAATTTCCAACGATTGCATTGTTGGTCTAGGGGAGAAAACGCTTTTACCCATTGTGCCCATGGCAGCCAATTAAGAACGCTGTCTATTGGTGAAGACAACCCATGAGCATACTTTCCTGAACCAAGCTTTTGTCCCAACGTACTTGAGCTTTTATCTCCAGCTAAGACTAAACACGCATGTGCATGAGTAAAGTAGCGGCTCAAAGACTGAATGAAGTTCGCGGTCTGTTGTTCATTACAATCCAGCAAAGCATGTTCACACACCACCATCACCGAGGCTTGTTCTGGAATATTAAGTTCATCCAACCAAGTTAGGTCATCGACAGAGCCACACTCTAAGCGATAGCGTTCATTTTTGTGGAACAAGCGTTGTCGCCAAAGCAGATTCTCGGTTACATCTAACTCAACCCAATGACAGCGGCCATTATCTAAACGGTAGAAACGGGTATCGAGCCCTGCTCCCACGTTAATAATCCAAGCATCTGGGTTATGAGATAAAAACTGTTGAACTTGAGAATCACAAAGTTGAGTCAGTGTCGCGTAAAGGAGTTGCTGTTGGTCGAGTTCACCGGTAAGACATTCTGGTGCGAGCTGGCAACGCTTGCAGGCTTGAGCTGCGATAGGATCATAAACGAGACCATCATCAGCTAGGCTTTCACGGCTACGAAACCAAAGATGCTGAACGAGGTTCGTCGGAACTTGGAATTCTTGATGTGCAGACCCTTGTTCAGAAGAAGCCTTTTGAACAGAGGAGCGCGGCTTACGAGTAAGCGGCTTCATTTGAGGTTTGGTTGGGTTTGGCATCATCATCTTCCTTGTATCTCGACAAAGAAGATGATAATGAATATCAATTACAATGACAAGTTATTGAGAATAAATATCAATAAGCTGTTTGTACTGACTACATCCAGTCGGTGTTGCGAATAATACCAACCGCAAGCCCTTCAATAGACAAGTGTTGAGATTCTAGATCGACATGGATTGGAGAAAACTCTTCATTTTCAGCATGTAACAGAACCGTTGAACCTTTACGTTCTAGGCGTTTTACCGTTACATCATCATCGACACGAGCCACTACAACCTGACCATCGCGTACATCTTGTGTTTTATGAACAGCTAATAAATCACCATCCATAATACCGATGTCTTTCATACTTTCGCCATTTACACGAAGTAAGAAGTCAGCTTGTGGTTTAAACATGCCTGGATCAACTTGGTAATGCATTTCTACATGCTCTTGAGCCAAGATAGGCTCACCAGCGGCAACCTGACCGATTAATGGTAAACCTTGCTCTTCGTTTGCTGCATCTTCAAGCAAAATACGAATACCGCGAGACGCACCCGGGATAATCTCAATCGCTTCTTTACGAGCAAGAGCTTTCAAATGTTCTTCTGCAGCATTAGCAGAACGGAAGCCTAGTTCACGCGCGATTTCTGCACGTGTCGGTGGCATACCGGAATCTTCGATCTTACCTTTGATAAGGTCAAAGACTTGTTGCTGGCGGGGCGTTAACGGCTTCATGATTCACCTGTCTTTTTATACAGTTGACTGTGAGTATATCCAGTAACTGAACAAAAGCAAAGCAATTGCTTGTTTTTAGTTCATTTTTAGCAAATTACAAAAACAGGATCTCTAGCCACACATAACCTGCGAGTGCCAAACAGATGAAAACTGCTGCCGAACCGACATCTTTAGCCATCCCAGAAAGCTCATGATGTTCACTGCCGATTCGGTCGACAACCGCTTCAATCGCGGTATTGATTAGCTCGACAACCATCACCAATACCACCGATGAGATCATTAAGATTCGTTCAACTTGGCTTACATCTAGGTAAAATGCCAACGGAATAAGCACGACCGCCATGAACACTTCCTGTCGAAATGCAGCCTCATTTTTAAACGAACTCGTAATGCCTTGCCATGAAAAGCCTGCTGCTTTGATGATGCGTTTGAATCCGGTGTTTGATTTTTTGGTCATTTTTAACCCTATACTCAATCAGTCGATGAATGATTTTCCACAAACTTAACGGCAATATGACTATTTCCATTAAAAGGTTAGACCAGTTTCTGGTATTCTTGCATCGATTAAATTTACGCCTAGGCTTATCCCTATTTCACTCATAGGATTTATCCTTTTTATCAGAGAAATAGAGATACGCTTCAGCACATTGAAATAACTATTGAGGCAGTGAACCTATATGTCTTCTGGACAATCTTTTTCACGTTCATTAATGAAGCTACCTTTATCCGTATTGGTAAAGGGCACATCAATTCCTTCAAACCCTGTTGAGGATTTGAACGTTGATTTGAGCAAACCGATTGTATACGCCTTACCGTTTCGCTCAAGTGTCGACATTCTTACATTGCAAAAACATGCACTTGAATTAGGCCTACCTGATCCGTTGACCAAGCTTGAAATCAACGGCAAATCACTGCAACGCTACGTTTTCATCTCTTCTCGCAAAACTCTGCTGCAAGACGATGATTATGTACCAAGCTCATCAATTGAAGTCTTCTCTGAGCTGCTTTCACTGCATGCTGAAGACTCTGATCTCGACGTTCAAGTTATCCCTGCCACTGTATTGTGGGGTCGTAAGCCTGGTAAAGAGAATAACCAGAAACCTTACCTACAAGCAATGAACGGCTTAGAGAAATCAAAAGCGGTATTACTGGCAGGTCGTGACTGCTTGGTTCGCTTTAGTCCTGTGGTTTCTCTGCGTTACATGGCTAACTCACACGGCACCGACAACACCATCGCACACAAACTGGCGCGCGTGGCACGTATTCACTTTTCTCGCCAAAAACTTGCAGCATCAGGTCCTAACCTGCCCAGTCGCCAAGCTCTGTTTGACCGCCTACTAAAATCTGAAGCGATCAAGAAAGCGATTGAAGATGAAGCACAAGCAAAAAACATCTCGATCGAGAAAGCGAGCAAAGAAGCTCAAGACATCATGGACGAGATTGCTGCGAACTTCTCTTACTCGCTAATCAAACGCGGTGAGAAGATTCTTGGTTGGTTGTGGAATAAGTTGTATCAAGGCCTGCATATCAGCAACGCTTCAACAGTTCGTAAGCTGGCTCAAGATGGTCACGAGATTGTTTATGTGCCTTGTCATCGTAGTCACATGGATTACTTACTGCTTTCTTACGTGCTTTACCACGAAGGCATGGTGCCGCCGCATATCGCTGCGGGTATCAATCTGAACTTCTTCCCTGCCGGTCCTATTTTTCGTCATGGTGGTGCGTTCTTTATTCGTCGGAGCTTCAAAGGCAACAAGCTGTACTCGACTATTTTCCGTGAATATCTGGCAGAATTGTTCGCTAAAGGTTACTCAGTTGAGTACTTCAGTGAAGGTGGTCGCTCTCGTACGGGTCGTCTACTGCAAGCTAAAACCGGCATGTTGGCGATGACTATTCAGGCTATGCTGCGCGGCATGAATCGCCCGGTGACTTTGGTTCCTGTGTACATCGGCTACGAGCACGTGATGGAAGTGGCGACTTACGCAAAAGAACTTCGTGGTAAGCGCAAAGAAAAAGAAAACGCGAGCTTAGTGATTCGTACCATTCGTAAGCTGCGTAACTTTGGTAAAGGCTACGTGAACTTCGGTGAGCCAATTCAACTGAACCAATACCTGAATGAACACTCACCTGAGTGGACCAAAGACATCGACCCAATGGGCACTAGCAAACCACAATGGATGAACCCGGTGGTTAATGACTTGGCGACCAAAATGATGACGCACATTAACGATGCGGCAGCGACCAATGCCCTGACCCTTTGTGCAACGGCACTATTGGCTTCAAGACAGCGCGCATTGTCTCGTGACTCTTTGGTTTCTCAGATTAATTGCTACCTGTCTCTGCTTAAGAATGTTCCATATTCGGCAACGTTCACTGTGCCAAAAGACAGCGCTGAAGATTTAGTAAAACATGCTGAATCACTGAACAAGTTCTTGATTGAATCAGACTCAATGGGCGACATCATTTCGCTAGACCGTCACCAGTCAATTCTGATGACCTACTACCGAAACAACATCATTCACTTGTTTGCTCTGCCATCGTTAATTGCACAGATGACTATTCGTCAACGCGGTTTATCAATTGACGCGATCCAAGAGAACGTTGCTGCTATCTACCCGTTCTTGAAGAAAGAGCTGTTCCTAAGCTACGACGAAGACAAGCTTGAAGGCGTGGTTTCTAACATCATTGAAGAGCTGGTTAACCAAGGTATGCTTGTGGTTTCTGATAATGAAGTCACCATCAACCAATCAAACAGCCAAGCACTGATGCTGTTAGGTCGTACGATTTCAGAAACGCTACAACGCTACTCTATTGCTTTGAACCTGTTAGCAGAGAACCCTGATCTGGATAAATCCGATCTTGAACAGAAGAGCCAAGACATTGCACAGCGACTTGGTCGTCTGCAAGGCATCAATGCACCAGAGTTCTTCGATAAAGGCGTGTTTGCTTCTATGTTCGCAACGTTGAAGCAGCAACAGTACCTAGATAACGACGGCAACTGCGATTTAGAGAAGACTCAGCAATTCGCTAAGCTTCTTTACTCGATGCTTTACCCAGAAGTCCGTCTGACTATTCAAGAGAGTATTCACCAAGTCGAGTAATTCCTGTATATAGCAGGGCTCTGATAGCAGATTCAACGCGATCAAAAAAGGCACCCACTGGGTGCCTTTTTCTTGAATATTCGTTTGATAAAAACTGATGCTTACCAGAAGGTAACGAACAAACCGACCGTTACGGCCATACCAACATAGTTGTTATTTAGAAAAGCTTGAAAACATAAGTCTCGGTCACGATGCCGCATCAAATGTTGTTGGTACACAAACAAGCTGCCTGCGGCTAACAATGCCCAATAGAAAGTATCACCAAATTGGTAGTGCATACCTAACGCAATCAGCATCGCTAGGGTGACGAGTTGCAAAGAGCCAACAATCAGTTTATCGAAGCGACCAAATAAAATAGCCGTCGATTTAATACCAATCTTCAAGTCATCATCTCGGTCAACCATCGCATATTGCGTGTCGTAAGCAATCGTCCACAACGCGTTAATCACGAAGACAAACCACACAATGCTTGGCAGTTCATTGGTTTGTGCCGCCCAAGCCATTGGTATCGCCCAACTAAACGCTAAGCCAAGAAACAACTGTGGAAGATGCGTAAAACGCTTCATGAAAGGGTAAATGAACGCCAGACCCACACCAATAAATGAGAGCTTAATGGTCAGTGGATTCATGGTGAGTACCAGCAAGAATGAAACTACGGCTAGCACTAAAAAGAGCAGAATCGCTTCCTTACTGGAAACCAAACCTGAGGGTAATGGACGCTGCTTGGTACGTTTAACATGACCATCTACTTTACGGTCCGCAAAGTCATTGATCACACAGCCAGCTGAACGCATCAACACCACGCCGAGTACAAAAACAACCAAGACATCAAAATCAGGCATACCTTGTGCGGCGATAATCAGTGACCACAAGGTCGGCCAAAGGAGTAATAGGGTACCAATCGGGCGATTCATTCGCGTTAATTGCCAATACGCCTTCGCTTTGGTGGCAAGCATTTACACACTCTCCTTAGAGTAAATGGGTGATGTTGGTAAAAACAGTTCTGCCACAAGCATCGGTTTATGGTTCATCCATAATCGAGAACGACGCGCGAGTAATCGCTCATCGCCTGCGATAACCCAACCAACTTGCAGCGCATCTCGCTCCACGTTCTCAGCACTAAAAACGGTCAATCCAAGCGGGACATTACCTTGTTGAGAAAGGTCTGAGTGCTGATGATCTTCTAATGTGACTCGGGGAATCAAGGTTCGACCTAACACCCACGGTTCGTCATCACCCTTTAAAATCACTTTACGCAGTAAGCAATCAAACGATGATAAAAGATGTTCCTCGTCTTGTTGCAGCATTGAGCGTTCTACAACTTGATTATGAAGCAACTCAACAGACAGGTGCTGACAGCACTTCCCCAACTTGCGGGAAAGAGAACCTTGCTCCATCAGCCACTCTTTGGTGGTTTCATTAGGAAAATCAAATGTTTCTGTACTTTGCCAATCTACATTCATTAACGAATTAAGATACAGCGATATTGGCTGATTCATACTAGTATTCAATAGGTGACTTTACACGTACAATAAAGCTTCAACTTTCGAACAAAATTAAAGCGTTCTTCGAATTGTAAACGTATTTAGATTTAGACCGCTCATTGTAACAAGACTAATGCGTTTCGAATATCGCGAATAAACTAAAGAAAAGTCACAAATATGCACAAACGTTATGTAGCCCAAATATTTCTTGCGATTACCCTACTCTTTTCAGCATCAAGTTTCGCGGAAGAGGAGTCGGCAGCTAAACTCGCCTACTTCACGCTAGAGCCAGACCTGACCACCAATTTTTACACTAAAGGTAAAAAACTGGGCTACATTCAGGTTCGCCTCGACATCATGGTGGCAAATAGTAGCGACTTGGCCGCTATTGAGCATCACCAACCACTGATTCGCGATGCGGTGATTGAATTGCTTGGCAAACAAAACGAAGAAACCATTAAATCTCTATCTGGCCGTGAAGACTTAAGAAAATCCTTAGTTGAACACCTCAACAAGATTTTGCTTCCAGAGACAGGTAAAACCCTGATTGCTGACTTACTGTTTACCAAATACCTTTATCAGTAATGATGTAAAACGAATCCCAATAAAAAAGCGGCTCATCTGGCCGCTTTTTTTGTCTCTATCGTTTGGCTACTCATTAGAAGATATGAATTAGCTTCTTGCCGAGCTTGGTGCTTTCATCGCATCGATAAAGCCAATAATCACACCAGCGGCTAGACCAGCTAAATGCGCCGTATTGGCGATAGCCATAAATGGCTGCATGTACCCAAGCACCAACCACACCAACATAAAGCCGACAATCTGTCTTGGGATACCTAAACCAAGTTGTGGCGCCTTCGCACCAACCACCCATAAGTAACCAACCAAGGCATACACAACACCAGACAAACCACCGAAGTTCGCCCCTTCAACCCAATACTGCCCAGCACCTGAAAGCGCAGAAGAGACAGCAAAGATCTGAAGTAGCTTGAGGCTGCCAAGTTTCTTCTCAATGTCTCCACCTAGCTGCCACCACCACAAAATATTAAATGCGATGTGCATAACAGAGAAATGTAGAACGGCATGACTCAACCAACGCCACAGCTGCCATTGCTGTCCATCCACCGCTGGGAAATGTAGGGCATTGAAAATAGCTTGGCCAAAACCGATCTGTTGCAGCGCAAAAATCACCACACACACCAACATCAGGCTTAGTGTCACTGGGCCTGCTTTGGCTTTGATCATGCCCATGAAGCTTGGCGTGTGGTAATGGAAGTTGCTCTTTCTGGTCTCTGCCATGTCCCAAGATGCAGCTTGATAGCGCTTATGATTGGGCTCAGCCAGAAAACGATTCAGCTCAGCTTCGGTTTCAACCTGAAATTGGCCATCAAGAAGCCAAAGAGCAAAACGCCCTTCTCCCTCTGGAGACATCTGAATAGGGATCTGACGAGAGGCCATATAATCAATAAATGCTTGAGCAAGACGTGGATTGTCTAACACCATCAATCTAATCATTGTTACTTCCTATTCATTCTATGAGGGATGCTTGAGGCGGTTCAGGTGATGAAAGTCATTAACCTGCGATCACTGGAAGTTCAGCACGATGCCAAGCTTCGAAACCACCATCAACACTATATACCTCTTCAAAGCCTTGGTTCACTAAATATTGTGCCGCACCTTGGCTACTGATGCCGTGGTAGCACATCACTAAGATAGGTTGTTCGAACTCAACCTCATCCATGAATGACACCATCGTATCGTTAGTCAGGTGGTAGGCTGTTTTTGGGTGGGCAACCGCAAAAGACTGCGGGTCACGTATATCGACAAGTCGAGCTTCGCCTTGTTCGATGAGGGCTTGAGCGCCTTTAACATCGATATGTTTAAACTGGTCCATGACTTTCTCTTTTTATACTGATTTACTTTGCTGCCATTGTAACCTATCCCAAGGCTAACATTCACATCCACTTAATAAGGTTATCCACCAGCGATCACTTTTACACCATTTGTGGATAAATCTGTGAATTGCGTGAATAAAGTGTCTTTTCAAAAATAGATCCACAACATGTAGTAATGATCCTGATCTAACTGTGGGTTAACTGAAACATATCCCCACTCGAAAAACCCCGTCAAAGCCTTACTACACACTGCTTTTAGATAGCTGACGAATAAACTTCTCACAGAGTTATCCACAAAATCATTTTGCAAATTTCGATCGCAAAAGTTGAGAAATCGATCCAAAACAAAAAGGCCGAGATCTCTCGATCTCGGCCTTTTCAAAATTCAGCTATTTGTTAGCTCTACTAGAAAGTAGAAGCTAATAGAAACTAGATGCTATTAGAAATCACCAACGGCTTGTTTCAATTTCTTCATCGCATTCTTTTCTAACTGGCGAACACGCTCAGCTGATATACTGTAGGTATCCGCTAAGTCTTGCAGGGTTGCCTTGTTGTCGTCTAACCAACGTGAGCGAACAATGTGTTGGCTACGCTCGTCTAAGCTTGCTAGTGCTAGCCCTAGGCGATTATTGGTGTGTGACTCCCAGTTAGCCGCTTCAACCGTCTCAGCAACGTCTGACGCCTTGTCTTCTAGGTAGTAAACTGGAGCAGTGTAAGCAGAACCGCCATCGTCATCGTCCATAGGCGCTTCAAACGTCGCATCTTGTGCTGCTAAGCGAGATTCCATCTCACGAACTTCTGAAGGCTCAACACCCAGTTCACGAGCAACCGTCTCAACTTCACCGTTATTGAACCAACCCAAACGCTTTTTAGACTTACGAAGGTTAAAGAACAGTTTACGCTGTGCCTTAGTGGTCGCAATTTTAACGATACGCCAGTTACGTAGAACGTATTCATGGATTTCAGCTTTGATCCAGTGAACAGCAAACGAGACGAGACGAACACCAACTTCTGGATTGAAGCGCTTAACAGCCTTCATCAAGCCGATGTTACCTTCTTGGACGAGATCAGCCATTGGTAGCCCGTAGCCAGAGTAGCCTCTGGCAACGTGCACCACGAATCTTAGGTGGGAAAGGATCAAGCCTTTCGCAGCGTCGATCTCACCTTTGTAATGTAATCGCTCTGCAAGTCCACGTTCCTCTTCAGGAGTCAGCATAGGGTAGCTGTTCGCTGAGCGGATATAGCTATCTAAACTATCTTGTGTGACTAAAGCCATTTGATACGCTTGGTTTGCCATTCGGTTCCTCATCAATCTCTGATCTGGAGTAATACATCTATTAAAACCCTACAATCTTGAACCTAAAATGAACAGGTTTCAAGGAGGGGGAAGTAATTATGCATAATCAATTCGTCTATACAAGGCAAAAACTGGTTAAGAAGTGCCTATTTTTCGTCTAAATATGACTCTATTCACCTAAACTGGTTCAATTTCTTTTAGGTGACGCTGTGCAGAAAGCTTTGCAGCCACACTACCAAGCAGAGTTCCGACGATCAAAAGCAGTAAAGATTCATCCCAACTCAGGCCAATTAAACGGAAGTGGCTGTCGTATAGCTGAGCCAAGTCATCCACCGCGCTGTTCAGCAATACGGTAATCAATGCCGTCATTACCCAAGCGCTAATCGAACCTAAAACGCCAAACCACATCCCAGCATAAAGGTATGGTCGAAGAATGTAGCTGTCGGTCGCACCAATCAGCTTCATGGTTTGAATCTCTTCTTTATGCGCCAACACATTAAATCGTAGTGTATTGCCGATAATCAGAAATACCGCGCCCAGCATCAATACCGTTAAGGTAATCACGATGACAGCCGCTAATGCTTTGATCGCATCTAATCGCGCTAACCAATCTTCGTCTAGGCGAACATCGGTCACTAATTCTTGTTGTTTAACTGTGCCTGCCAGCTCTTTAATTAAGGTATCGCTGTGCACGCTTGGCGTAATCACCAGCACACCTGGCAGTGAATAATCGTCGAGAATGGTTAGGGCGTCTTCAAAACCAGAATACTGGCTGAGGTCTGCAAGCCCTTGCTGCGGAGAAATGTACTCCACGAGCTCAACTTGATCCCAACTTTCGATTTCATCCTTAAGCACCATTACTCGTGGCTCAGGAATACCATCCTCTACATAAGCACTTATTTGTGACGGGCTAGTGACATCTTGCGCCACTTCCCCTACATTTTTACCTAATAGGTACAAACAAGCTGGCATCGCCAACGCCATAGAGATCACCGCAAGGGTCAGTAAGTTGCCTAACGGGCGCTGCCACATTTGCGAGAACGATGACTTGGCTTGTTTCCAGTGAACAACAAAGAAGCCGTCGCTTGAAGCGCGGTTTGCTGCTCGATTAGATTGAGGTTTTTTGATGCGCTTATTCGCGGCCATAGTCTTCAACCTCACTCAAAAATCCTTGGTTTAATTCAAGATGGCGGTACTGAGGGCGAGTGTTCACTAACCCGATATCGTGCGTCGCTAGGATGATCGTCACACCTGCGCGGTTGAATTCTTCAAATAATCGCAACACACGGTTAGATAATTCAGGGTCTAGATTACCGGTAGGCTCATCGGCTAAAAGCAGAGTTGGACGGTTAACCACGGCGCGAGCAATACCCACGCGTTGTTGTTCACCACCAGAAAGTTGGCTTGGCAAACAACGGGCTTTATCTAATAAACCGGTTTTATCCAACGCAGCACTGACTCGGCGTTTTATTTCGTTTTCAGAAATAGATTCAATACGCATAGGCAGAGCGACGTTATCGAAAATCGAACGGTCCATCAGCAGGCGATGGTCTTGAAAAACAATCCCAATATTACGGCGTAAGAAAGGAATGTCTTTGGCTGGGATACGAGTGATATCGTGATCGTTGAACCAGACACGTCCATCAGTTGGACGCTCTATCGCGCAGATCAACTTCAGCAAGGTACTTTTACCAGCCCCAGAGTGCCCACCCAAAAAAGCCATCTCTCCACGTTTCAGGTGAAAGTCCACTTTTTGGAGCGCTTGTCTTCCACCTCGGTAGGCTTTACTCACTTGCTGAAATTTGATCACCGAAAATTCCTCTTACGATCACTAATATCAAATTTAAAAACGGTAGCAGATTAAGGATAAACCACTTTGCTACTCGCGTTACTCTTCGCGGCTAAATAGTGCTTCAATGAAGTCTTTAGATTCAAATGGACGCAAGTCATCAATACCTTCACCCACACCAATGTAGCGGATTGGAATCTGGAACTGGTCAGCAATTGAGAAAATTACACCACCTTTCGCCGTACCATCTAGCTTAGTCAGTGTAATACCCGTAACTGGAGCCACTTCACTGAACAACTTCGCTTGGCTGATAGCGTTCTGACCTGTACCTGCATCGAGCGTTAGCATGATTTCGTGTGGCGCAGAGTCATCAATCTTCTTCATTACACGAACGATCTTGCGTAGCTCTTCCATCAGGTTGCTCTTGTTCTGCAAACGACCGGCTGTATCAGCAATCACAACATCAACACCACGAGCCTTCGCTGCTTCAATCGCATCGTAGATAACAGACGCACTGTCCGCACCAGTGTGTTGAGCGATAACTGGCACATCGTTACGCTGACCCCAAACCTGAAGCTGTTCAACGGCTGCAGCACGGAAGGTATCACCCGCTGCTAGCATCACTTTCTTGCCTTCATTTTGGAATTGTTTCGCCAGCTTACCGATCGTAGTTGTCTTACCTACACCGTTCACACCCACCATTAAGATAACGTAAGGTGTTTTAGTGGTATCAACAACCAGTGGCTGTTCCACTTGGCTTAAGATGTCTGCCATCTCTTCTTTGAGCAGACCATAAAGCGCTTCACCGTCTTTTAGGTCATTGCGAGATGCTTTTTCTGTCAGGTTTTCAATGATCTTAACCGTGGTATTCATACCCACGTCAGCAATCAGAAGTTGCTCTTCTAGCTCTTCAAACAGGTCTTCATCGATTTGCTTGCCTTTGAACAGACCAAAGAAACCAGCACCGATGTTTGCTTTAGTGCGGCTTAGGCTGCGCTTAAGACGAGCAAAGAAGCTTTCTGTCGGCTTCTCTTGTACTTCTTCAACCTTAGCTTGAGGAACTGCCACTTCTTCCTGTTCTGCTTCTGCTTCTGCTTCTGCTTCTGCTTCTGCTTCTGCTTCTGCTTCTGCTGCGACAGGTTGCTGCTCTTGTTGAGCTTCTTCAAGCGCTTGCTCAGATTCAGTTGGCTTAACTTGTTCAGCTTCAGGCGCGACCTGTTCAGCCTCAACTTGTGATTCAACTTCAGTTTGATCTTCAACGCTTTCTACGTTCGCTTCATTCTGAGTTTTTGGGCTTTGTTCTTCTTCACCAAAACCAAGCCACGATAATAATCCGCGCTTCTTTTTTTCCGTCATCAGAGGAGTTTCCTAGATCTACTAATTAGCTGTATTGACTTAATACACGTCGACTCTTTGCTATTGTTATACAATACAAGCTTGTACAAACGAATAGTAAAGAAAAATGACAAAGCAGTGATAAGTTTGCTTTTAGCTTGATACACTTTGTCATTGCAAATTTATTTAATACACGAACCCACTTAAATTGGGCTCGGTATAGTATCACTTTATTAGCGGTCAAAAAATCTATGGTAAGACGTCGCCAGCAAAACACATCACAAAAAAAGCCATCCGGAGGCTTTGTTCGAATTATTAGTGGCTCATGGAGAGGTAGAAAGCTGCCTGTTCATGATTTAGAAGGATTACGCCCAACCATTGACCGAGTAAAAGAAACACTCTTTAACTGGGTGGCTCAAGATATCCCACATTCAACTTGCTTGGATGTATTTGCCGGTTCTGGCGGTCTAGGTTTTGAAGCAGCTTCTCGCCAAGCCAAAATGGTGACACTGCTCGAAATGAATCAAAAGGCGGCTAAACAGCTTTCTGATAACGCGAAAGAGCTCAAGGCAGACAACATTAATGTCGTGAATACTGATGCTATCTCTTTCCTTAAGAAACCGGGCACGCCTTACGATATGGTTTTCCTTGATCCACCATTTCGTCAAGGCTTACTGGCAGAAACAGTACAACTGCTTGAGAGTAACGGTTGGCTTGCAGACAATGCCATCATTTACGTCGAGACAGAGAAAGAACTGAAACTCGAAGCTATGCCAGAGAACTGGGAATTGCATCGCGACAAGACCACCGGACAGTCAAGCTACCGACTGTTCAATCGAATCACTGAAGAATAGGAGTTATTGAATGAAGTTCTTGCTTCCACTAGCAAAAGCAGCCATCGCCTTTGTTTGGTTTATCTTAATCGTAAATATTTTCTACCCGTTTCCGGGTAATGCTGCGATTGCGCTTTATATCATGACCGCATTCTTGTTCTTCATGCACGGCCTGCAGATGCTGATTTTCATCGGTGCATTCGGCGATAAGATCGAGATGTCACGTTGGGAGAAATGGTCAATATTGATTTTCGGAGTCTTTGCCCTACTCGATATCCGTCGTAAGCACATGATGTAATCGAAATAAAAACCGAAGAAACAGATACAAAAACGCCGCTCAGTAGAGCGGCGTTTTTTTATTGAGTAATGGTAGCAACACTAGCCCATGTAGCCCTTCACGCCATCCAAGAACATTTGAGTCGATAGCATCACAAGTAACAAGCCCATCAAGCGCTCGATGGCTTTAAGCCCTCTCTCACCTAGTACTCGTAGGAAGAAGCCATTAAACATCAGAATGAAGAAGGTAGCGCCCCAAGCCAGCATCACAGCCGCTGAAAGCTCTAACATGTTGTCTGGATGCTGGGTCGACAGCAGAATCAGTGCAGCAATCACTGACGGACCTGCAATCATAGGAATCGCCATCGGCACAATAAACGGCTCTTCACCCGCCGCAAGGCCAGTAATGCTGCCTGCGCTTGGGAAAATCATCTTAATCGCGATAATAAACAGAATAATACCGCCAGAGATACTCAAGGTTTCAGGCTGCACGTGCAGGAAGTTCATGATGCTTTGACCCGCAAATAAGAACAGCAGCAAGATAACCAGTGCGAACATCAGCTCACGAATCAGAACAATACGGCGACGCTTCGGGTCAATATGCTTAAGGATAGAGAGCACGATTGGCAAGTTGCCAAGCGGGTCCATGATAAGAAACAGCATGGTTGCTGCAGATAAGATTTCCATAAGTTTGTCTCGAAAAGCGTAAGTGCGCGGAGTATAGCAGCCTCAACATTGATTTTCGAACGCAGTGATAAGCGGGTTAACTGATGCTTTTAAAAGGGGATGTTATAAGAAGGCAAATTAGCGAAAGCAGATTGAAAGGTAATGAAAAGAGTGGAGCCGAAACATGCACCCACTCTTTATTCACGAATAAAACAAGCCACTAAGAATTAGTGATTACACACACGTTCGCGGTTAGTGCAAAGCTTATCATCGACAACGACAACCTTTTCCATCTTCAAGAAAAACTTCAACAGGCTATCTAAATCCAGACCATTGAGCTTACAAGTATGGAAGCGAGCTTCTTCGCCATAGGTTTGAGCAAGCGCTAATGTTAGCTCTTCGCGAGTCAGTGGCTTTTCACTAAGCAGGTTTAAAACGTTGTGTGCGTGAATTTCAGTCGTCATAACTCAATCTCATGTTTAATGAATTACACGTAGAGTACCGAGTTTTAGCAACGCCGTTTTGATGTAGCTCAGGCTTGAGAGAGCTCTACCCTAAATAGTAATCGATGCGACGATGAATGCGTGTGCGAGAAAGTAACTGCCCGTTACCCAAAAGTAAGCGCCCTTGATTGGGCTGCGGTAACTGTTTAGCGCATAAGCTAAGGCCGAAAGGAGCAGCACGCTACAGCCAGCAAAACCGACCGCGTGTGATAACTGAGGATCCAGCAGCCAAACCTCACCAGAAGCCCATGCTAACTGAATAAGCACAATGCCCATGATGACCACGGGAAAAACGAGTTTGTCTAAGCGTGGCAACAGTAAAAAGAAAGCAACAACGCAAGCTGCCAATAACAGCGCGAACAACCACCAAACCATTTCACCTGATAGCTGTAACCAAAAAGCTTTGCTGTAACAGAGTTGAGCCAATAAGAAGCAGACAAAATGCAGAGGGCGTTTTTGAGTGAGAGTATGAAGCACATCTGCGATCGCAGAGATAGCCAACCCCGCAACTATCCAATAGGTAAAGTCAGCCACAACCGACTGAGTTAAAGCAATTGTCGCTAATAATACAAAGGTAAATACCTTATACGATAAGGCCTGACCGATATGTCCATGTTTCGTTCCTGCTATTGCTCCGATACCAGATAAGGAAACCGCTAACCAACTCCACATACCACTTGCCCTATTGCTTTAAATCGTCGCCAGTCTAGGCACACGAGTGTTGATGTAAAGCCTCAGCCCCTCAAAATTGGATCTTGATTACGCTTCCACTAAAAAGAGTCTCTTTAGATTGAAGTCGTAACAATTACCACCATGACAATGGCCATTCGTTTAAAACTAGAACGAATCATCATAAAACCCATTCAAACTGGCATTAGAGTCGCCATACTTGAATTTTGGCCAATTCTAACCTATCGACCCCACCAAAACCGGCCTAATTCCGTAAAATACCACACTTAAAAAATTAAAATAACCACATTTAAAGTAAATAATAACAATAACTTAAATAAACAAACTCAAGATTAATAGGAAAATAAAAACGCCAACCAAGCCTAGACTTGTAAAGTAGCCAGTTTTCTTTTTTAACGCCCAGTTTTGTCAGGTTATTTCAAGCCTCCGGTAAAAATCGCCACAAAAACCAAGCCGAAAACTTAAAAAACCAACCAAAACCAACCTAGCCACCACCAACCTCTATTAATACAGTTTAACAACCTTTAACAATATAAATTACACAAAACAACCATTACAAAACAACAAGTTAAATCAAATTAGAACAAACATAAATCACAACGAACAAATTAAGAACACACCATAAAACACAGTTAAACACTGCCAAACAAGCCAAAAACTCATAGTTTTCTACTACTTTTAAAGCTTTCGAAAGTAATTCTTGATCTAAGGCCATAAGTAGTGCTATTCTTTAAAACATAGCGAGAGACAACCAAATTTAGGAGTAGTGTTATGATTTCATCTTCGCAAAGACAAGGACTTGTAATGATCGCGGTAGTTGTAGGTCTAATGACACTACCGATGATGTACTAAGCAAGTTACAGATAAAAAAAGGGACGCCATGAGCGTCCCTTTTTTTGTTCAATTTTTTCACTTCGAAAACAGATGCAGTGTTAGCACATCCCAGTTCGCATAATAGAAACCTGCGGCAGCTAAAGTCATTGCCATCATCAGTAAGATCGCAACTCGCCAGATAAAACGACCACTACGTGGAGTCAGCTCCTTCTCACAGTCGTTACACATCATGATGAACTTATGTTGGTCTTCCAACTTAGCCTCATGTTCATTGACTACCTTATTACGACACGTTGCGATATAGCGCAGCTTGCTCACCATATCGTGCGGTAGCCTTTCTTCACAGCTTGTTACAAGCTCATGCAATCCTTCGCCTTCGGCATGATATTGAAGCCTCAATAATTTCTCTATATTGCGAGTTCTTGTCACCACTTTTTCAATATCGGTCATCTTAGCCCTCCCACTCCACACTATAATTCTAGTCGAGCATTTCCCTATTCTTATACAAAATCACTGTTATTTACGAGAGAAAGAGACAATAAATAACAATGCTTTATCCCAAACTGACCATTAAATGTGATGTCTGCCGAAAAATAATCAGCTTGGCTTACAACAGTTCACGAATAACGGCTTTAAACACATATCCCTATTGCCTGAAAGACTAGAATAACCATCACGACTACATGGAGGTTATATGCCTAATTCACTCTTTTTTGCCATCTTTGCTCTCGCTGCTCTAGCGGCTTGGGTATTTATTGGTTTCTATCGAAAACACTCGCAAGGTGAAAATGCGCCAGAGAAGAAAGTGAATGTCACGGTGTTAGACAAACAATCGATCGACCTTCCTGACGCAGAACCGGGCCAAGAAGATCAAGAGTACTGGATTTACGTTCAACGTGGTGTGGTTGGTCCGAAGCGAGAATTCCAAGTCGGCATCCACTATTTCCACGCCCTTAACCCTGGCGACAAAGGAACCTTAACCTACCAAGGCGATAAGTTCTTACACTTTGCGTTGAAGCGCTAAACGTCAACCGCTTCAACTGTCGTCCCTAAGCAATCCATCAGAAAGCCTTAGCAATCACCGCTAAGGCAATAACCAACGCGTTTTCTCTGACTTAGACACCAACCAGCTCATCCATAATGCGCCAGCTCCGCTGATCACAATCCATAATGGAATAACCCATGCCGGATGTCCTTGGTACCAACCAAACTCTTTCATCGGCCACAAGAAAATCGGGTGCAGCAGGTAAATACCTAAGCTGTGCTTACTGATAAAGCCAACCACTTGGTTACTCTTCTCAGACAGGCCTTCACCATAGTAACGGCATACCATGAACACCATGCTCGCGGCTAATACGGTATTCAACGTTTTGTAAGATAGCCAGCGCCCTACCGTGTACTCTTCTGCTACCAAGCTTGCATCAACCACCATGTAAACCGTGGTTAGTAACGCTAGCCCACCCAGTAACACACTCACGCCAACGGTCATCTTGTTAAGTGGCACAATCTTATACAGCAAGTAACCCAATGGTAAGTAACCGGTGTACAACCACAATTCGTGACTCCAAGGGCCATCGATTTTCAGTAAGAACAGCAATGTTGTGAACAACCATACCGCCGTAAAGGCATAGACCGATCTATCACCGTACTTTCTAACCATGATCTGCAAGAACGGAATCACAAAATAGAGTGGGATGAAGTAATAGAAGAAACCAAGGTGGTAATAGGTGTAATGATGGTAGCTATTAAGCAACACGTCCCAACTGACGTCGGCATCAAAGCCCATTGCCGACCAGCCCGACAGATAGGTATAGAAAAGCGACCAGACAATGAAAGGTATCAGTACCTTGCCCAAACGACGCTTGAGGTAGTATTTGGCGTCAAACGGGCGCTGATCACTGAGCATCAGTGCGCCAGTAATCAAAATGAACACAGGTACTGCCCAGCGGCTGAAACCGTTTACCGTAATGGCAGTAAGCCATTCACCGAAAGGAATAGTGCCCAACTCATTGCGATAAGGCGCCAAAACATGAATCGCGATAACCGCTACGGCCGCGACACATCGTGCTAAATCAAAAAAGAGAATTCGCTGCTTCATGTAAATGCCTGATTAATATTCAATCATTCTACTATAGCAATAAAAAAGCTGACCGGAATAAATACCAAGTCAGCTTAGTGTTAAAGGAGATACTTATCGCGAATTTAGCTCATACGACTCTAGCTTCTGCGACTTGAGCTCTCACAAATGAGGCTCATGTGGCTGAAGCTTATGCCGCTGAAATTTGCGGCACTTTCGGTAAACGCAGAGAGATCACCGTCGTTATCGCCAAGAATGCGAAGGAAACCCACAGACACGCAGACAAACCTGCCATTTGGAATACCAAGCCCGACAATATCGTGCCAATCAAACGGCCCATCGCGTTTGCCATGTAGTAGAAACCGACATCAAGAGAAACGCCATCGCCTTTCGCATAACTCACAATCAAATATGAGTGAAGTGATGAGTTCACCGCAAAGATGACACCAAACACCATCAAGCCACCGATAATAACTAACTCGGGTTGCCAGCCAATCTGTACCGCATAAGCGATAGCAGCGGTCACTATAGCCAGCGCACCAGCCCATAACAGCGCGGCATGGCCATCTGGCACCTTACCTTGAGCTTTACCAGTAATCTTCGGCGCTATGCCCTGTACAAAGCCATAAGCGATAGTCCAAGCAGCTAAGAAACCGCCAACCCATGAGTGATCCCAACCAAACACACTGCCTAGGTAAATCGGCAAAGCAATCACAAACCACACATCACGAGCGCCAAACAGGAACATACGTGCTGCGGATAGGATGTTGATGGATTCAGACTTAGAGAAGATCTGTTTGAACTTAGGCTTGGTTTTCGCTTTGCCCATGTCCGCTTCTAAGCTCAACACACTGCCAACGAAGACCAATGCCAACACGGCTGCCATCGCGAGCACGGCGTATTGGAAGCCAATCGTTGAAAGCAGTAAACCACCAATAAAGAAGCCTGCCCCTTTAAGCGCATTCTTAGATCCGGTCAGAATCGCAATCCACTTATAAAGCGCGCCTTGTTGTTCATCAGGAACCAGAGTCTTAATTGAGCTCTTGGCACTCATCTTATTGAGGTCTTTAGCGATACCAGACAAGGCTTGCGCCGCCATGACCCAAGGAATGGTCAGCATTGCCGTTGGCACCGCGAGCATACCCAAGGCGACGACTTGCATGCCTAACCCAATGTTCATGGTCTTATTGAGGCCAAGACGCGCCCCTAACCAGCCACCGATTAGGTTAGTCACCACACCAAAGAATTCATAGAAAAGGAACAGTGAGGCGATTTCTAACGAACTGTAGCCAAGGTCGTAAAAATACAGAACCACCAACATGCGAAGTGCACCATCAGTAATGGTGAAGTTCCAGTAGTTAAAAGTCACCAACATGTATTGGCGAACGCTCTTACTTAGATTTGAAAACATAACGCTATCTCTGCAATCTAAACAAAAAGAGCTTTTGGATCATGATAAGTTCAACACTCCAGAGACCAAAAGCTCCCTGTCTAACACTGATGACTATTAGCTATTCGCTACGCCATTAATGTATTCAACCTGGATAGGTTTAGTGAAGGCACCTGGACGCAGTGCCTGCACCTCTTGAACAATCTTGCTCATGTCCCAGCTCTTCTCTAACAGCAGGTGTGCAGACAGCAAGCCAGTACGGCCAGAACCGCCCATACAGTGCATTGCTACCTTGCCGCCGTTATCAACCACTTGATGCAACGCAGGGCTAGCCGCTTGCCATTTCGCAGCAAAATCAGCACCCGGTGCACAGTCGTCTTCAATTTCGATCTGGAACCATTGCATGCCTAGCGCACGTGTTTTTTCGCCAAGTGCCGCCACGTCTTTGCTTGCAAGCTCATGGTCATCAAGTGCTGTCACGATAGCTTCAACGCCTTGCTCTTTTAGCTGAGCCAGTGATGCATCAAGCGTTGCTTCTTTTGTGCCTGGGCACGGAGTAAGCACTAACGCACCAGTGTCTAAATCTAGTTGCCATGTTGGGTGTATCATTATATCTTCTCCAGATTCTTATTAAGCAAGGCCAACGGTACGAACAAGCTCAGCGGTACGTGTTGCGTAACCCATCTCATTGTCGTACCAAGCGTAGATCTTAACCATGCGCTTACCTACCAACATCGTTGATAGTGCATCCACGATTGTGGAGCGTTGATCGCCTTTGTAATCGATAGAAACCAGTGGACGCTCTTCAAAGCCAAGGATACCTTTCAGTTCGTTCTCAGACGCTTCTTTCAGCATCGCGTTAACTTCTTCTACCGTGGTGTCTTGCTTCACTTCGAAGATGATGTCTGTCAGAGAAGCATTCGCTAGTGGTACACGAACTGCGTGGCCGTTGATGCGGTTTTCAAGCTCTGGGAAGATCTCAACAATCGCCTTAGCGCTACCCGTTGTTGTTGGGATAAGGCTCATGCCACATGCACGTGCACGGCGTAAGTCTTTATGGGGCGCATCAAGAATAGTTTGCGTGTTAGTTAGATCGTGAATAGTGGTGAACGCTGCGTTCTCGATACCAAGCTTCTCGTTGATCACCTTAACCACTGGCGCGATACAGTTGGTTGTACAAGACGCTGCCGTTACGATTTTGTGTACCGCAGGGTCGAAGATATTGTCATTCACACCAACAACGATGTTTGCGATGCCTTCTTCTTTCACTGGCGCCGATACCACAACACGTTTCACGCCCTGCTCTAGGTATTTGTTTAGGAAAGAGGTCTTACGGTGAACACCTGTCGCTTCGATAACCACATCACAACCAGACCAGTCGATCGCATCGATGTCGCGCTCTTGTGTGGTCTTGATGCGCTGGCCATTAATGATCATCTCATCGCCTTCTGCAGTTACTTCGTGGTGAAAGCGACCTTGAACTGAATCAAATTCTAGAAGGTGGGCCAGTGTTGTTGTGTCGCCAGCAACATCGTTAATTTGAACAAATTCTAGCTCATCCCAATCGAATGCTGCGCGAAGTGCTAGACGGCCGATACGACCAAAACCATTAATACCTACTTTGACTGTCATTTTCTGTTCTCTCAGTTAATTGCCTTCATATTTGAAGCCGCAGCGTTGTTGACTACGTTCACTTACCGGAGCGCCGGCCGCCCTAATTACATAGAGCCACTATGCTCATAGGGATAAGTTCACTTGTCGCCTAGCTGCAACTCCAACTATTTCGGCATTAAGTTTTAATGTATTTAAACGCAACATACTGGGCGTGAGTTCATCGACTCTAAGCGCTCAATATCTTGCTGGTATTCAGTTTTCAAACAGTTCGATGCAATAAGGTCGTCAATTAACTTTAGCATCCAACCTGGTAAATCTTGTGACAGGCGGTAAAACACCCACTGCCCCTGGCGAACATCAGTCAAAACACCGTTTGAACGCAGCTGCGCAAGATGGCGTGAAACCTTTGGCTGACTTTCTTGCAATGCCTGAGTCAACTCACCAACCGATAAGCACTCATTGCGAACTATCAACATTAAGCAACGCACTCGCGTTTCATCGGACAGTAATTTAAAAAATTGGTGAGGAAGCATAAAAACATACTCATATATGGATATGCACATATCTTAGATATAAAAAAACGCACGTCAAGGCGTGCGTTTCAATTGTCATAAAAGTTTAACGAAGAAATATCAGAGCTTGTTGGTCACGGTATGGCTCCAACGGCGCGCTTCAGTAAGCTCCGTTTTAACCTGATCCACGCTTAATCCTAAATCGGCGCAGTGCTCATCAATCTGTTGCCAATCGGCATGCTCAAAGCTCTCTTCAAGTGCGAGCAAGGTACCATATGGCCCTTCTCTACGTAATAGAGCAACCTTGATACTTTTACACAGCGGCAACTGCTCGACTAAGTTATCTAACGACAAGTCCAACAGAGCATCCAACAAGGAGAATAAGCCAATCATAAAGGCCTGTTCTCTATACCCTTCAAATGCCTGATAGCGAGACATACGCTGACAAAACTGAGCACGCTGTAGAGACAATCCATACAGCTCTTTAGGCTTTTTATCGGACACATAAGAGGCGACGGCTAACGAGACAAACATTTTCAGTTTCTCTTGACCTAGATATACCAAAGCCTGACGAAAAGAAGAGATGGTAACTTCAAGGCGCGGCGACATAGTATTCACAAAACGCAGCAGCTTATATGAGAGCGCCACATCTTTCGCGACAATGCTCTCCACCCGTTGAAAGTCCACATCGGGCTTACACACTTCTTGAAACAGCTCCATAGCAATCACTTGCTCAGGGCTAATGTATTTACTCTTGATGATTTCCGGTTTATTGAAAAAGTAACCTTGGAAAAACTTAAAGCCAGCCTCTTTGGCTTGCTGGAATTCTTGTTCGGTCTCAACGCGCTCCGCCAAAAAGCTAAACTTTTTCCCTTGATGCGCCCTAACCAAATCACACGCTTCATCCAAACCCATCTGCATAATATCGAGCTTTACGATATGCGTGTATTTAAGGAAACGTTCCCATTCTGGGGTCGAAGTAAAATCATCTAGGGCAATCATGTAACCCGCTTGGTAAAGGTCTTTAACCGCTTCCAACAATTCATCTGTTGGTTTACAGGTTTCCAGAATCTCTACCACCACCTTATCTTTCGGCAAACTTAAGGGCAGTCGACGAATCAAACTTTGATAAGGGAAGTTGATAAAGCAGCGTGAAGATGGAATAGAAGGGTTAAGACCAACAGACAAGAAGTTCTCAACAATCAGACGATACGTTGCTCGATTAGACTCAATATGCGCTGGGTACGCATTCTTTTCTCCATCGCGAAATAACAACTCATAGCCGAGTGTATTCCTCTTGCGATTTAAGATAGGTTGTCGAGCAACGTATGTAGCGGTCATTTCTTGATAACTCTGATTGGTTTAACTATAACTCAGTCGCTTAATCTAAGCTTTCGCGGCAGCTAGCAAAGCACCGCAGCCCATGAACATACCACCAAATATTTTATTTATCTTACCCATTATGCGATCAGAGCGAATAAAACGTCCCATTTGTGACGCTAATGAGGTGTAACCCAACATAACAACGCTATCAATGAATACTGTCGTCACACCTAGCACTAATAACTGAGGTGCTTGAGGTTGTGTAGGGTCAATAAACTGAGGAAACAAAGCCACCAAAAACACGATTGATTTCGGGTTAGTTAGGTTGATAAGCACAGCGTTTCTCAGCAGTTTGCCACTCGACAGAGTAGAGCTTTCTTCAGATGCTACTAGGCTCGAGCTATCACGCCACTTTTGAATACCTAACCAAAGTAAGTACACCACGCCGACCCACTTAATGATGGTGAACGCCAACGCAGACTTAGCAACGAGTGCACCGATACCCGCGCCCACCAGCATAATGTGAAACGCAAGACCAAGCTGTAAGCCAACAATTGATGCGAGTGACTTTTTAGTGCCATAGCTAAGCCCATTACTGATTGAGTTAACGGTACCCGAGCCCGGAGCCAAGCTAAACAAAATCGCTGTGACAACATAAGCAAGCCAAACATGAGTATCCATTTGCATTTCCTTACTAGTTCTTTAATCTAACAACATTAGTAGCAATAAAGCTCTCACACGCATCAGTTCAGGTAATTTCCCATGGAAAACCACAGCGAAGCCACCTTCCCTTACACTCAAGAACCTCAGTTCGATCATGCGATTAAACACCCGATCAACGCTCTTTGGCAACAAAGAAAAGAGGGGTTTTTAACATCGTCTGGTAAAAAGAAACTGTACTGGTGCAGCCTCACCTCAGAAAAGCACAGCAAAGCTATTGTGATTTCAAATGGCCGTATCGAATGCTGCCAAAAATACCAAGAAATCTTTTATGATTTTTATCAACAAGGCTATGACGTTTATTCATTTGACCACCAAGGTCAAGGCCAGTCTGAACGTATGGTAACAGACTCTGACATTGGTCACATTCATGAGTTTGATGATTATGAATCTGACATGTCTGACGTCATTGCCAGTTTTGATCTCAGTAAGTATTCCAATCGCTACCTGCTCGCACACTCAATGGGCAGCACCATAGCCACTCGCTACCTACAAACCCATCCAGACCACCCGTTTGATAAGGTGACTCTGTGCGCTCCGATGTTTGGTATCAATACCGAGTGGTACCTGAAACCTATCGCGATGATCGTTGGACAAGTGCTTACCGCTTTTTATGCCAAGCCAACTTACGCGCCGGGCCAGCAAGCATATTATTCGAAGCCTTTTGAAAACAACTTACTGAGCCACAGTAAGGTTCGCTATCAGTGGTTCCGCCGCTTATATGACGAGTCTCCATCTTTGCAGGTGGGTGGACCAAGCACGCGTTGGGTGTGGCAAGGGTTAATGGCCGCCAAGCAAGCAATTCAACAAACTCGTCAAATCAAGATCCCTCTGCTATTGATTCAAGCTGGGGATGAAAAGATTGTCAGTAACAGTGCTCAAGTAAAGTTCATCTCTAAGCTGAAGAAAACCAACTCTGATTGTCAGTTTAAGTTGATTGAGGGTTCTAGGCATGAGGTGTTGTTTGAGCAGGATGAATATCGCAATCAAACACTGGATGCGATCAATCAGTTTTTCGCCTAGAGCTAATAGGCTAAGCAACCTACCAAGAAAATAAGCGCTAAAGAGGAAGAGAAGTAAGTGAGCTTTGCCCTCTTTTCTTGCATGAATTTGGCATACAATTTCTACCTAGAGATATTGTAGTTAAAATGATTCTAGCGCTGGCTAGCGTCAATATTGGTTAAGCATTTTGCAATGAGGGTTAAATGAGTATTCCTGCACTAAAAGATTCCGTGAAAATTGTTGCTTCTGATTTAGATGGTACGCTTTTGGCTCCCAACCATCAGCTAAGCGACTTTACCAAGCTAACGCTTAAGAAATTACACGACCAAGGTTATACCTTCATCTTCGCTACGGGTCGTCACCACGTCGATGTGGCGGGTATTCGTCAGATAGCAGGTATTCCGGCGTACATGATCACTTCAAACGGTGCACGCGTGCATGACCAAAACGATCAACTGATGTATAGCCAGAACGTACCTCAGGAACTCGTTCAGCCAGTTATTGATATTGTGCGCCAAGATCCAAACCTCTTTATTCACATGTACCAGAATGAAGATTGGTTACTAGACCGTGAAGATGAAATGTTGGCTAAATTCCACAGTGAGTCTGGCTTTAGCTACAAGCGCTTTGAAGCTGAAAACGCACCAAGCGAAGGCATCGCGAAAGTCTTCTTCACACATCCAGAACAAGACCACGAATATCTCGTCACGTTTGAACAAAAGCTAAGAGATGCTTTTGGCGACAAACTGAACATCGCCTTCTCTACACCTTGGTGTCTGGAAGTGATGGCAGCTGAAGTCTCTAAAGGCCACGCTCTAGACGCTGTTGCAAAATCACTAAACCTGACTCTGGATAACTGTGTTGCCTTTGGTGATGGCATGAACGACGCTGAAATGCTGGCTATGGCGGGTAAAGGTCTAATCATGGGTACATCACATGAGAAAGTGATGAAAGCACTACCTGACAATGAAGTGATTGGCAGTAACGCAGACGATGCCGTTGCTCACTACCTAGAAAAGCATCTGCTCTAATCTCGCTCGTTGAACAGATCTGAATAAATAAAAAGGCAGCCAACTGGCTGCCTTTTTTGAACCTTACGTAAAAAGCTCTCTCTAACGCTATCGAGAACCTAACACTTCTTTGCTTAAGATTGCCTGCCACTCTTGTTCGGTAACCGGCATGATCGATAAGCGATTACCGCGTTTCACCAAGGGCATTTCGGAGAGTTCAGGCATGGCTTTAAGCGTAACCAAAGGAATCAAGCGCTCAGTCACTCGCACAAACTCGACATCCACCATGATCCAGCGTGGGTTATCGGGTGAAGACTTAGGATCGTAGTAATCACTCTCAGGGTCGAACTGAAAGTGGTCTGGGTAGGCTTCTCTGGTTACTTTAGCGATCCCCGCTACGCCAACTTTTTTACATGATGAGTGGTATATCATCACCAGATCGCCAAGCTTGACGTCATCACGCATCATGTTTCGAGCCTGATAGTTGCGTACACCCTCCCAACAAGAGGTTTTTTGTACTCTAAGAGTCTGAATAGAGAAGGTGTCGGGTTCTGTTTTAAATAACCAATATGCCATAATAAATCCAATTAACGGTTGCTCCGAGGAAGATATAACATGAAGGTAATGAAAAACCCAGTGACATGGCTAGTCGCGTTCGCTCTACAAGGCTGTGTTACGGCACCTGATACGCCGCAACAACCTGAACAGCCCCCAGCAAACTTGGATGAGCCACTGAGCATTCAACCGCAAACCTTCATCATGCGTGGTCAGGTGGTGGTTGGCCATGAAAGCCGAACCTTCACTCCTTGCGGTAGCCAACAACAATACTGGTTAGACTTATCTCCAGAGTTAGCGTTAGAAGCACAAGGGCTCTCAACGAGACCTTACCAAGCCTTATATGGCGAGCTGATTGGTCACCTAACCGTGCCGAGCCAAACGGGTTATAACGCAGATTTCACAGCGCGTTTCGTGGTTGACCAAGTGAACATCCTAACCGCAGAGAACCCAGATCGCTGCGTCCAACCGCTGCGCTCAACACGAGTATTTGGTAATGAACCCTTCTGGTCAGCAACCTTCGATAAAGACCAGCTGAAATACACCAAGATGGGCGAACAGCCACAGACCCTCGATATTGAATCAAGCCGCACCACATCGAGCAGCCGTGACTACCAATTAGAAGGTAAAGCTGCACAAGGCAAACTCAACCTTACGAAAGAGAGCTGTAGCGACGGCATGAGCGATTCTATCTATGGATGGCATGCCAAGCTTAACCTCAATGACAGTAACTACAATGGCTGTGCGACGGTCTCTAACCAAGATCCAACGCTGGACTGGAGCGGACTCTACTTCGCTAGCTCAACGCAAAACTCAGGGTTCTCTATCAACCTTGAACTCAACAATGACCACAGTGCTATCACGACTTATTCATACAGCAATGGAGACCCTTCTATTGTTGAACAAGGCTTCTGGCAGCAACTGAACCAAAATCAGGTACAAGTGGTTATGACTCGCCACCAGCAACAATATTTGATCTCCGAGCGCATCTTCACACTCGAGAATGGCAAGCTAATCGCTGAAAAAGAGAAAGTGGGCAACGTGGTGTATCCGATTGCCAATGGCGGTCTGGTGCTATTCGAAGCTAAGAGTGCGCAAGCACAAGTAAACACCACCACTAACGTTGATCTAACCGCAAAGCAGGTGAACTCCAGCGATCAACTTGATCCAAAAGTCGACCAAGCGATCCGCGAATACTTTAAGATCAACAACAGCTCACCTGACGACACTAAATACCGCTGGTTAACCTACGACCTCAACGGCGACGGTAAAGAAGAGCTGTTCGCCCAACTCGATTGGTGTGGTTCTGGTGGCTGTACACTGCTAATTTTCGAAAACCATCAAGATAACTGGCGCTTCAATAGCCGAGTGACACTGGTTAAGGGCGACATACGCTTAGGTAAATCGCAAAACCACGGCTGGCAGGATCTGATCTTCAATGTCAGTGGCGGCGGTGCAACACCGGCGAAACACACACTTTCATACTCTGGTGTCAGCTACCCGCTAAACCCAAGTGTCGCTCCAGTTGCAGATGATGCTGATATCAGCGACGTGGTTTTGTTTGCTGATGGTATCTCACCCGCACAAAGTGGAGTTAAGTTGTAAACATGAGTAACCAACAAGCTTGCCATGGTTGTAGCTTCACTCACCAATGTATTTGTCACCTGATACCTAGTGTCGCAAGCCAAATCGATCTTGTACTGCTCACTCATGAGAATGAACTGTCACGCGATACCAATACAGGGAAGCTGCTTCAGCAATCCCTTGATCAGTGTCAGTCCATTGTATGGCAAAGGAAAACACCACCAGCGGAGCTCATCGCACTGCTTGACGATGAAACACGACAACCGTTTCTTTTATTCCCAAGTGATCAAAGTGTCGAGTGCCAGCAAGCTGTAATGACCCAAGCCCAGAGCCGTAAGCCGCTATTCATCATCTTGGATGGCACATGGCAAGAAGCGAAGAAGATGCTTAACAAGAGCTCGTGGTTACAAGCCGTTCCGCAAGTTCACCTCGATATTACCAGCGAATCTTCATACACCTTGCGCCGCAACCAAGACAGTGGCCACTTGTGTACTTGTGAAGTGGGTATTGAGTTACTCAAATCTTTAGGTGAAAGTGAATCTGCCAAGCTCATTGATGACTACTACCAGCATTATCTAAAAGTGTTCCACGCCGACAAGTGTGGCCACGCCCTCAAATAGACCAAGCAGGCGCGCGGGAAGGTAAAAACACATTTCGGGACGAGACAGACACTAAAAACAAAAAGGGGGAGCCATAAGCTCACCCTTTTTACATCGTATTTTCGTTATTGAGCCAACCAGTGTTTCACGTGAAACGCTCGCTCCATCAAAACAAACGCTGAGGTTGACCAAAGTAATACCCTTGCAAGTAATCGACCCCCATGTCTTCAGCAATACGGCACACCTGCTCATTATGAACGAACTCCGCCACCGTCTTAGCATTCAGAATCTGGCATAAGCTCACCAACTGCTGAGCGATCTTGCGCTGCTTTTTATCTTTATCAATATTGCGAATCAAACTGCCATCAAGCTTGATCACCTGTGGTTCTAGCTTCAATATCTCATCAATGTTCGAATAACCCGAACCAAAGTCATCAACAATAATATTCACACCAAGATCGCGGAAGTGATTACACACCTCAATCAAGCGACCGTAATCCTGAATTTGTTCCGTTTCTAACACCTCCAAGCCAATACGCTGTGGGTGACTGATTTTCTTGATCGCTTGTTCAAGGTGAAGAATGGTTTTCTCATTGCTGAAATCTTGTGGCGCTAAATTAATTGAGAACGAATCGGTTCGCTGACTCATAAAATCCAAGGTGCGCGTTATCATCTGACGACTGAGGCGTGTATAGAGATGGGTTCCTTCAATGATTGGCAAGAACTTACCCGGTGCAATTAACTGACCGTCCTCTTCAATTCGAACCAAACACTCGTAGCTCTCTACCTGATGACTGTGTGCTGAAACTATGGGCTGAGAGCACGCCACAATATTCTGATTAAGCACCGCGCGACTCACGCACGACAGCCAACCAAGTTGCTCTTGGCGATGCTTCTCCAATTGAATGAGTGCCTTGGCGCTCACTAGGTGCTTGTTCTGGCTGACAGCGCTGCGCCTCGCATCAATCGCCTTCAACAATAAGTCATCAATAGAGGTAGTCGGGAAATCTCGACGGCTGGCGATACCCGCACAGATAGACACCGACAAGTAATCAATATCGGGTAAACCGGTAGGCTCAAAATTCACATGCTCGGTTTGATCGGCAAATTCCGAGAATCGCTGATGAATATGTTCTTGGCTCGCCCAACTATCAAACACCACCGCCCACTCACCAATACCGATACTGTAGAGCTGACAGCCCTCATCAAAGAACTGCCACAGCGCCTTTTGAAAGTACTCACTCAAATCATGCAGAAGCTTGTCACCTACTCGATAACCATACTTCTCATTGATCTGACCAAAGGTCGTGACCTTCAAAGCTAGTAAGTGGCTATCACTGCTCATCTTCGACAGTTTCTCACGCAGCACACTTCGATTGGGTAAACCTGTACGGTGATCAATTCGATAGCTTGCCGTCAATGCAGTGGCTTGCTGCTGAATCTTACTCGCCATGCTGTTGTTCATGTCATCGACATCAAGCAGTGCATTTCGGATCAATGAAAACAGAGGGGATATGTTGGTCGCGGGTTGCGTCTCTAATGGCAATACCGCCTTACCCTCGCCTTCTCTAAGCGCAAGATAAGTGAGGCTATGGTGCAAGATTCGCTGTTGGCCATTCTCTTGATAAAGTTCTCCCATGCAGTAAACGCCATAGCTGTCGGCCAATTTTTGGAAAACCTCAACCTCTTGGTTGCCATCAATAAAGTCGATACGAGATGTACAGTTATAAATGAAGAACTGTTCTGGCCTATGAGAGGCGATCTGCTGCACGCCCAGTCGTATCTGCTCTAAGGTCAGTGATGGATGGTCATAACAAAACCGGACCTCATCGCCCACTTGGAACAGGCCGCTGAATTCTATCTCTCCACTTTCCGTTACCTTGAGCGGTAAGTGAATGTTTTGCTCTTTCGGGTCACCGACCATCAAGGGAAAGTTATGCAGTTGCTCAAAAGGCACTTCGAGGCCATCAGCGAGGTAATGATTGTAGAGTTCGCGAACAGGCATCCCATCCAGTTCCAACAACCGGTTCTCTTGAGCACCTGTCACTCGAAAAGTTCGACCAATCGGATTCCATTCAGTGTAGTAACCCTTAGCGATGGAGAGCTCAACACTGTGCAGCGCCAACATCACATAGGCATTTTCATAGCAAATGCCGTCTAACATCACCCATCGCCCATTATCTGTGATGGTCGATGCACCGCCACAGATCGGTAATGAATACATCGACTGCTCAAACGCTGAAAATAGATCTCGGTTATTTATCTGCAAGCGGTCTGCGAAACAGATGATGCTTTGAGTATTATCATTGCACTCAAGCTGTTGCCACATAGCGTGGCTATCGAGCAATGGTTGTTCGCTATATTCGACAACACCACAAGAGTAAGACGTCGCGTCAAAGCGGGTAACAATCAGATAAAGACCTTGGTGCAGGATGACACCTTGACTAATGTAGTGGTTAGCACTGCAACCAATCAATTTGGCATTGGGAAAAGTCGATTGAATCACTTGGCAGGCAGCCAAAACAGAACCTTTCTCGAAAGACGAAAACACCTGAATCAGTAGGCTTTCATGTTGATGAAAATCTATCTTTTCCAATTCACGTTGGGTTTGCTCAATGTCTTGTATCAGGAGAGAAGTCGACTGCATATTCACATTAATCGTTACGTTAATGATTTATTATTGTGCTTATTATAGATAAGGCTTGCACGGAATACTTGCGATCGCGTTATGAATAATGTGACCTTAGTTAGACATCATTCATTCCGCCAAAAAGCAGTCATTAATGGCGGCGCAGTACTTTTATAGCCAGTCGTTACACAATGCGGGAAGCTTTAACTGCTAAAACAGTCGCTTAGGCTCACCGAAGTAGTAACCCTGCAGATAATCGACACCCATTTGCTCTGCTATCTCACAAACCTGTTGGTTATGGACAAATTCAGCGACCGTTTTGGCATTGAACACTTGGCACAAACGAATCAACTGAGAGGCTATGTTTCTTTGTTTTTGATCTTTGTCGATATTACGAATCAAGCTACCGTCGAGCTTAATGATCTGTGGCTCAAGCTTAATGATTTCCTCGATGTTGGAGTAACCAGAGCCAAAGTCATCAACAATGATTCTCGCCCCAAGCGCACGGAAGTGATCACACACCTCAATCATGCGACCATAATCTTTAATCTGCTCAGACTCGAGAACCTCTAGGCCAAGTCGAGTGGGATCGTTCATAGCACTGATGGCGGTCTCGAGCACCTCAAGCGTCTTGTCGCTCAACAAATCTTGCGGGGATAGGTTGATAGAAAATGGGCTTTGCTTATCCGCCATATAACCTATGGTGTTCTTAATCATGTGTCGGCTGAGGCGAGTGTAAAGGTGCGTGTCGGCAATGATAGGTAAGAACTTACCTGGTGGCACAATGGTACCGTCTGACTCCATGATTCTGACCAAGCACTCTTGGCCAATCATTTCGTGCGTAACCGACTCCACAATTGGCTGGGAATAAGTGATGATGTTCTGATCTAAAATCGCACGACTTACACAGCTCAGCCAGCCTAGTTGCTCTTTGCGATCTTCTTCACTCACCTGAATGTCTTTAGCATTGGTGATGTGGGTATTGTTACGTACTCCATAGCGTCGAGCTTCGATCGCTTTCAATAAGATCTGGTCACCACTGTCGGTTAAGAAGTCACAACGACTAGCAAAGCCGCCACACAGAGAAACTGACAGGTAATCAATATCAGCCAAACCATATGGCTCAAAATTTATGTGTTCGATGTCATCGGCGAACTCAACGAAACCTTCTTTTATTTTCGTACTACCAACACTAGCATTGAAGATAATCGCCCACTCTCCAACACCAATACTGAATAGCTCTACCTTCACGCGAGGCTCTTTAACCACACGAAGCTGTAATCGCTCGATAAAGTGATTAGACAGATCGAGTAGCAGCTGATCCCCCACTTGATAACCATACTTCTCGTTAACCTGATGGAAGTTGGTTAGCTTTAAGGTCAGCAGATGTTCACTGAACAGAATCGTATTGAGGCGCTCTTTCAGTACGATACGGTTCGGCAAACCAGTACGCGAGTCAATGCGATAGCTTTCGGTTAAGCGACGCGCTTGTTGATGGAGTTTCTTTTCCATCTGAGTATTCATACTGTCGAGATCAGCGACTGCATTTCTGACTAGGTTAAGCAATGGCGACACGGTTGAGCCACACTGAAAGTCTTCGCAATGAAACTCTTTAATCTCGTCAGACTCGCGCATAGCGATATAAGTCAAGCTGTGGTGCAGTATCTCTTGGCGGTCTTCATTACGGTATAGCTCCCCCATGCAGTAGGCACCACATGTATTCACTATCCCTTCAAATGGCTTGAGATCAAGTTTACTGTCGATAAATTCAAGTCGAGATACGCAGTTATAAATGATCACCGATTCAGGCTGATGCATGGCTAGCATCTCGGCACCGTGGTGCACCTTTTCTGCAGTGAGCGATGGGTGGTTATAACAAAACTGCGCCTCTTCACCGACATGCCAAGGGCTATCAAACTCAATACTGCCATCATCATTAATACGTAGCGGCGTCGAGATACCCTTCTTTCTGCCAAGTTCTCGATAAAGTGGAAAGCTCATCAGTTGACTAAAAGGAAGGTCTTTGCCATCCGCAAGGTAATGTTTGAATACTTCAATAGCCGGCTTGTCGTTCAATGCGTATAAGCGATTTCCGATTGCGTGTGTGACTCGTAGCTTCATCCCAATCGGGTTCCACTCAGAGTACGCGTCCGACCAAACCTTCAATCTTGGGTTAGTCAGAGCCACAGCAACACAGGCGTGCTGGTAGGTTTGCTCGTTATACATAACCCAACGGCCAAATTCATTCTCATGGCACAGTCCACCAGCTATCGGCAAGGCGTAAGGCAAATTTTCAAAAGCGCTATAAATAGGATAATCACGCCCTTCAACCTGATCGCACAAGCTGATGACCGTTTTGGTTTCTTCTGTAAGGCGCAGCTGAAAAGCTAAGTCTTGGCTGTCTTGATTTGGATTGCCGGAAAAAGGCTGGACCGCAGAGGTTAGATGGGTTTCGTTGAACTCACTGATGATGACTAAGGTGCATGCACTTTCAAGGCAATTATCACAGATAACATGACGAGCACTCTGGCCAATTAGCGTCGCATTATTTAAACGATTGAGGGCAACACCCGCGATTTGACGAGCTAGATCTGAAGATTGAGCTGAGAAAATTTGAATAAGGTACTGTTTGCTGTCACACCATTCTCGCTGATCAAATTGAGCTCTAAATAACGCCTCAGTATTTGCGAGAAATGTAAATGTTTGCATGCCAACCCTTGTTCAAAATCGAGTGAAGTAACAACCCGCAACCACTGCTATGACTGAAATGAATCGATAAAAAGTAGTCGCCAATTATCCTAGCCTAATCAGGCTTTTATAGGCGACTAATGTAACAATTCAATAGCATAAATGCGACACAATAAGCTTACCGAGCCATTAAATTAGTCGCATAAGATCGCTAAGTTGGTCTATTTCAACATCAGGGAGCACACTCGCCTTCGGGGAGCGGTATAAATTGGAACCAGTGTCATTAAACCAGCACGCTTGGAAGCCATTTTGCTTGGCTCCATAGACATCCGTTTTGAGGTGATCGCCAACATGAAGAATATTCTCAGCGTCACAACCTAGGTGTTGCTGAGCTTTTTCAAACATATCTGGATAGGGTTTTGCTCTGCCATCAGGGCCGGCTTTAAGGATTAATTGAAAGTACAGCCCTAAGCCAATTTTGTGTGGATCGACATTGCCATTGGTAATCGCAACCAGAGGAATACGTTGGCTAAGTTCAGTCATCACTCGATGCGTTTCTTGAGGGACATCGACTTGATTACGCAACCACAAGGCATGCTCAATGCCCTCTCGAGCCGCTTGCTCTGCTTGCTGCAGAGAGTAACCCAATTGCAGCAAACCACTCTTAATCTGAGTTTCACGCCACACGGTGACATCATGTTTCAAAGCTGGGTTTTCAGATGCGACTTGCTGCTTAATGCCCTGCCACTCTTCAAGCGATAAAGAAGCCGACACTGAGTGCTTTTGATAAAGCCACTGTGCCATCTCTTTCTCAACCTTCATGATCACAGGCCAGTTGTCATACAGGGTGTCATCCAAGTCAAAGGTCATGGCTTTGATGGGCTTTAACCCTCGATAAATTCGCATAGTAAACCCTTTAATCTAATCTTTATTCTTCTTACGAGCTCTCGGGTGAGCCTGATCATAAGCTTGTGCTAAGTGTTGGAAATCTAAGTGGGTATACACTTGGGTCGTCGAGATGTTTTCATGGCCAAGCAACTCTTGCACAGCACGAAGATTTTGGCTCGATTCCAGCACATGCGTTGCAAAGGAGTGACGCAGTTTATGCGGGCTGATGTGGCTCGCGACAGATTGCTTCTTGCCCCACTCTTCCATGCGCTTTTGCACGCTGCGGTGAGAGATACGAGTCCCGAGCTTAGAGACAAACAGCGCGGTTTCACCCGGTGAAGCCAATTCACCACGAACTTTGAGCCATTTATCGACCCACTCTTTAGCTAAACCAGAAAAAGGCGCTTTGCGTTCTTTGTCGCCTTTACCAATCACTCGGATTTCGCCTTGTCGACCCAACACATCTTTCAGATTGATGCCGACCAGTTCTGCCAGTCGTAATCCAGCACCATACATCACCTCCATCATCGCTCGATCACGAATCGACAATGGATCGTCCTCATTCACATCAAGCAGTTGACCCACTTCATCAACATCGAGGTTTTTAGGCAAAGGGCGTTGTTTGCGAGGTGCAGAGACACCTTTGGCTGGATTGGCGGTCATTTCGCCACGCAACACAAGGAAATCAAAGAAGCTGCGCAGTGACGATAAGCGCGTTGCAATGCTGCTCGCTTTCATTCCCTCACGCATGCCTTTACTGGCCAGTTGTCTGACCCACGCCGCATCGACTTGACCCCAATCCTTTAGCCCTAGAGTGACTAAATGACCGGCCATGGTTTCAAGTTGTTGTTTGTAATTACGTTGGGTGTGTAGGCTGAGTCCCTTCTCGCTTCGGAGATATTCATAGAAGCGAGAAAGTGGCTTTTGAAGGCTGTTAGGAAGAGGTATTTTGGGCTCTAGGCTCATTATTTATCTGCCAAGGTAAGGTGTCCGCCAAATGAGCGACAACAAGTGCTAAATGGCGTAAAAAGAGCGTATCCATATGGGGTTGGAAATGTCCGCCATCTTCACTAGAAAAGGCGAGCAAACCCAATGGAGACTGCTTAGCAAGCGGTAGTACTACATAAGAGCCTAGCTCTGGAACTGGATAATCACCAAACAAATCGTGTCTGTCGGCTTTTCTCAAGCGTCCAAGATAAGCATCTTTGCCATTGAAATGGTTAAGCGAAAACTTAGAGTAACCCTCAGCACTCAACTGATAAAAGCCAGATTGCGAAAGAATACGAACATGAGCCTTAAGCCCAAGATCTAACGCTTTTTGTTCAACGGCTTTTATCACCTGCATGAAGTCACTGCATTTCAGCACTTGCGCTTGCAGATCCATAAACTCATAGAAGGTTTTATCGTTATTTGCTGCCAACGACATCAAGCCAGTGATCTCTTCTTCAAGCTCTTCGATTCGATGACGTTGGCGTTTAAGCTGAACCTCAACCAGAGAAACAGCGCCCTGCTCAACGTTATTGATAGCAAGGCGATCAACCAAATCTTTTCGGTCTTGGAAAAAATCTGGGTTATCACGTAAATATTCCGCGACCACTTCTGCGGTGAGTGCGTCGGCTTCAACGTAAGACAAAACCTATCCTTTATTTTTATGAATATATTTGTTTTGGGTCGTTATTAGCAAGAAAGTTGACCATCAAACACATGCGTTGCAGGGCCGGTCATAAACAGAGGTTTACCCGGGCCTTGCCAGCTAATGTGTAAGTCACCGCCTGGTAGACGAACCTTCACATTCTCAGCCAGTAAGCCTTGAGTGATACCCACTGCAACTGCGCCACACGCTCCGCTGCCACATGCCTGAGTTTCACCCGCGCCGCGTTCGTAAACACGTAGACGAACTTCTTCACGGTTAACGACCTGCATAAAGCCAGCATTAACACGCTCAGGGAAACGTTCATGTGATTCAAGTAGTGGGCCTAAGGTGTCCACATCAGCCGTGTCGACGTCATCAACCACGGTAACCACATGTGGGTTACCCATGCTTACCGCACCACAGAATAAGGTGTGTACATCCGTTCTTAGGATATACGTCTTCTCTGGCTGCTTGGCCTTGAATGGAATCTTGCCGGGTTCGAACTCAGGAATGCCCATGTTCACCGTGATCAGGTCATTCTCTTCAATCTTGAGAACCATTTTACCTTTCTTGGTACTCACGTTGATGCTGTACTTATTCGTTAAGCCTTTCATGCGAACGAATCGTGCAAAACAACGTGCACCATTGCCACACTGCTCCACTTCACTGCCATCCGCATTGAATATGCGGTAATGGAAATCAGTTTCTGGATCATAGGGAGCCTCAACCACAAGTAGCTGATCAAAGCCCACGCCAGTGTGACGATCCGCCAAGCGACGGATCAAATCTGGAGAAAAGAAAATATTTTGAGTAATGCAGTCCACGACCATGAAATCATTGCCCAAACCATGCATTTTAGAAAAGTGGAAGTGCATAACGCTTAAAATTACTCCGGAAGAATGTTTTCAAGTTCCCACAGACTCGTAAGCTCTTCACGCTGACGAACCAAGTGAGTTTTATCGCCATCCACCATCACTTCAGCCGCACGCGAACGAGTGTTGTAGTTAGATGACATCGCGAAGCCATAAGCACCCGCTGAACGAACTGCTAGCAGATCACCTTCTTCAAGAACAAGGTCACGATCTTTACCTAGGAAATCGCCTGTCTCACAGATTGGGCCAACCAAATCGTAAGTCACAGTTTCACCCTGACGAGGGCTCACAGGAACAATATCCTGCCAAGCTTGGTAAAGTGCTGGGCGCATTAGATCGTTCATTGCTGCATCGATGATGGCAAAGTTCTTGTGCTCTGTTGGCTTGAGGAACTCGACTTTCGTTAATAATACACCAGCGTTAGCAGCAATCGCTCTTCCAGGCTCGAAAATCAGCTCTAGATCAGAATGATTGTCTAAGCGAGCCAATAAAGCTTTCGCGTAGTCAGAAGGCTGTGGTGGTAATTCATCACGATAAACCACACCCAAGCCGCCACCGACATCAAGGTGTTTGATGTTGATACCGTTAGCACGTAGCTGGTCGATCAGCGCAAGTAGGCGATCGGTTGCATCGATGAAAGGTTCGATATCCGTTAACTGAGAACCAATGTGGCAATCAATACCATGGATAGACAAGTTATCGAGTGTTTTTGCAAACTCATAGACAGCAGGAGCACGGTCGAAAGCGATACCAAACTTGTTATCACGCAGACCAGTAGAGATATAAGGGTGAGTGTTCGCATCAACGTCTGGGTTGATACGCAGTGAAATCGGCGCTTTAACACCAAGCTCACCAGCTACTTTATTCAGTCGCTCTAGTTCTGGTTCAGACTCTACGTTGAAACACTTAATGTTCAACTCAAGCGCACGCTTCATTTCAGCGGCTGTTTTACCGACACCAGAGAATACAACTTTTGCTGGATCGCCACCGGCAGCAACCACACGCTCTAGCTCACCGCCAGAAACGATATCGAAGCCAGAGCCCAAACGAGCCAAAGTATTCAACACGCCAAGGTTTGAGTTAGCTTTAACGGCATAACACACCAAGTGCGGATGCTCACCAACCGATGAATCAAACGCATTCCAGTGGCGTTCTAATGTTGCACGAGAATATACATACAGCGGTGTACCATATTGCTCTGCTAGTTGTGAAAGTGCGACGTCCTCAGCCCAAAGCTGGCCATCTTCCTGATAGTTGAAGTAATCCAAAGTTCTTATCCCTTATAAATAACGATTTCTGCGTGTTTTCACTTATTGTGATTGTTCGGTTTGCTGAACTTCATCAGGATCGTACAAAGGACCCGTTTGACCACAACCAGAAAGTCCAATAACGGACATCATAAATAGAGCAGTAATTAATTTTTTCATTTTGCATATCGTGATTATTAACTCAATGCCCCCTATAATCGCACCACACTCAGGAAAAGCAATAGGATAGAAAGGATGAACGAGACTGAATTTCATCAGCTGGTCGATATACAGATGCAAAACATCGAAGAAGCTATCGATGAATCAGAGGCAGATATTGATTACGAAGTGACTGGTAACGTGATGACGCTGGAGTTTGAGAACCGCAGCCAAATCATCATTAACCGCCAAGAACCAATGAAAGAAATCTGGTTAGCGTCTAAATCTGGTGGCTTTCACTTCAAGCTAGTTGACGACAAGTGGACATGTTCAAAGACGGGCATGGAGCTGTTTGAGATGGTTAAAGAAGAATGCGTGAAGCACGCAGGTGAAGCGATCGATTGGGTCTAATCATTTGTAAGCAAAACTAAAAAGGAGTGAATCAATCACTCCTTTTTTTAAAATCAATCGGGCTTAGTAAGACTAGATGTTAACTATCTTTGAGCTCCGAGAAGCTAAAGTTGCATCGTTACGATAAGGCACAACGTAAGAATTGCCTTCTTCAGGATGAACGATTTGGTAGTACTGAGGTAGGTTAAAGTTAATCAACTTAGACGACATCTTCGACTCATCTTTTACCGATGTGTAGAAAGAATTCACGCTCGCGATCATCTCATCTTTTTCACCGCTGTACTGGTGGTAGACCTCAACTTGGTTCGACTCGTCCAATACATAAATATTGAAGCCTTTGTCGGTATCTTCGAAAAAGAACTGAATCAAGCCCTCACTCGCAAAACCATCCACCACTTCTGGTAGCTGATACTCTTGCTCTTTATCGAGCATCAGTAAAGGTGAGCCTTTGAGCTTATTGGTTGAGATGCTACGGTAGAAATCGACCGAGTTTTCCAACATCTGTACCGACACACCACGACGTTCGAAGAACAGACCAAACATCTTATTAGCTAAACGAATAGCCTTAAAGCGGCGGCGCTTCTCGGGTTCAATCGGTTTCAATCGTAAATCGATACACTCAGCAAGCAGTTGATACACCATGTTACGCATCACACCACGCAGGTTTTTGCTGTAACAGAACACATCAACCGATTCTGGCGGTAAAGCATCTTGGTGCATTTTGCCAAGTACCGTCTTCAGCGCATCCAGCATTGCCGTATCACCTTGGAAATGCAGCGTACGTACTTCATGCCAAGAGTTACGATAAACTAAGTCGACACTGCCGACTAAGCTCTTACCTTCCTCACCAAAGCTGAAGATATCGGCGTTCTTGAGGTCCACTTTTAATGCACGACCACTTAATTCAGACGTCGGGTCATTTTCAAAGTTGATGAACATCGCTAGCTGGCTTATCTCACACGGACTCGCCAGTGCTTGCATACTTGGGCGACGCTTACGCAAAGAAAACGTATTACGCAGGTCGCTCACCATTTGATAGAACTTATCGATATCGATGTGAGCGTCACGTACCACAGAGTGCAAACGTGTCGACTCGGTAATCAAGCCATTAAAAAACGACCATGCTACCAACTTACTCAAGTACTCATGGTGCTCTAGAGAAGGCTGACCAAGAATGCGGTGTGCAACCAGTGGCTGCTTATACAAGTACCAACCTGCTTTATTCGACTGACCCTGACGAACTTCGATGAAGCTCAAGTCGGGTTCATGCAGATCCGGAGAGATTTGTGGGTTCAGCAGTGTCACTTTACCTGGCAATACCTCAAACGCAGCGTAAAGCTTACGTGCCAAGATACTGATATCTTGTGGGCTGATTGCCGAAGTGATGTCGTTACGACGCGCAAATTGAATCAGATTACGGTAGCTCAGCATCAAGGCATCAAGCAGTGCATGGTGCACCACTTTAACCTGCTCAACCTTCCAGTTACGGCGGTTATCGAGCTCAGCAATGGTTTCATGTCCCCAATTCCAAGACTTAGTCATCTCAGTCAAGGCTTCACGACGCCACGCAACAGAACCAATGCCCGCATCTCGTGACAGCTTCTCGTGGGTCTTAAGATAAAAACAGCGTCTTACCAAGTCCAATCGAGTGTGGTCGTTAATGCGTTCTAGATAGCGCGTTACCTTTTCAAGCATCAGATAGTAGCTATCCATGCCATACAGATCCGGTTCATCCGCAAAGAAGCGGCGCTTGGTATCAATACTCAGCAGTTGGGTGTTTGGGTATTCCCACGAATAGGCCTCTAACAGGATCGCCTTCAAAACCGATTTATACGGTGAGTCGATACTCTTATAGAGCTGCCACAGGTTTGAACCAAAGTACTCTTCAGCGGGAATACGATTCAGCTTGCCGAAATCGATCCACTGCGAGCAATCAAGATAACCATCCTGACACAAACCTTGAACATACTCGTCGTAACACTCTTCCATTTCTGGCGGAATGATTTGCCACAACAAACGCTGACCAGCTAAACGAACCGCAGAGCGATAGAACTCATCAAGCAGTAATAAATGCTGTGAAGAACCACAGTTATCGCCTGTCATCTCTTCTGAATGGTTCGAACGGAAACGCTCTTCATCCATCAAGAAGAAGTTCGCTTCAACCCCTAAGGTTTCAGCCCAATCAGTAATCAAGAGACACTTGTTGGTTAGGCTATCGCGAGATGCGCCATCCATATCCGGGGAAACACACACCCAGATATCAAGATCACTTGAAGTGCTTTGACCAATAGAAGAAGTACTACCCATGGTGTACAAGCCAAGGATTGCTGGTTCATCCGTCTCGGTGAGTTTGCCACCCAGCGTTAATTCGGTATCAGAGACAAATTGCTTTTGGAATTCATTAAGCGTGAAGCTACGAATTCCAAAAGGAACTTGTTGGTCATAATAACCAGGCATCATCGGGTGATTGAAGTGAAGCAGTGCGGGAATAAGGTTGAATACTCGCTGGCCTTGCACATTCATCAACGCCAACGCACGATCAATGCGCTGCTGATTTAGATTGTCTAATCGTTGAATCAAAGTTTGAGTGTAAGCCTGCAAGGTAAGTCCTTGGTTTGAGGTTAAGTGCAGTTCTGTTTAGTTACTGAACGAAAGGAGCAACAAAACGTGATCAATTTAACACTTTTACCCTTAATGGTAAAGCAAAGGAACCCGTCATACTGGTCAATTCCTTGATGACAGAAAGTTAAACTCACGGCGCCGTAGTGTCCTCTTTATTGACTATTTCTAATAATAGCCCATGTTTCAAATGAGATACTAATCACACTATTTTGGTGAACTCATGAAAATCTCTCAGCTATCAAAGTATGGAATGATCAAACAGTAAGAATTCTCGCCTCATAATGGTAGGATTAGGCTATTACAGAACCTATATCGGAAACACCATGACAAATTCAGCACCAATCCGTATCGCGACCAGAAAAAGCCCTCTTGCCCTTTGGCAGGCATACTTTGTAAGGGATGCACTGCAAGCTGCTCACCCTGGTTTAGAGGTTGAGTTGGTAACTATGGTGACCAAAGGTGACATCATCCTAGACACTCCGCTTGCTAAAGTGGGTGGTAAAGGACTGTTCGTTAAAGAACTTGAAGTAGCCATGCTAGAAGGTCGTGCTGACCTAGCGGTTCACTCAATGAAAGATGTACCTGTCGACTTCCCTGAAGGTCTAGGTCTGGTAACAATTTGTGAGCGCGAAGATCCGCGTGACGCTTTCGTATCAAACACTTACAACAACATCGACGAACTCCCACAAGGTGCTGTCGTGGGTACGTGCAGTCTGCGTCGCCAATGCCAACTGTTAGAATACCGCCCAGATCTGATCATCAAAGAGCTGCGCGGCAACGTTGGTACTCGTCTAGGTAAACTCGATGATGGTCAATACGATGCGATCGTACTGGCTGCTGCAGGTCTTAAACGTCTAGAGCTAGAAGAGCGTATTCGTAGCTTCATCGAACCAGAGCAGTCTCTCCCTGCTGTTGGCCAAGGCGCTGTTGGTATTGAGTGTCGCCTTGATGACGAGCGTCTGATTAAACTCCTTGAACCACTGAATCATAAAGACACGGCTGATCGTGTACTGTGCGAACGTGCAATGAACCTTACCCTAGAAGGTGGCTGTCAGGTTCCTATCGGCAGCTACTCATTATTAGATGGCGAAAACATCTGGCTACGTGCATTAGTTGGTGAACCGGACGGTTCTAAGATGGTTCGTGGTGAGATCTCTGGCCCTCGCAAAGATGCAGAAGCACTTGGCGTGACTCTGGCAAATCAATTGCTGGATGATGGCGCGAGAGAAATCTTAACCAAGCTCTACGTTGACCAAGAATAATCATGACAGTGTTGGTGACTCGTCCCGGTTCAGAGGGACAATCGCTTTGCCAACAACTAGCGGATGAAGGGGTTCAAGCAATCCATCATCCGCTGATTCGTATCGTGGATAATCCCAACTCTGCGGATTTAAGCACCCAGCTTAATAACAGCGATATCATTATTGCAGTCAGTCACCACGCCGTGGCGGCTGCCCAAAGCATCCTTTCAAAAACCTCATCCATTTGGCCTACTTCGCCGCTTTATCTTGGCGTTGGTCAAAAAACTGCGCACGTTTTAAGCAAAGTCTGTAAACAAAAAGTAAACTATCCTCAAGTTAGTGATAGTGAACATCTTCTTAAACTTACTGAACTTAATGGCGTAGAAAATAAGTCCATTTTGATACTACGTGGCAATGGTGGGCGTGAGCTCATTAGGGATTCTCTACTCAATCGAGGTGCACAAGTCTCTTATTGTGAGACCTACCGTAGAGAATATATTCCTATTAGCGACCACAATACCTATCAAACATGGATAAACAAAAAAACGTCCAAAGTTGTCATCACTAGTCAGGAACAATTGGAGTATCTCTGCTCAATTACCCCTGATGAGTATTTGGCTTGGCTTTCAACAAGACATCTATTTGTCCCAAGCCAGCGCATTGTAGAACGAGCACAACAACTCGGCTTCTCGAATGTGACCAATACTCACAGTGCTACGAACCAAATATTACTGGCTGCTCTCCGGCCCTAGCTAGAAACAGGAAATAAGCATGACAAGCAAAAAAAATAATGAGCATATTGAACCTGAAAAGAAACAAGATACTCAGCCAGTAGTTGTTGAAAACGAAAAAGCTGACTCTACAGAGACAAAACAACCTGAACAGAAGCTTGATGCCTCTGCTTCAAATACCGCTAAAAATGAGCAGCCTCAAGCTGAGCATAAAGAGCAAATAGAGAAAGCAGAAAAGCAAGGTAAGCGCGGTGTCAAACTAGGCGCTATTGCGATCGCTATTTCAATTATCTTCAGTGGCGGTATCGCATTTCAAATGCAGCAAAAGAGCGCTGAATACTCGGCTCAAATAGCCGCTCTTCAAGCACAACTTCAAAATACCCAATCTGCGGTAAATAAAGACCTACAAACCATCAAGCAAGAGACTATCCAAGAAGCCTCACACGCGGTGGAGAAAACTCAGGTCGTGCAATCTCAACAGCAGAAGAGCATTCAAAGCCTGCAGTTAGCAGTGGCTGACGTGAAAGGTCGCCGCCCGAATGACTGGTTACTTGCCGAAGCCGATTACCTTGTGAAACTAGCAGGACGTAAACTGTTCCTCGAGCATGATGCCGTTAGCGCAACCAAGTTAATGGAAAGCGCCGATCAACGTATCGCAGCACTGAATGACCCGAGCTTAGTGTCACTGCGTCAATCAATGACCAATGACATTACCAAGCTTCGCACTATTCCTCTGATCGACCGTGACGGCTTAGTTCTGCGTATCACAAGCTTGCAACAGCAAGTCGATACACTGCCGCTTGCCAATGCGATTCTTCCGGAAGCTGCGGTTGTTGAGAAAAAAGCGGTATCGCAAGATATTAATGATTGGCAGAACAACCTGATGACGTCGATGAAAGACTTCTCAGAAAACTTCATTACCTTCCGTAGTCGTGATGGCGAAGTTATCCCTCTACTCTCTCCTGAACAACACTTCTACCTGCGTGAAAACATCAAAGGTAAATTAGAAACCGCGATTCGCGCCGTCTACAAAGAACAAGGTGAACTCTATAGCGCAGCTCTTAATACCGCTAGCGAGTGGTCGAAAGCGTATCTAAACCAAGATAACAACTCAGTGATTGAATTTGAGAAAGCGATTAAACAGCTAAGTGAACAGAACATCTCTGTGAAATACCCTGTAAAGCTTGAATCTCAAAATGAGTTGTCAGATGTGATACGTGAGCGCCTACGTCGTGAAGTCACCGTTATGACCACGGAGGAAAAATAATGATTCGTTGGATTTTTCTTTTTCTCGTTCTAGGTGCTGGGTTAATTGTTGGTACTCAGTTCTCTGGTCAACAAGGCTACGTTCTGATCTCAATTGCGAATAAGACTATTGAGATGAGCGTGACAACACTGGTTATCTTTGTCATTGCTCTTCTAGCGGCTCTATTCGGCTTAGAGTACCTATTTAAAAAGCTTATGTACGCAAGCTCGACAACTTGGAACTGGTTCAGTGTTCGTAAGCTGAAACGTTCTCGTCGTTATACAAATGAAGGCATTATCAAGCTACTTGAAGGTGACTGGAAAGGCGCTGAGAAGAAAGTAACTCGTTGGGCTAACCATCACGACATGCCTCTACTTTGTTATTTAGTCGCTTCTCAAGCGGCACACGAACAAGGTAATACAAGTGAGCGAGATAAGTACATCGAGCTTGCTAGCCAACAGGACGACTCTCTACTAGCGGTTGAGCTAACTAAAGCTAAACAGCAAATCAGCGAGTCAAACTACGAAGCTGCATTCGATACACTTTCGACCCTAAAAGGCACATACCCTAATAACACTGCTGTACTTGGCCTGTTAAAAGCCACTTACTTGCAACTGAAGTTATGGCAGCCATTGCTAGAGTTAACTCCTAAATTAGTTAAGAACAAACTTCTAACAGCTGATGAGCAACGTGAATTAGAACAGAAAGCACAATGTGGGCTACTTCATGATGTGGCACAACAGCAAGGTAGCGAAGGTTTAATCAGCCATTGGAACAAGCTTTCAAGAAAACAGAAACAAAGTTCGCACCTTGTATCCTGCTTTGTGAAGCAACTTATCGCTCGCAAAGCTGACTCAGAAGCCTTCACTGTGATCAAAGAGAACATTGCAAAGAGTGGGTCAAATGAACTCTACATGTTGCTTCCAGAGCTGAACTTATCCGATCACCACCCAGTAGTGGTCATGCTAGAACGTGCAATTAGTAAAGACAGTGGTAATGCCGAAGCACACAGCGCGCTGGCTCAGTTCTACTTAAGAGAGCAGAAGTGGGCGGAAGCACAAAGCCACTTCGAAAAAGCCCTAGCACTTCGTTCAAATGTTTCAGATTACGGATACCTATCTGACGCACTAGAGAAGCAAAACTTAACGAAAGCAGCTCACGAGGTTTCTCGTAAAGCGCTCGCTCTAGTTCAACCAGCTTAATTTAAAGTGTCTCAAACTAAGCCGATGCCTAGCATCGGCTTTTTTGTATCTGTTACTTATCCATAGATAACTTCTACAATAGCTATAAACCAAACTCATCGAACCCTTACCTTCCCAATGCTAACAAACCAACTAACCATGAAATTGCTCAACTGGGCTTCTCAAACACACGGAGAACGACTTTAGTTGTGTCTGTACGTAGTTTTACCATTCTTATAAACAAGTCCTTATAAGAGGTTCGAGAGAAGTCATAGAGAAAAGTGACACCTAGAAGCTCAAGAGTAAATGGAGATCACCTTGAGAGAAGGCGTTTAAAGATATTTACCCGCAGACAGATGCCCACTTAAAGTCACGCTGAATTAACAATTAAATAGCCATCAACGTTCCAACTATAAACCGTTATAACCGGGGAGTTCACGTAACTGCCTGTAGATTAATCTATTAAGTAGAGGGAGATAGCAAGAGTTACCGACCAACAAAACCTTGTTATTAGAAACGAGGCATCTTTATCAGCCAGTTCAAATTAGTAGGAGATAGAGCTCTCAAGACGCTCAGGAAAAGTTAATCAACGAACCAATAGCCACAAGTATAAACTTACGTAATCAAACGCTGCTAGAGAGAGCAGAGCTTAATAATAAGTGTCGGAATATCAGAGCTCGAGATCATCGAACGGAGAACGCTTCTACAAAACTCGAAGACGAATACTAAACTCAGATACTGGAAACGACGAAAGCCTAGTCGTCAGACTAGGCTTTCTGATATGTGCCGGAATAATACCAATTAAAGTAAAAATGTGATCTAATTAAGATTGATGAATTATTGTGAA